>DATHIT010000982.1:0-9850 GCA_035489915.1 Pseudonocardia sp. | reverse complement strand
CCCCTCGCTGACCAATAACTCCACCCAGCCCCCGATCATGGCCAGCGGGGGACTGCTACCGATGGAACGATGAGGGCCGGCACAGCCCGGTGCCGGTGCCAGTGGGCCTGTGGCTGGTACCTATGAGTCCCGTTCTACGACCGCAACGGCGAGCACTGGATCACCTTGGAGATCGAGTTCGACGAGGTCGGTAGGCCTGTACCGTGGCCCAACTCGCTCCTCGGCTGGTGAGCTGTGATTTGGGTCGGTTCGCAGGTATTCGTGGATCAGTCCGCCGAGACGAGCGGCTCGGGTGCGGAGCCGGATGCGATCTTCCGGATGCCGGCGGGTTCGGCGGCGTCGGCGACCGCCTCCGCGGCGGCCTTTGCGGCCTGGGCCGCGTCCTGGGCGGCCTGTGCCGCCAGGTCGTCGGATGGGGGCTGCTGGCGGGTGGCCGGGGAACGGGGGACCGCTTCGGTGAAGGCGCGGGAGACGCCTTGCAGCGCGGAGGTGAGCTCGCTGGGGATCACCCAGAACGTGTTGCCCTCGCCGTGCGCGAGTTGGGGCAGCATTTGGAGGTACTGGTAAGCGAGTAGCTTGGGGTCGGGGTCGTTGCGGTGCACGGCCTGGAATACCTCGTCGATGGCTCGCGACTGGCCCTCGGCCTTGAGGATCGCGGCGGTCCGGTCGCCCTCGGCGCGCAGGATGGCGCCCTGTTTGTCGCCTTGGGCGGTGAGGATCTGGGATTGGCGCTGGCCTTCGGCGGACAGGATCGCGGCGCGCTTGTCGCGCTCGGCGCGCATCTGCTTCTCCATCGCGTCTTTGATGGTTTTCGGCGGGTCGATGGCCTTGATCTCTACGCGGTTGACCCGCAGGCCCCATTTGCCGGTGGCTTCGTCGAGCACCCCGCGGAGCTGGCTGTTGATGGTGTCGCGGGAGGTGAGTGTGCGCTCGAGGTCCATTGAGCCGACGACGTTGCGCAGCGTGGTGACCGTGAGCTGCTCGACGGCCTGCAGGTAGCTGGCGATTTCGTAGGCAGCGGCGCGCGGGTCGGTGACCTGGAAGTACAGGACGGTGTCGATTTCGACAACCAGGTTGTCCTCGGTGATGACCGGCTGCGGTTTGAATGACACGACCTGCTCCCGCAGGTCGATCACCGGGTAGACCCGGTCGATGTAGGGGATGACGAAGCTGAGTCCGGGCTGCAGGGTGCGCAGATACCGGCCGAGACGTTCGACGTTGCGCGCTCGCGCCTGCGGCACGATGCGCACTGCCCGCATCACGGTGAGGATCGCGAGCAGCGCGAGGAGCAGTCCGGCGATCAGCAGGGCCGAGACTTCCATGGTCACTCCCTTGGGTAGACGACGGCGGTGGCGCCGTCGATCTGCAGGACGTCGGCCGTCGCCCCTGCGGGGATCACCATGCTGTCGTCGATGGCGCGCGCGGTCCATTCCTCGCCGCCGATGCGTACCCGGCCGTCCCGCCCGGTGACCTCCCGAAGGACGTACGCAGGCTTGCCGACGAGTGCGTCCAGCCCAAAGTCGCGGCGCTGCGGGGCCGACATGTGCCGCCGCGCGATGGGCCGCAGAACCACGACGCCGGCCGCGGACGCGACGGCGAACACGACGAGCTGTAGCGGCACGGGTAGCCCGATCGCGGCGGACACGGATGCGACCACGGCGGCTCCACCGAGCAGCGCCAGGGCCGCGGTCAGCGTGAAGATCTCGGCGACCCCGAGCGCCACCGCGATGATCAGCCAGATGACCCAGAGATCCATGGCCGCCGGTCCTCCCGCCCGCGTCAACGGGCCGTTGGGTTCAGTCTATGCCCGGTAGCACGTGTATGAAGGCGAACGTGCTCGCCGAGTCGGAGTCGCAGGCGGATGCATACCCCGTGCTTGATCGCCGCCGCGAGCAGCCGTTCGACGTGCACGGCCCTGCACCTAGCCGGACGTCGGGACAGGCACCGGCGTCGCGGTTGAAGACGCGGAGGGCGCCTTCGGTGTGGTGGCGGATCGCGAGACGCGCCGGGGGGCTCCCGCGGTGACTGGTGAGCCACTTCGGTCCGCGGGTTCGGCCGCTCGTCAATGGCGAATCGCGTTGGCTCTGATGGGCGGGCGTCGCCCCGCGGGTGCTGGGGCGACGCCCGAGCCGCACGAGTGATCGGGTTACCATGCGTGCACAGTGCGCCGTGTTGTTCGGTCTCGGCGTTCGCAGACGAGAATCGTGTGCGGACGCAGGCCAGCGGCGCTACGCCTTATCGCGGCGGGGCTTCGCGTGGGTGCCCGGTGCTGCCCGTGCTGGGAACGCCAGCCGGGAGGGCGGACCTTCTCTGCTGATCCGGCCTTGGCCTGTCGACGCTCTGTGATACAGGTCTACTCCGCTATCCTCCGCGCCACAAGGGTCTGGCCGGGGTGGCACCGGCCCCAGCCACCCCGGCCAGACCAGAGCATCCACGCAGCCAGTCTGGCTCAACGTCGCCTTCGTAATCCCGGTCGCCGTGCGGGCAGTTGACTTAGTCCTTGTCCGCGGAGATATGAATCCCAAAGGACCATCCCGATACCTGTGACAGCCGGCCGCGCCAGTGCATGCCGCTGACGGGTAATGGGCCGGCTTGGGCAGCTGCGAATATGCGGGTTTCGCTCAGGTGGATGAAGTGTGGCTGCAGCTCTTGTCCTATGCGACGTTGGTAGTGCTCGGGGAGGTTCTGGATCGTGCTCCTCGCTGAGAGGTATTCGTCGCGGTCTCTGACCGCGGATTCATGATCGGCTCGGAACAGATTTGCCCAACCGCCGTGCTCGTCATCGATAGAGCCGCCAGTGTGCACTGTGAAGGCGGCCCGCGAGGCGTGCTCGACCTCGTCGAACCATTGCCACCGCGGTATTACTCGTCCGCTCACGATGAGGCCGCTCAGCGTCAGTGTGACGCCAGGGCAGTCGCTCTGGCGGGAGGACAGCGCGTCGATGACGGAGACCAGGTTTGCCAGCGTGCGGTCGATCTCGGGTGCCGTCGGTTCGGCCATGACTGGAGTGTCCACCCTCGTAGGGTGGGCGACCAGAGATTCTGTCGCGGCCTCGATGACGCGTGCTGTTGGGGTCGCAGTCGTTCGAGTTGAGCGGTGGGTGCGCCACCGCTCAACTCCGCCAGGCTCAGGCCTTGTCGCCGCTGGGTGCGTCGACGATAGCGGGGCTTCGTGTATGTCCCGCGTGCACCTCGATGCGTTTGGGCTTGACTTCCTCCACCTTCGGCACCACAACCCGCAGCACGCCGTCTTCGGTCGATGCCTCGATGGCATCCGCCTTCACGTGCAGGGGCAGCGTGATCGAGCGACGGAACTGTCCGTAGCGCCGTTCCAATACATGGAATTGCTCGTCTGAGTCATGAGCCGGCGACCGCTCGCCTTGGATCGTGAGTAAACCGTCCTGGAACGCGATCTGCAGGTCCTCGACCTTGACACCAGGGAGCTCGACGGCAATTACATAGACGTCCTTGTGCTCCGAGATATCGACCGGCGGGGCCCAAGCTGGTGCGCTGGTCGCGCTATTGCTGGACCGCGGGGCCTGCTCACCGCGCGCTTGGTCAAGCAACTTGTACATCTGATTCATCTGGTCTTGTGCGCCGCGCAGGTCCTGGAAAGCGTCCCAGCGCGTCATGATGGCCATCTCTGATCCCTTGTTCAATTGTTCGGCGGCTCGTGATGAACATGGTCCCCATGTAGTGCGGACAGCGTTCACTTGTCGAGCGGCCCTGTTCACGGTAACGTGAACATCGTTCACTGTCAATGTTCGTTGAGGGAGACGTCGGTGGGGGATCAACAGGGGGACTCGCTGTGGTTCGACGCTCCAGCGACCGAGGACGAGGTCCGTCGAACGCTCACTCGGGAGCGCGTGGTGGCCGAGGCACTGATGCTGATTGCGCGGGAGGGCGTCGAGGCGCTCACGATGCGCGGCCTGGCCGCGCATCTCGGGGTGGTTCCCGGCGCGCTCTACCGCCACGTCCGTAGTAAGGAACAGCTACAGGACCTGATCGTTGATCGCGTGCTTGCCGAGGTCGACTGCCACATCAGCCACGCACTGTCCTGGACCGAGCAGATCAGAGTGCTCGCACATCGGTTACGGAGCGTCCTGCAAACCCATCCGGGGGTCGCTGGCCTGCTCAAGACTCGCGACCCCCTCGGGCCGCACTCGCTGACGTTGGCCGAGGCTATCCTGCGGCCTCTGCACGCCGCCGGGTTCCTCCACCGTGAGGCCGGCCTCGCATTTTTCCTCATTGTCGACTACGCCATTGGGTTTGAGGTCAGCAGCACCTACACCTCGATCAACGAACAGCGCGTCCAGGACACGGCGACCAGAAAGCGGCTTCACGAATTCTTCCGGTCGCTTCCCGGTGACCGCTTCCCCACCCTGATCGCGCTCGGCGAGCACGTCTGGCTCGACAACCGCGACGAGCGATTCGCCGCCGGCATCAACGCGCTCGTTGACGGGCTCGAGCACGCCCAGCGCCCGACTTCGCAACCCAGTTGACCGGCTCTACATACCGGCATTTGTGGGTCGTCGCTGGATCTGATCCGTCGGGACCGCGGTCACGGGCGGCATGATGATCCGGCGGCGGTGTTTGGCCGCCTACCTGAAGACCGCGAGTATCGCGTCGGGTAGCGCCGCGGCGTCGGTGAACGGTCGCGATGCCGCGAGTTTGGCGGCATGCTCGTCGTCTGCGTGCTGCGCGATCACGGCGCGGGCGTGGGTCTCGGGCAGCGCGTTGAACCAGCGCAAACTGATCACGCGGCGCTGAGCTGGGTCCATAGATCCGTACAGCCGGACCCGAGCCAGGCCACCGTCGGGAAAGACATCCATCCGGATGTGGGTCATCGGGCGGTGTGCGCCGAGCCGGAAACGGTGAGGTGTGTCTGGTTGCAGGCGAGTGAGTGGCAGCAGCTCGGACCAGAACCGGGATTCCTCGAGGCTGGCGGATCGGGCATCTATGCCGCGCAGCGATGCCCACCCCGGTGCATTGCCGACGAAATGGCTCGTGTCGAGCTCCGCCATCGTCACCGTCCCGGGCCCGGCCAGGGCGAAGGTCACGAAGTCGTTCGCGTCGTCGCGACGGCGGGCGTTCTCCCAACCATCGCCCATGATCCGCGCCCGACCGGGCATGATCAGGTTGGTTGGCGAGGAGTAGAACATGTCGGAGCAGTCCACGACCTGTGCGCCGTGCTCCGCCGCGGCCAGGTCGAAGGTGTCGGGCAGCAGCCGAGGGTCGGGCACTACCTCGCCGTGCACCCGGAACCGAGCGACTCCGCCATCGGGGTAGATCGACAGCCGTACGTGGGTGAAGCGTTGCCCGGCGGCCACCGGGAAGGAATTCTCGGAATCGCCGCGCAAGGGAGACCGCTCCACGATGGTCTGCCAGTCGGCGCGCTCGAGCTCCGCCGGTGACGGATAGCCCTCCGCGCTAGTCGCCTCCACCGAGGCGAACGGCGGGTAGTTTCCCTTGAACCAGGCGGTGTCGATGACCACGCCTCGGACGATTCCGGGGGCGCCGAACCGGACCACGGCGAAGTCGTGCCCGGGTTCTCGCCGGCGACGGGTCTCCCAGCCGTCGTAGACCTTGCCCTTGTGGCCGAAGTCCTCGGTACTGAACACAGCGGGTTCCGGCTTGATGAGGTTCTCCCGCTCGGCGAACAGCTCGTCGTTGGCGTAGGGCACACCGCTACCCAGCGATCGGCATGCCAGGTCGGGCAGGGTGACGAAGTCAGGGCTCTCGGACATGCCGCACCTCTTCCTGGGATTCGTGTGGGCGTCGCGACGTGCCGGGCAACGAGCTCATGCCTCACCTCGGCGCAGCAGCCGCCCGCGCGGGTCGTCCTCGTCGCCGATCCGCTGGCCGCGCAGCCAGGTACCGCGCACCACGCCGGCCAGCGGGCGCCCGGCGTAGGGCGTAACCGGGTGGCGGTGGTGCAGCCGGGCCGGGTCGACGAGGAACGCGTCGTCCGGGGCGAAGACGCACAGGTCCGCGTGGTAGCCCAGCGCGATGTGGCCATTGCGGTGCAGGCCGGCGATCGCCGCCGGACGCTCGGCCATCCAGCGCACCACGTCGCACAGGGTGAACCCGCGCCGGCGGGCCTGGGTCCACACCGCCGGCAGGCCGACCTGCAGCGAGGCTATCCCGCCCCAGGCCACCCCGAAGTCGCCGAGCTCGAAGCGCTTGAGCTCGGGTGTGCACGGCGAATGGTCGGAGACGATGGAGTCCACGTCGCCGGCGCGCAGCCCCTGCCACAGCAGCTCGCGGTTGTCCGCCTCCCGGATCGGTGGGCAGCACTTGAACTGTGTCTGGCCGTCCGGCACCTCCTCGGCGGTGAACAGCAGGTAGTGCGGGCAGGTCTCCACGGTGATCCGCACACCGTCTCGGCGCGCGGTGCGAATCATCGGCAGGGCATCGGACGAGGACAGGTGCAGGATGTGCACCCGCGCCCGAGTCCACCGGGCCGCCTCGATGACCTGGGCGATGGCGACGTTCTCCGCGCCGCGCGGGCGGGAGGCCAGGTAGTCGCGGTACAGCTCGCCATGCGCGGTGGGCGCGCGGTCGATCGCGTCCGAGTCCTCCGCGTGGACGATCAACAGCGAACCGAAGTCGCGGATCTCGCTGAGCACGGCGGGCAGGTCCTCGGTCGCGAGGTGGGGGAACTCGTCCACCCCGGAGTGCAGCAGGAAACACTTGAACCCGAACACTCCGGCGTCGTGCAGGCCCCGCAGCTCGGGCAGGTTGCCCGGCACCGCGCCACCCCAGAACCCGACGTCGACCCAGACCTGGTGTTCGGCGGCCTTGCGCTTGACCTCGAGCGCGGCCACGTCGACGGTGGGCGGGATGCTGTTGAGCGGCATGTCCAGGATTGTGGTGACGCCGCCGGCGGCCGCCGCGCGGGTGGCGGTGGCGAACCCCTCCCACTCGGTGCGGCCCGGCTCGTTGACGTGCACGTGGGTATCGACCAGCCCCGGCAGCAGCACCTCGTCGGAGCCGAGGTCCACCATCTCGGGCGCGGTCAGGTCGGAGTCCAGCGGTTCGATCGCGACGAACCGGCCATCGGCGACCCCCACCCTGCGGGCCACCTCGCCGGCGGCGGTGACCACCCTCGGAGCGCGCAGCACCAGGTCTAGCTCTCCCACAACGCCTCCTCTGCTAACTCACCGGTTCGCCGGGCGCGCGGCGAGCACGGTCGCCCGAGGGCAGGATCGGCAGCCGTCCCCTGGCGATGAAGTAGTAGGCGACGGCGCCGAGCGCCGCGCCGATGAACCAGCCGAACGGCGCGATCCGGGAGAACGCCGGCACCAGGGACAGCGTCAGGGAGATCACCGAGGACGGGACGAACGCCCAGACCGCCAGCGAGTTGACCCCATTGCGGTAGTGGTACAGCCCGGTCGGTGTCGGGTCGTACAGGTCCGGGACGCTGACCCGCGAACGGCGGAGCAGGAAGTAGTCCACCGCCATGATGCCGAAGAACGGGCCGAGCAGGGCGCCGAGACCGCCGAGGAAGTACGCGATCACCTGCGGTGAGTTGTAGAGGTTCCACGGTGTGGACAGCAGTGCCGCGCAGGCCGCGATGATGCCGCCGGTCTTGAAGCTGATCCGCTTCGGGCTCAGGTTCGACAGGTCGAACGCGGCGGAGACGAAGTTCGCCACGATGTTGACACCGATGGTCGCCACCACGAACACCGCGCTGCCGACCAGCACGATCCACTGGTTGTCGACGTCGCGGAGCAGCTCGGCCGGGTCCAGCACGGCCTTGCCGTACACCTCCACCGAGGCGGCCGAGACGATCACGGAGGTCAGCGCGAAGGCCGTCCAGTTGAACGGCAGGCCGAGCAGGTTGCCCCGCACGACGGTCTCTCGGCTCGGCGAGAAGCGGGCGAAGTCGGAGAAGTTGAGCATCAGGGTGGCGAGCACCCCGACGGTGAGCCCGACAGCGGCGAAGGTCTGGTACCACTGCTCGCCGGTCGAGAGCACCACGTCTCCGCCGCCCTTGGTCCAGGAGATCTGCCAGTTGGCCTGCCAGAGCATCCACACCGCTAGGACGATCATGACCAACCAGATCGCCGGGCCGGCCAGTCCCTGGAAGTGCCGCACCGCCTCCATCCCCCGCCGGACGATGAGCAGCTGGATGCCCCAGAGGATCAGGAACGCGATCCAGCCGAGCAGGTCGAGCCCGAGGAAGCTGGTCCCGACCAGCGACTCCATCCCGGGGATGAACTTCACGATCAGGACCTTGAGGGCGATGGACGCGAGGTAGGTCTGCACGCCGTACCAGGCGATCGCGACCACTCCTCGGACCAGAGCGGTGAACCTCGCACCCCAGACACCCCAGCTCAGCCGGCTGACGACCGGGTAGGGGGCACCGGTGTCGTGGCCCATGAAACCGGACATGCAGCACCCGCCGAAGATGATCAGCACGCCGCCGAGGATGCCGAGGGTGACCTGGATGGGGCTGAGGCCGAGCAGGAACAACCCGGCCGCGAACGTGTAGTTGCCCGCGTTGTGGGCGTCGTTCATCCACAGGCAGAACAGGCTGTAGGTGTTCCAGCGCCGCTCGTCCGGCTTGGCCGGTCGAAGGTCGTCGTTGTAGAGGTGGCCATCGGGGTCCTTGGCCGCGAGGGCGGCCTGGTCGACGACTGGATGGCTGGTCATGGCGCTCTCCACGGTGGCCGTTAGGGCAGGTGGGTAGGAATGTGGCTAGCCCTTGCCCCGGTCAGGGGCTGAGTGGCCAGCCGGTCAGACGCTTCTGGCGCGGCGCCGCGTAGGTGCGCACCTTGCTGGTCGAGAGCCCCAGCCCGACGAGGCTCTCCGCCAGCTTGACGGCGGCGGTGACACCGTCCACGACGGGAACACCGGTGGCCTTTCGGACGGCGTCGTCGAGTCCGGCCATCCCGCCGCAGCCGAGGCAGATCACCTCGGCGTGATCCTCGCGGACGGCGAGCTCGGCCTCGTGCACGATGGCCTTCACCGCCGTGTCCGGTTCCTGCTCGAGCTGCAGGACGGACAGGCCGCTGGAGCGGACCGAGGCGCAGCGGGTGGCCAGCCCGGCCAGCGTGAGCCGGTCCTCGATCAGCGGGACCGTGCGGTCCAGGGTGGTGACCACGGAGTACCGGTGTCCGATCAGCGACGCGAGGTACCCGGCGGCCTCGGTGATGTCGACGACGGGGACCTCGAGCAGCTCCTGCAGGCCCTCGCGGCCGTGCTCACCGAAGCCGGCCTGGATCACGGCGTCGAACGGGCCGGGGTAGGTGACGACGACGTTCATCACCGCGACGGCGGCGAGGTAGCTCTCGAAGTTGCCCTCCACGGACTCCGCACCGAATGTGGGAGTCAGGCCGATGATCTCGGTGCCGGCGGCGGCCACCGACCGTGCCGAGGCCGCGATGACGGCGGTCATGGCTGTGGTGGTGTTGACGTTGACGACGAGCAGCCTCATTGCGTGCCCTCTCGGTCCCGGTCAGTCGAGTAGCGCGATCGCGGTGGGTGCGTGCTCGCCCCGGGTCGCCAGCTCCTCGAACTCGGTGACGTTGTCCAGCTCGGTGCCCATCGAGATGTTCGTGACCCGCTCAAGGATCACCTCGACGACCACCGGCACCCGGTACTCGGCCATCAGCGAGCGGGCCTTCTCGAACGCCGGGAGCAGGTCGTTGGGCTGGTGGACCCGGATCGCCTTGCAACCCAACCCCTCCGCGACCTTGACGTGGTCGACGCCGTAGCCACTGAGCTCCGGGGAGTTGACATTGTCGAAGGCCAGCTGCACGCAGTAGTCCATCTCGAAACCGCGCTGGGACTGCCGGATCAGGCCGAGGTAGGCGTTGTTCACCACGACGTGGATGTAGGGCAGG
>DATHIT010000981.1:0-5462 GCA_035489915.1 Pseudonocardia sp. | reverse complement strand
CCCGGTCTTCGAGCAGCGCATCCTCTTGATCCCCCGGGACTTCGCCTTCCCGGACATCGGCCTCTTCGAGAAGAACCGGGACTGGCTGGTCCCGGACTTCTGGGACCCGGGCACTGACGAGATGGTGTGCAGCCTGCGCAGCTGGGTGATCCGCAGCGAAGGCGCCACGATTCTGGTCGACACCGGCGTCGGCAACGACCGGGACCGCCCGGCCATGCCGGCCTTCGACCACCTCCAGACCGCGTATCTGGACAACCTGGCCGCCGCTGGGGTGGGTCCGTCGGACGTGGATTTCGTGGTGACCACGCACCTGCATCCCG
The DNA here is from genome assembly GCA_035489915.1 of Pseudonocardia sp. Lineage (GTDB taxonomy): Bacteria > Actinomycetota > Actinomycetes > Mycobacteriales > Pseudonocardiaceae > Pseudonocardia. The sequence goes on along the minus strand of DATHIT010000981.1, from coordinate 5,142 downwards.
ATCACGTCGGCTGGAACACCCAGCTGGTCGACGGCGAGTGGGTGCCCACCTTCCCGAATGCTCGGTACCTGATCTCGGGCGCCGATTTCGACTACTGGAACCCGGTGAACGCCAACCCGACCCGGATCGGCCCGCTGATGGAGGGGGTGTTCGAGGACAGCGTGGTGCCGGTCCACCAGGCCGGGCAGACCCTGCTCTGGGCGGACGGGTACGACATCGACGCCAACCTGCGCCTCGAGCCGACCCCCGGCCATACCCCTGGGTCCGCGGTGCTGTGGCTGCGCTCCGGCACCGACCGCGCGGTGTTCGTCGGCGATCTGCTGCACAGCCCGCTGCAAATCGTGGAGCCCGACCTCTGCCCGTGCCTGGACGAGGACGAGCCCGCCGCGCGGGCCACCAGGCACCGGGTGCTCGATGCGGTCGCCACCGACAACGCGCTCATGCTGCCCGCGCACTTCCCAGGCACCGGCGCGGTCGAGGTCCGCCGCGACGGTGCCGGCTACACGTTCACCGAATGGGCCGCAGCCCAGTAAGCAAATCCGCGCTCGATCAACTCGCCGCCGTCCTTGGAGACGGCAGGGTTCTCTTACGTCAGCACCACCCCGAGCGGCCCACACCTCGCGGGTGCACCGGGCGAACTAGCCGTCGAAGCCGCGCTCGCGGAGGAAGGAGATGAGCATCGTCCGGGACTGCAGGATGTGGCGCTGCATCGCCCGGCGAGCCGTCTTAGGTCGGCCCTGCGCCATTTCCTCCAGGATCACCACGTGTTCGTCGAGATAGAGCTGGCGCAGCGCGGTCGGTGACTCGATGGCCAGTCGCACCGCATCCTTCGGAAAGTATCGCTGCAGATCCTGGATCATGTGGCTGAGCTTCTCGTTGCCACTGCCCGCGTGGATCAGCTGGTGGAACAGGTCGTTGAACTGGCGCAGCTGCTCACTGGCCGGCGAGCCATCGGGCTCGGGCAGCTGTCCCGGCTGGATCGTGGCGACCACCTCGGTCAGCTGGCGTTGCGCCGCGTGCAGCCGCTCCATCAGGTCATCAGTGCGGTTGCGCACGGTCAGCTCCGTCGCCAGCCCCTCCAACTCGGCCCGCACCTGGTAGACCTCCTGGAGCTCGCGCAGCGTCGGCAGCCGGACCATCGCGCCCCGGTTGGGCACCAACTCGACAAGGCCGAGGGCCTGGAGCTTGCGTAACGCCTCGCGGGCGGGTGTCCGGCTGAGGCCGAAGCGACGGCAGATCTCATCCTGCTGGAGGTGCTCGCCGCGGCGATAGCGACCCTCGAGGATCTCCCGCTGGAGAATCTGCGCGATCTGGTCGGGGTAGCTGCTGGGCACCCGCAGCTGGTCGCTCGGACCGTTGACCGCCGCGCTTGTGCTCACCCGGGCATCCTAGGTCCTTGACGTACCGAGAGCGGTGCAGATTGGATACATGGATCCAATCTTGCTGGCGATCGGAGGTTCAGGTGGTCGACGCGCGAAGGGTTCGAGGACGCACTGGGCTGGACCCGATCAGCGACCAGGTGGACGAGATCATGGAGTCGGTGGCCGCCTCGACCCGCCAGGCCACCGAGGCGTTTTTCACCGCCTTCGACCAGCATCCGGACCCCGCGGTGCTGGCCGCCTGGCTGGCTCCCCGGGCCTGGCGCGAGCTGGACTACGTGTTCCTGCTCAACGAGGAGATCCGTCGGTACGGTCTCACGTTCGACCGCAAGCACCTCACCCTGCTGGCCAAGCAGTCGTTCCAAGAGGCTCAGCACTACGAGATGGTGGGCAGGGCGATCGAGTCATTGGGCGGCACTGTGCCGGTCTCGGTCCCGGCGGAAGCCGCGCCGTGGAGCCAATTTCTCTGGGAGTGCCTGGACCGGCACCCACTCGCCGCGATCGCGGCCTGGAATGTGTCTGAGACATCGGCCGCCGCCAGTTTCGAACCCACCTTTCTGGCCGGCGAACGCCACGGGCTGGACGAGGTGGTGCGGATCTACCGGCGAATCGAGATCGACGAGAAGTTCCACGTGGGGCTCGGTCGGCTGTTGCTGTCCGCATACGCGGAGACCGACCGGGACCGGGAGGAGATCCTCCGGGCGATGCGCGGGATGCGGGACATCGCGTGGCGGATCTTCACCCCCGAGTCCGTGGCGGGCGGCCCGGCCGCGGCGGGATAACTTCATGTTACGAGTACGAGTCTGCATCTAATTTTCCGATGCACTAGATGGAAAAGATGTTCTTGTGAGAAGCGCATGCCCCACCTAGCGTCCTGCTCACTGAAATCGGGGGGTACTCGGCGCCGGGCAGGTCTGTTTCAGGAGGATTCGTGGACGGGCAGCAGTGGGCGGCGGAGCGGGACAACTCGCCCGTCCTGAAGCGGAGCATCATCGCTGGCGCGGTCGGCGTGCTGGTGCATTGGTTCGACTGGGCGGTCTACGCCTATTTGGCCAGCACGATTGCCGAGGTCTTCTTCCCCGACCAGAGCAAGGCCGCCGGGCTGCTCGCGGTATTCGCGGTCTTCGCTGTTTCTTTTGCCGTCCGGCCGATCGGCGCGCTCATCTTCGGTCCGCTCGGCGACCGCATCGGCCGGCGCAAGACGCTGTCGCTCGTCATCCTGAGCATGACCGGCGCGACGCTGCTGGTCGGGCTGCTGCCGGGGTACCAGAGCATCGGCATCCTCGCTCCGATCCTGCTGGTGGTCGCCCGCATGGTGCAGGGTCTCGCGGCCGGCGGGGAGTTCGGCAGCGCCGCCTCGTTCCTGGCCGAGTACTCCCCGGCTCGGCATCGGGGATTCGGCGTCAGCTGGCTGGAGGTCGGCAGCCTGCTCGGATTCCTCGGCGCATCGCTGACGATCTTTTTGCTGGAGGTCACGCTCAGCGCGGACGCGGTGGCCGCCTGGGGCTGGCGAATCCCGTTCCTACTGGCCGCTCCACTCGGCCTCATCGGGTTTTACATCCGGCAAAAAATTGAGGACACACCGGATTTCCGAATTCTGGAAGAGCGCGGAAAAATTGCCGATGCGCCGTTACGCGAAGTATTCACCGGAAACTGGCGTCAGCTCCTCCAAATGGGCGGTGTGGAAGTACTTCAACACGTCACGTTCTACGTGGTGCTGGTCTACCTGCTGACATACCAGACGCAGTATCTCGGCCTCTCGTCCGGCGGGGCCGCCCTCGTGTCGACGGTAACCTCGCTGGTCGCGGTGGTGCTCGTGCCGGCGTTCGGGGCGCTGTCCGACCGGGTCGGCCGCAAGCCCGTTCTGCTCTTTTCCAGTGTCGCCCTGCTGGTCGCTGCCTATCCGTTGTTCCTGCTCATGCGCGAGGGTGGTCTGGTGGGTGCGACCGTGTCGACCATCGGGCTGGGCGTCATCCTCGCCTTGATTCTCGCCACGCACGCGGTGACGATGGCCGAGATCTTTCCCACCCGGGTGCGCCAGGGCGGGCTGTCGATCGGCTACAATGTGACCGCCGCGCTGTTCGCCGGCACTGTGCCCTACCTGATGACGTTCCTGATCGACCGAACCGGGAACCTGATGGTCCCCGCGTTCTACCTGGTACTCGTCGGCGCGGTCGGGCTGATCGCGACCCTGACCCTGCGGGAGACGGTGGGCACGCCTTTGCTCACCACTGAGGACCTGGCCGCCTCCGACCCCGCCCCGGAACCGGAGCCCGCTCCAACCGAGCGCTCCTGACGTCCGTCCCGGCGGGGCGAGGTGCGCTGGCCCGCCGGCGCCTGCCTGTCGTTGCCGAACTCCACACCCGGCAGCTTTCTGTCGCGCCGAACCTGCCGCCTGTGCAGTTCACCCCGGCACTTCGCACATCCAGCCTGCACTTCGCACAGGTCACACCCTGTGCGACGTTTAGGTCAGGTATGCGAAGTCGGCCGCATCCAGCAGCTGCTCCTTGGGGGCGAGGAAGTCGACGGAGGAGTCGGGGTACGCGGTGCCCGCCGACCTGAACGGACCCTGGTCAGCGCGCGCCGGCGGGCGCGAGGCGCTAGCCAGGGCACCCGCTGAACCACTACCGTTGCCCACGACCGACTCCACCGCGCGCCTAAGGAGATGGTCCAGGATGAAGGCGCATACAGGCGATGAACTGCACTTCTACAGCCGGTTGCTCGATCAGCCGGATCGGATCGCCACCGTGGTCGAGGTGAGGGGCGCCTCCGGTGAACCTCCGTACCTGGTGCGGTTCGCCGACGGCGCCGAGCGGCTGGTGTTCCCCGGCTCGGACTGCGTGCTGATCCCACATCAGGCGACGTCCTAACCGTTGAGCACCGCCCAGGCGTGCGCCACGTCCTGCTCGGTGGTGTGCAGGTATCCGACGGCCAGCCGGAGCACGATGCGGTCGCCGAGGCGGGTGTGCGTCATGAAGATCTCGCCGCCGCGGTTCACCCGCTCCACGATGGCCAGGTTCTCCTCGTCGCTGCCGTTGCGCCGGAAGCAGACCAGCGAGAGCGACACGTGCACCAGCTCCCAGCTCGGGTCGTCCTCGACCCAGCCGGCGAACTGGTGAGCGAGCCGGACGGAGCGGCGGATGAATTCCTGGATGCCGGCGCGGCCGAAGCAGCGCATCGCGGCCCAGAGCTTGAGTGAGCGGAAGCGGCGGCCCAGTGCCGGTCCGTAGTCCGACAGGCTGGGGGCTTCGTCGTCGGTGCGCAGGTACTCCGGCACGATGGTGAACGCCTCGCGGAGTGCCTCGGGGCGGCGGGTGAACAACGCCGAGCAATCGGACGGTACGAGCAGCCACTTGTGCGGGTTGACCACGAGCGAGTCGGCCTGGGCGACGCCGGCCTGCGAGGCGCGGAACTCCGGGCAGGCCCAGGCGCTGCCGGCGTAGGCGGCGTCCACGTGCAGCCACACCCGGTGGCGCGCGCACAGCTCGGCGATCTCCGGCGTAGGGTCGAACGAGGCGGCCGAGGTGGTGCCGGCGGTGGAGACCACGGCGGCCACGTCCCCGTGCTCCAGCTGCTCGGCCACCCCGGACACCAGCATCCGGAACTCGCCGTCGGTGGCCACCTTGCGGGCCCGCATGCCGAGGATGCGCGCGTCCTTCTCCACCGAGGAGTGCGCGTGCTCGGAGAACACCACCGCGTTGCGCCCGCTGCTGTGCCGGGCCGCGACCAGGGCGGCCAGCGTGGAGGTGGACGCGGTGTCCTC
>DATHIT010000980.1:0-2969 GCA_035489915.1 Pseudonocardia sp. | reverse complement strand
GTGGTGTTGCCGTGGAAGAGGCGGGCGAGCGCGTACATCGCGCGCAATGCCATGCCCTCGGGCACCGAGACGATCTCGTGCAGCGTGCCGGCGACGGCGGCGAGCGTGGCGTGGGCCAGCGCGGCGGACTCCGGGGCCGGTGGGCCGGTGACGGCCTGCAGCAGGTCGTCCACCCGCTTGGCCTGCTCGTTGTTCGCGATGCCCTCCACCAGCCGGGCGTCGACGCCGAGCACGTGGGCGATGTACCACCAGTACCGGTAGAGCGAATCCTGCTCGGCGGCGTTGAGGTCGAAACCCATCACCGCCTCGGCGCGATAGGCGGTGATGGTGAAGTCCATCCAGGTGCGGGCCAGGTCCACCTGATTGATGGGCGCGCCGTAGGCCTGCTCGTCGTAGCCGCGGCCACGGGCCAGCCGGCGCATGTGCGCGTGCAGCATCCGCACCTGCAGCGTGGCCACGTACCCGTCGGCGCCGCGGCGCATCGCACCGGGCAGCGTCGCGGTGCGCACCCACCTGCCGGTCTCCTCCAACCGCCGCCCGGCGCCCTCCACCAGCCGCCCGGTGATGGCCAGCACGGTGGCGATGGAGGGCGACTCGTAGACCCGCACCAGCGCCCCCGCCGACAGGGAGATCGCGTGCACCGCGTTGGGCATCGTGTACTGCGGCAGCGGGCCATCGTCGAGCAGCGTGTCATCCACGTAATCGGGCAGCGACTCGGCCTGGGCCAGCAGCGCGGCGACGGCCGGCGACGGATCGTCCAGCGAGTCCAGCCCGTCGGTGATGCCGCGCGCCAGGTCGACCCGGACCTGCCTGCCCCGCTCGTGGATCTCCTCGACGACCGCGTCGGCCAGCGGGTCGGCCGTGGTGAGCGCCCAGTGCAGCAGGTCGGCGCGGTCATTGCCGAACTGCGCGGCGATGGACGAGCGCCGGCCGCGCGCGCTGGGCCACGCCGGAGGGACCTGGGTTTCGTGCCCGATAGTCACGGTGTCGGCTACCTTCCGGTTGCGGCGTGAACCCGGCCAGATTTAATGGCCAGCTGCCAACATAGCGGGCCGTGCCCGAGCGACGGCCCCGTCCCACCTGATCAGGTGCCGGTCCCGATGCCGTTCACCAGGACCTCGGCGACGTGCTCCGCATAGACACGTACCTGGGTCGGATTCTCCGGGTCCAATTCGATCTCCATCCGAGCGGCGATCCCGGCCTGCCCGAAAGGAGCCGTCCCTCCTGAAGTGATCAGGAAGAACAACACCTCCGGCGGAATCGGCTTGATCCTGCCCGCCCGCCCCAGCTGCTCAAGTATCGACAGCACGCGCGACCTGACGGCTTTGACGTAGTTGTCGTACAGATAGTCCAGACGGTCCGTGGGAGCAGCGCCTTCCAGCGTGGCAAGGCTCGCTAGATACGGCCTGGTGGCCGAGTATTCGATGAAGCCGCGGACAAACCCGCGCAATCGGTCCATTGGATCAGCCGACTCATCGTCGATGCTCTCCAAGTGCGCCACAAACGGACCAAAGGCCCAATCGACCGCGGCACGCCATAGGTTTGACTTGGAGCCGAAGCGCTGATAGAGAAGGTTCCGGCTCACACCCAATTGGTCGTTGATCGTGCGCAGCGAAACTCCGTCATACCCTTGAATGGAGAACGCCTCCGCCGCCGCAAGCATCATCTCATTCACCGGAGCGGGCTGGACACCCTTGGGCGGGCGCCCCCTCGGTCGGGAGCCCCGGCGCGGAGCAGCAGACATACCTGGATCGTATCCTTGTGCGCGTCGAACGTGCCGTTCACTGGGTAGCTTTCCGGTAAAGCGTTTTCACTTTAACTGGCCTTACCCATCGACCGCCGGGTCGGGCCGCCCGGAGGACCTCCGGGCGGCCCGGGCACCATTCACCGCTTTTACCTCGTGAGTTTGTCGACCGGCTGGAATTTCGCTTCGCCACCGTCAAGGTGCTTGCGCAGGAACTCCTGCCGTGCCGCTCGGTGTACCTGATCAATCCAGCCGGCCGCGCCGGGAATATTCCGCCGCGCCGTTTCCCGAACGAAATTCGGCGCGAATCTCGCCACCGGCGCGTAGCGCCACAGTCCGGGGTCAGGAAGACCGCACGACGTGTACAGGTCCGAGCCAAGATAAAATCGTGCGTGCCCGAGTTGGGCCCGATACCTCAAATCTCCCACTACACGACGCAGCCCTCGAGCCTCCTCGGGAGGCCGGAAGGTATCCATGAAGGACCGGCACAGCGACTGAGTGTCCGGCCCGAAGTCGGGCTCCTCCCCGAGCATGATCAGCAGTTGGGCGCGGAATCCATCAGTCGCCGTCTCCGGGTACCAGGGCGGTTGGAACCCCATGAGATATCCGACGTATCGCCAGAGGTGCATCAGCGCGGCGATATCTTGGTCGGTAGGACGGTAGCCGAGCAGCTTGAGCTGCTGCCCGGGAAAGTGCGAGCTGGCCATCAGCGTCTGGAACATGCCGTACTGGCTGATGGGTACTCCCAGCTCATCCCGGTCCCACCCGGAATGGGGCAGCAGGGTATGCCGAATGATCGAATGCAGCACGCGCACCAGGACCGCCGAACGCCGTCCGATGCCACCGGGGCGCAAGGCGCCGGGCTCGGTGGTATCAGTCCAGAAACGGCACGTCTCCAAGAACCGATGGAAGGCCGAGTTCCCGGTGTATGCGCCGGTGAGTGCGAGCGGTTGGTTGATCGTGTGGGTCGCGTACCCGGCAAAGGTGATCATGCCGAAGTAGGGATACAGTTCCTGGCCGTATCGACGAAACACCTCGGCACCGTGCTCGACCGTTTTCCAGTCCACCCATTCAGGATCGGTGTTTATCTGCTTGAACAGGGCTAGCAGTTCCGGCGAGGGGTCAGTGACGCTCTCGATTCCCTCCTCGAGAGCCTGTTCCACATCTTTCCTGGCCCGGGCCTTGCCCTCTCGCGTGGCGAACGCGGCGTCGATGTAGGTATCCC
>DATHIT010000979.1:0-9628 GCA_035489915.1 Pseudonocardia sp. | reverse complement strand
GAAATGACGCTCCACCCACGTCAAGGTGGTGTGGCGCAGCCAGTGCGTGCTGACCTGATGCTCAGCGACCCACGGCAGATGTGTCCCGATGCGCATCCACAGATGGTCGTAGCGTCGGGCCGTCAAAGGCCCGCCCGAGCGATACCGCAACAGCCCAAAATGCGATTCGTCTGTTCGCGTGGCGCTGTGCCCACGCAAACACCGTGCGCATCGGACGGCGCCCGCGCGATCGCCCGCGCCGTGGAGATCAGCCCGTGACGGGCCGCACCGCCGCGACCTCACCTGCCAGTCTCCCCTAATGGCTGTTATTACACCTTTGTGTGGTGGTGTGGCCAAGCAGTTCCACGGCGCGAGCGGCGGAATATGATCTGTGACCCACGACACAATCTTGTGCTCGTGGCTGGGGAACCCTCGGGTGGTCGCGGGGTCGGCGTCGGTCGTTGCAGGGGACGGGCGAACGCGGAAACCGCGCCGAGACTCCCCGATGCGGTGATGTTGCGCGCGGAGCACCCACGCGCTTGATGTCGGCCCGCACGCAGACGCCCGCCCGAGGAAGGCACACGCCATGTCAGCGCAGCCAGCGAGCCGATCCGGCGCCTCGGATCCGGTTGCTACCGGCGGGTCAATGCATCTGAGCGGCCAAGTGCCACCCGGTCACGTCACGGATGCGGCATTTGAGGCAGCGGCCCAGGGCGGCGACGGTCCCGGTCAGGTCGCTGATGACCTCTCAACTGCCCCGTGGGCAAGTGGCCTGATCGGGGGCCGGTGCACGGCGGCAATTCCGGGGCCATTGCTGGATCAGTTCGGCTCCGACGAACACACATGACGAGAGGTCAAGTCTCATGTCGACCCCCACCCGCACGCCCAGGTCAGCAGTCCCGCACCGGCAGTCGTTCAGGCTCGACGGTGGGGGCGGTGATCCGACAACCTCGGGCCAGCACATGCACTCAGCGGAACACGAGCATCACGCCGCGTCGGGGGTCGGGGTGCCGGCTCCCGCGCTCGGATCACGCCCAGCTGGATATGTAGACCTTGACCAGCACATGCTGGTGATCGGCTATCTGTCCGCGGTCGCAAGCCGCCTTGACCAGCGCGGCATCGCCGTGCGGACGCTGCACGCGCACAAGCCAAACTCGCCGACGCTGTCGGGCACTCTCACCCTCGACCCGGGCCACACCCCGGGCTCGGTCTCGGGCTGGGCACCGGCGCGGTTGCGCTGGGAACCCGACAGCGGCTGGTCAGCCACCCTGCTACCCCGCGGCGGCACCGATGAGCACCTCGCCGTACCGCGCTACCTACCCGGCCAGCTAGTGCCCGCCCCCGTCACCGTCGCCCACTTCGTCGCCGCGCTGCGCGCGGATTCCGACACCGTGTGGGCCTGCGCGACGTTCCGCCAACCTCGCCGGATCGACCGCCGCTGGCTGATCCTGCAACTGGCCCGATTCGCCCTACCCGAGCCGTGGTGAACACCAGACCACCCACCCACACCGCCTCAGTCACCTCCGCTCCGAGCAAGGCAGACGACGCGAGGACACCCATCATGTCGACCCCCACCCTCGTCGACCCCCGAACCCCCACCACCTACCCACGAGGAGCCCAACCCAGCCTCAGCGCCAAGCACCGCGACAACCACACCGCCGACCACAACGCCCACGCCACCACGACCACCGCGACCACCGCGCGGACCGCGGCGCGGGACCCGGCGATCGGAACCGTTGCCGCAGGCCTACCTGAGCTTGGCCGAGGATTACCAGCGTCGCGCCACGCTGTTCCCCGGCTGGCGCGAGCGACTCGTCGAGCAACTCGCCCCCCGCCCCGGCGATGTGGTCATCGATGTCGGCTGCGGCCCCGGACTCAACTTCACCGCCCTACAGACCCACCTCGGCCCAACTGGGCGGATCATCGGAATCGACGAATCACCGCAGCTACTCGCCGTCGCCGCCCACCAGGCCACCCGCCACGGCTGGGACAACATCGAGCTGATCAACACCCCGGTCCACGGCATCGGGGATGAGGCCGTTGAGGTCTTCGCATCCGCGCCCAGCCGGGTGATATCTGCCCTCCCCGCACCGAGGGGTGGGGTGAGAGCGACCAGATGATGTGGTGGCCCGGACGCGACGGGCTCCCGACGTCCACCGCGCCCGGGCACCTCCTGGGCTCGTGTCCAGCGACAACACAGCCACATGCGGATTGGCGACTTCACCCACACGTTCAGCCGCCGCCGTCCGCAGCGGTCCGGCACGGGAACATCAGTTCAGCTCTTTGCCCTCCGAAACGGTCCAGCGGCCGTCTCGGTGGATCGTTGCCCAACCCGCTACGCCGGAAACCGCGACCATGTGACGCTCAGCGGCGGCCTCGGCTTCATCGCGAGCTACGGCGAACGAGTACGGGCCGTTCCCGTCGTTGGTCATGACCAGGAAGTAACCGGGCGGATGCTCAACCGTCTGCCCGACGGTCCATTCGCCGAGCTTCTTGCCGGGGGCCGCGATCGGCACCAGCACGGCGCAGGCGTCGTGTGCGGCGCCGAGCATGGCCAGGGCCACCGCGGTTTGGACGACGGTCGGCTGGTATCGGTAGTGACGGTCGTGTGCGTTCGGGTCGTAGGTGACGGCAAGTTGAGCCATCGAGGTGCCTCGAGAGGTTGAGGTGGGATCAGATGCAGTCACGGCCGTGAGGCAGCAACCACAGGAGCAGTCGAAGCCGGACCGGTCGCGCCCGTACATCCCATTGAACACCTTCTGTGCCGGATCCGCCCGAGAGACTCAGAAGATTCCTAGTCAGCTACGCATGGCCGCACACAACCCCGACTCCGTACTGGACACCCGAGGCACACCTTGGCCCCTTCCGGGCCGCGCGCTGCCATTTACGTGGCGTCGACCCACTGTAGTTCTCCTGACGCTCCACAAAGCGCGACGAAAATTGCAGTGAAATGCGCGGGCTTTTCTGCAGTAAACGCGACGAAAACTGCGGCGAAAGATGATCACCCGTAAGCGCGGCGAGCCCGGCGTGTGTCAGGAGCGGCCCGATCCCAGTGCTTGCCCAGCGCGGCGAGCACCTCGATCTGAAATCGCCACGCCTGAAACTGCTTCGGGCTGGTGTGCACCCCGAACCGGCCCGACCGCCGGCACGCCGACCCCAACGACCGGACGAACTCGACACTGTCGTCCGGCTCCACCACGACCGTGACCTGGCCGGAACCAGGGGCGACACGTCCCATCGCGGTAGCCGCCTCGGTGGTGTGCCCCGCCGTGTTCAACGGTCGAAGCCAGCTACCGGTCCGTGAGGTGTGCCATCCCCAACACTCAGAATTGGCGATGATGCGGTAACGACCATCCTGCTTCAGTGGTCAGTCTCGCCGACGCACTGACGCGCGCAGGGAGCCACGAGATGATCCGCCGACTCGCCGCTGCCACACCGAAGACCGCCAGCTCGGCGGCGATCGCGGTCGCTACCCGGACAGCCCGTACCGCCACGGCCTGGCGTGGGGCGATCCTGCAGGGACATCGGGGGCGCACAGCAGGAGGCCCACATGTCTGATGAGGGCGATGCCGATCGTTCCCAGGACCTCGAACGGATCGCCGCGGAGCTCGCCGGCCTCCGGGAGGTTTGACCCGCACGGCCGGCGCCCTCAGGCTGGCCGGTCAGGCACTGGTTAGCCCGTCCAAACAACAGTCGTTCGGGGGATTTCAACTCAATCGAGGAGTCGGCTAATGAAGTACGTGATCAGCTGGTTCGAACGTCCGCAGGGTTCGCCCATCGAATACGAGAATGCCCAGAAGCGAATCCTTGAGGTATTCGGACAATGGAAGGCGCCTGCCAATTTCGAGATCGAATTCTTCGTGATACGAGTCGGCGAGTGGGGTGGGCACATGCTGATGGAATGTGACGATCCGGTGGCCATTCACAAATTTTGCTCGATGCTTCCGGCTTTCGTATTCGAGGTGCGACCCGTCATTAAGGTTGAGGAAGCCGTCCGCGGCGAACTCGAGGTCATTGCCTGGCGGGACGGGCTGAAACCCAAGTGATTTTCCAACGCCCCTCTCGCGCGACATCACTCGCGACGTCGTGGACCTTGCCGGCACGGAAGTTACGGTGTCGCGCCACGATGCACCTTGGGCGCTTTATCGCGAGTCCCACAGGTTGGACCACAGGCTGCTCACCCACGCCGGGATCCACCAGGCCACCGGCATGGTGCTCGCCCAACTAGACATCAGCGCGACCGAGGCGCTGGCCCGCATGCGCGCCCACGCCTTCGCCGAACATCGGATGCTGATCGAGGTCGCCAACGACGTGCTATCCCGACAGCTGCGATTCACCAACGCCATGCTGTGACCAGCCGTTGACGACACCCCACGCAATGGTGCGTGTACCAAGGGATCAACAGGTAGCGCGAACTCGCCCAACAAAAAGGGACGTCGCCTCAAGAGTCTTGAGGCGACGTCCGCGCCGCACGGGTGATCGGGTTACCAGGCGTGCACAATGCGTCGTGTTGGTCGGTCTCGGCGCCCACACGCGAGGACCGCGTGCCGGCGCAGGCCCGCGGCGCTACGCCTTGTCGCGGCGTGGCTTCGCGTGGGTGCCCGGTGCTGCTCGTGCTGGAACGCCAGCCGGGAGAACGGACCTTCTCTGCCGATCCGGCCTTGGCCTGTCGACGCTCTCACCATGAGTTCTACCCCGACACCCGCACCACCACAAGGTCCATGCGGTGGCGGGCGTGACGTGTCGTGCGCGATGGTGACCCGATGCAACACTGCCGGACGATCACGCAACTGGACGAAGGGGCAGTGCAGGCCGTCTGCAGCTGCGGCTGGCGCAGCGCGGTGTTCGGCACGGAGAAAACCGGCGGGACGATGGACCCGCTGCAGCAAGCCAGCGAGGCCGCGGATCTGCACGAGTGGGAAGTCGACCTGTCCTGACACGCCACCCAGGATTGGTTCCGAGCGCCAGCTGCTGTTCGCTCGTCGGGGCCGTGTGCGGTGGCCCAGCTGAGATCCGATGCCGCGCTCCCGCCCAGCGCTACAGACCCGAGGCGGACTCGCGCATCGCCGTAGCCGCCTCAATGCCGGCTCGGCGGGAGTCGGAGAAGGAGCCGATGGCGAGCCTTCGCTGGTCACGCCCGTGTGGCGGGAAGTCTAGAACGGGTGACGACCTCGTTCGATGAGAGCGAACGGCGGACAATGTGAGCTGAGTCACCTCAGGGAGGTGTTCGATGGTCGAGCTCGGCGGGGTCAATGTTGATGCCCGCAAACTGATCAAGCACTGACGCCGGCCCAGTCGAGCCGGTTCCAGCCCGCTCTCGCCGCGAGGCGCGGTCTCTTCGTGGCGGCCGAGCGCGGACCGCGCGGCGCTCGCGGACTTAGGTGGCACCACCGGCGAGCTCCGTCCAGCCGCGCTGTTCGGGGACTAGCCGATCGTCCACCGAGGTCGGCCGACTCCCGCCCTCATCGCTGGTAACGGCCGGTAGTGGACAGCCCGGCAGCCCCCGCGAGTGCCCAAGTTGTTGGCTCGGGAGAGCCACCCACGCGAAACCTTGCCGGGATGACATGTCCATGATCCCGGGTCTGGCCTAGGGCCCACAGCGCTTCACCGGCGGATCCGATCCGTGTCATGACAGCCCGGCGTCCGCGCTCGCCTGCAGGATCAGGGTGGACGGGCTACACGGCGGAGCCGATGGCCGGACGTGGCGAGGGGCGGTAGCCGGCGGCGGCGAGCCAAGCCCGGGCTCGACCGCGTTGGCGCTCCTCAGCCACACTCCTAAGTCGCTAGCGGGCGCGAATCGTGAGCGCGCCGGCTTCCCTGTCAGGGGTTCGTTCGGAAAGACCCGGCCTGGTGATCGTTCAGCTCGGGTAGAGAAGCCCCGCAGGCTCGGCTGTACCTGCGCACCCTGCTCAGTCGGGCGATCGCTCGGCCGTGGCTGCGCGGCCGCGTGCGAGCGGTCATCGGCGTGCCGGTCGGGGCTACCGCCCTGGAACTGTGGGTGCCACAAACTAGAGCACCAGCCGTGACCAGCGGTTTCGTGAATTATGACAGTCTCGCCTCTTACATCACTTGAACACGTTCAACTTCCTGTCCCGTCGCCCTTGAACACGTTCAAGGATTTGTTGAACGCGATCAACCGATCACCATGTCAGCGCCGAGACCAATCGAGCGTCGCACAGTGCTTGGCGGTCTGATCAACGAATATCGACAAGCAGCCTGACCTGCGTTCAAAGAAACCGCAGGTCACCCTGCCAAGTCGAGTTTTGAAGCGGTACACCTGCCACATCGAGCACTGCGACTTATCCCGCCGCGACCCGATCACCCCGCCCCAGACCTCGACAACCAGCGGATCAGACGCCGACCGGTACTGGGAGGGCTCATCAACGAGTACGAACGCGGAGCCTAATCCCCAGGTCAACGCCAACAGCCCAGTTCTCGAACCCGACAGCCTCCCCTATCTCCGGCGACCGTACGGGTAGGGCACCAACGGGATGATCTCGCGCGGCCCCATCGGATTCAGTAGGAGCGCCATGCCGAGCCAGAACGCACACAACCCGTCGAGTATCCCGACCCATCCGGCGATGACGATTAGGCCGGCCCCCCCTGGTCCGCTCATGAAACCGATCCCGGCCAGCAGGTAGACGATCACGAGCAGGACGAACGCGAGGAAACCCGGCAGGGCGATGTAGTACGCCCCGTACGCCAGGAACGCGGTGAACACCGCCCAGAGAAGCAGGTACGCCCCGAACGCCTGACCGAACGCCAATGCGCCGGCCAGGGTCGTGACGTCCTCCGCGAAGAACCGCAGGATCAACGGCGTCGTGAGCAGGAAGCACGCGTAGGAGACGGCGAAGGTCCCGCCGAAGAGGCTGCCGCGGCGGTACTCCATGAGCCCGCCGACCAGCATCCCGAATGCACCGGTCCCGAACGCGACCGGGACGAAGAGCCCGGCCCGGGCATCGATCCATCCGGCATTCGCCATCGAGAGGATGATCACCGAGAACCCGAAGGCGAACACCGCGAGCGGAACGCCGCTCGCGGGCTCCTGGAAGTACTTGGGAGCCTCCGCGGCAGGCGCCTCCGCGGCACGTGCCGCGGGCGCGTCGGTTGCGTCAGTCGACATTTGCCCCTCCCTCAGCTCGCCAGCAGTTCTTTGAGGACGTCATCGATGAACTTCGTGTCGACCGGGTTGACGCCCCCACCGGCAAAGTGACCCCATACCCCCGGGATGACCCGCTGCTCCGCGTTGGTCATGTATTTGACCGCGTACTCCTCGTCCTCCGGCGGGAAGTACAGGTCCTTCTCGGCCGGCAGCACGATCGTCTTGGCCTTGATCGACCGCAGCGCCTTGATGTGGTCGCCACCGAAGTCCGGCGTGTTGCCGATGTTGCCGTTCTGCCAGGTCCACAGCATCGTGAGCAGGTTGTTCGGGTCGCGACGGTCGAGGAAGAAGCCCTCCCAGAACGCCACGAGGAAGTCCTCGAGCGAGGAGTAGCCCATCTCCTTGTAGACCTGGTCCCAGTAGAAGGCCTGCGAGAAGCCCCATCCGGCGTAGACCCGGGCGGCCGCGCGCAGGCCCTTGGCCGGCTTCTCCTCGTACCATCCCCCTTTGAACGCGTCGTCCGCAGTCAACGCCGCCTTGACGCCCTCCAGGAACACGATGTTGTGCTCGCTGGTCTTGGACGAGCCGCAGAACGGGCACGCACGCTGCACCATGTCTGGGAAGCTGACCGCCCACTGGTAGGTCTGGCCTGCGCCCATGGACCAGCCAGTCACCAACGGGAGGGTCTCGATCCCGAACTTCTCGGTGACGAGCTTGTGCTGCTGCTGCACCTGATCCCAGAACGTGACGTTCGGGAAACGCGCCTTGTCGTAGGGCGGCGGAGTGTTGCTCGGCGAGCTGGATAGCCCATTTCCGAGCATATTGGGGACGATGATGAAATATCGGGCGGGATCGAGCGCCATCCCTTCACCGATCAACCACTCGTTGTCCCAATGTCGCCCGGAATACCAGGTCGGGTAGACGATCGCATTGCTCTTGTCGGCGTTGAGCTCGCCGTAGGTCTTGTAGGCGAGCTTCGCGTCCCTGAGCGTCGCCCCGCCCTGCAGTGTCACATCACCGAGATCAAATATCTCGTAGTCCATCGGGAACTCGTCCATCTGGAGCCTCCATGGCAGCCAGTCAGCATAACAATATTGCTTCTGATATCACATTGATCTCCACCGTCCCAAAGCGGAAACGCGGGCGGGCGATTGTCCCCGCAACCACGATGACGGTCTAGGGCCGATCGATCTAATCGCGGAGGATTTGTTGGCACGACTGCACGGCCAGGTCGACCGACCCCCGGCCGGGCCTGTGGGGTGCCAAAAGTCGGCCCGCAGCTGGCCATTGCCATTTGTGCAAGGCCTAGAGCGGTCGTGAAGGGAGAACTGAACACGTTCAGGCACGCTGGTCGATTATTTGAACGAGTTCAGAAACAGCTGTTGATCACTGAGTGCTTCAGACGAAGTCCCAGCTCAAACCGCCTGACCGAGTTTCGAGCCCCACGGTGATGGGGGGCTGGTCGAGCCGCTCCTGGAGTGGTACTCGATCCGGTCGCAATATGCCGTCTGACCTGGACGTATGCCGCTTGTCAGTGTCGGTCAATGTCGTCCGGTGTTGTCGGGTGCCGGTCCTCTCGGGCGCGTTTCGGGCCCGCGGAGGGCTCGTTCGCTGAGGTGCCATCGTCAGTGGCGACGTCCGCGTCGGACCACGAGCGAGCATCTGAAATCACGCCGTGCCCCTCTGTGTCAACCTACGGTCGGCAGTCGGCTCGCCGCAGTCCGGGGGACCGGCTTGATGTGGGCGAAGGCGCTGCGGGCGTTCCAGGTGGGAAAGGCTCGTACGAGCCACGAGGGGCCGTGGAGTTGGATGCGGCGGTCGCGGGTGGCTTCAGCCCAGGGAAGCTGGCCGGCGTGCCATTTGACGAAGGCTTCCGCTTCCGCGGTGATATAGAGGTCCTCGTCGAGGCCGGGGCACGTCTTGCAGATCTCGGGCTCGCGGCGCTCGATCAGCAGCCAGTAGCGCTCGGCGCGCCGGCGGCCGGTGAAGTCGAAGCGGATGACCACGCGACGATCCGGGAGCCGGTCTCGGCGGAGCATGTTGCACATCGACCACAGCGCCACAAAGGGATCGAGGTGCTCGGGGGCGATCTCGAGCCAGGCGGCACCCCACTCGCCGAGCGATTTGCAGACCGTGAAGAGGTCGTGACCCGCGGGTGTGAGCTGGTAGTGGCGTCCGCGCCCTTCGGGTTTGGGTGCCGACTCGACGATGGCGAGCCGTTCGAGCTGCTTGAGCCGCTGCGAGAGCAGGGTGCGGGAGAGCCCGGGCGCGCCCTCCAGGATCTCACTGAAACTTCCGCAACCCAGCCACAGGTTGCGGATGATCACTGGCGTCCAGCGCTCGGCGAAGATCTCGGCGCCACGGGCGATGGGGCAGTACTGGCCGTAGGTCCGCACGACGCCAGTGTCGCGCCCCTGCCTTCGGCGGTGAAGTCCAGATTGTTGACTTCACGGCCGCGGTCCACGGTGGTCCGATGGGGCCGTCGCGAGAAGGACCGATGACCGACCAGCGAGCAAGTCGGCCACCTGAGCGAGAGGCAACCGCGAT
>DATHIT010000978.1:0-20986 GCA_035489915.1 Pseudonocardia sp. | reverse complement strand
AGGGAGTCCATTCCGGTATTGCCTCCACCCATCGGGCGCCCACGAGAGCACCCAGCCGAACCGCCACGCCATTGAGGCAAGACCAATGCGCGAAGTAGGCCAGAGCGGCCTCCGGGAACTTCACCACGTCCCGCAGAACCTGGCCGATAAATCCATCGGCGGCGACGACGTCGTCTTGCATCACCAGGTGATGGGTGGCGTCGCCCGCCGCCGCCCAGGCGCGGTTGGCGGTGCGCAGGGATTCGGGCGGCCCGTCTGGTTCCGGATCGAGAACAATGTCGACCGGATATGGACGGAGGGCCGCCGCCAGCGTCTGTGCCTGGGCCTGTCGTCGAGGATGCGCCATGATGGCGACACTGAGGCTGGCCTTGCCGATCATGGCGCGTTCATTCTCTCTGATGAGCTAATGGATGGTGTAGCGGTCGCGGAGGGCGCCGTCCCAGCGGTTAGTCGCGACGAGGTGCGGCTGGGTAGCCAGTCGTGGCTCGACGATCAGGGCGCGGTATACCCCTTGGGTGATCTGGCGAGCTAGGTACTGGTCGGAAGCGATGTATTCGTCCAGCCAGTCATCGAATTCGGGTCCTCCGGGCGGGATGTCGGTCAAGATGCGCTCGTAGGCGCGGCGGTTGACGGCAAGCGCGTGTTTGCAGGTCACGACGCCCGGAGTGCGCAAGCGATTGCAGCCTTTTAGTGGCTGGGGCTCCGTCTCCGGGGCGCCTCCGAGATAGAGCAGGTCCCAGGGGCGTCCGGCCAGCTCGTTCAGCGCTTCGGCAAGGATCTGCTCGGTGGTGTCCAGCCAGATGGCGTCATCCTCGAGGATGAGGAAGTGGTCCAGCTTGCGGCGACGAGCCTCGCTGACCATCGCCCGAAAGGAAAGCGCACACCCGTGGTAGTGGTTATGGGGCGTCGGGATGGCGGGGAACCGTTCCACTAGCCAGTCGATTCCCAGTTGAGCGAAGCGATTCCGGGAGGCGTGCCAGCGATCGGCGCGCTGGTCGAGGTTGAGGCAGAACACCGCGTCGAAGAACGCAAACGGGCTGGCTGCTTCTCGCCGCGCACGCGCAACGATCTGATCAGCGGCCTTGGGCCCCAACGGCTCACCGATCACCGAACGCAGATGCTCGACAGCCGCACCTGTGCTCCAGCCCATCTCCTGCCAACCAAGCACGTGGTTGCGGACACGGTTGACCCAGTCCTCAGTGGTCGGCGTGCTCATCAGTCAGCGGATGGTGTAGCGGTCCTCGAGCGCCGCATCGAGGTAGCCTTTGACGATCAAATCGGGCTGGGAGACGATCCGAGGCTCCAACACGTACGCCCGGTAGGTCCCATCGGCGATCCGGCGCGGGAGGTACTCGTCAATAGCGATGTACTCGGCCAACCAGTCGTCGAATTCGGTGCCCTCCGGCGGCACTTCCTTCAGGATGCGCTCATAGGCGGTGCGATTCACGGCCACGGCGTGGGTGCACTGAATCTTGGGAGGCGTCCGCAGCGTCGCGCATCCCGGTACCGGAGTAGGCTCTTCCCGAACGCCGCCCCCAAGGTAGAGCAAATCCCACGAGCGATCCTTGAGTTCGGCCAATCCCTGCGCGAGCACCTGCTCGGCGGTGTCCATCCAGATCGCGTCGTCTTCCAGAATGAGAACACACTCCAGGTCGCGGCGCTGGGCCTCCGCGACCATTGCCCGAAAGGACAGGGCGCACCCGTAGTGGTGGTTGCGCGGACTCAGGATGGCCGGAAACCGTTCGACCAGCCAGTCAATGCCCAGGCGAGTGAAACGGTCACGCGACGCCTGCCAACGGTCCGGCCGATCATCAAGATTGAGGCAAAATACTGCGCCAAAAAAGGCAAAAGGGTTGGTCACTTCCCGCTGGGCGCGTGTCGTAATTCCCTCAGCGGCCTCTACAGTCCATCCGTCGCCGATCTGCGCGCGGAAATGGTCAACCACCTCATACTCGCTCCACCCCAGTTCCCGCCACCCGATGAGATGGTTACGGACTCGGTCATTCCAGCGGGTCGGGTAGGGCGGCCCGGAGGGGCGATCGAACAGATGCACCCAACGCAAAGCAGGCAGGCACAGTACGCGGCCCCCGGCCCTCCGAATCTTCTCGTGCAGGTAGCCCTCCTCGCCACCCTGGCCACGAAAACGATGATTGAGCCCAGGCCACTTCTTCTGCCGACACGCGAAAACGCCGAGCCCTTGCATGTCGATTTCGAAGTGCTCCCCGTGCGGGTCCAGCCCGCGGGGATCGCTAGCCCAGGCTCCGAATACGCCATCCCGCCACACTGGCTCCTGGTGAGTCGCGATCCGATTGTCGAGCGCGTCGTGGAGCATCGGGCCCTGAACGAGGTCTCCGGTATCCGGTCGAGCCGCAAAGTGATCCAGCAGAGCGCTCAACGCGCCGGATGCGAACATGACATGTGAATCCACACACAACACGATCTCGGAGTTAGCTTCCCGAAAGATCACATCGCGCGCCGCAGTGCCACGGTAGCCACGGAAAGGAACGTACCGATAGTGTGGGATACGATTTTCCAGTGCCTTGAGCGCGGCCGCGTGTCGGCCCTCTGGATGGTTGTCCACGACCACGAACGCCACTCGGTCGGCAACTTCCGGGTGGTAGAGCCGTATGGACTGGATGGTGAAATAGACTCCGTCGAAGTCGTCGTAGCTCACCATGCCGACCGTGAGCTCACGAAATTCCCCGGGCGGGGTTGGCGGGAGAACGACGCGAGAGGCCTCCTCGGCCTCTTCCAGGCGTTTCGCCAGATCGCTGACCAGTTCCAGCGGTTGCAGCATTCGTTCCCCCGCTAAGGTATTAGTGCGCCGGGGCAGCAGTCTACCGCTCGTGGTTCACGCGTCCGCGGCGTCTCGGCCACTGTGATCCGCGACCCGGCCTGGCTAGCTGCATCGGTCCGCCCACCGCCCTGGGTTGACCATCCGGCTATGCTCCGATTATGGCGAGCGTTGTCGAGGGGCACATCACCACAACCACGTCGCGGTTCGAAGCCGTGGCGGGTGTGCAACACGTCGAAATCAAAGACGGGCTCGTGCTCTACCAGCATGAACCCGAGCGGGTACATCGCCTCAACCGCACCGCCGCCGTCATCTACCTCTTGTGCGACGGATCCCGCGTCGTCGACGATATCGCTGAGGAAGTCCAACTCGCCTTCAACGCATCAGATACACCGTCCTATGCCGTCATCGACTGCCTGCGTCAGCTCACTGAGGCTGGCGTTATTCGCCCGGTCGACGATACCGAGGATACGGAAGGCCAATCCGCGACGATAACGTCCGCACCGGTTGAAACGCCAGAAGGCGGTCAATCCAACGATTAGCTTCCCGGACACTGACCAGGGCAGTGGTCAGAGCTTTAGTGTTCTAGCGCTCCTTACGATAGACCCGTATCCGCAGCAGCAGGAAGGCCAACCATGACCGAACATCGCCCACATGACAACGACGCTGCTCCCTCTTCTCGTCGCGCATTGATCAAGCGACTGACCGTAGGGGCCGCAGCGGGCGCGGCGGGTGCGGCGTTCGTATATCCGGTTATTCATACCTTCTCCCAAGAATGGGCCGATGCCGCAGTAGGCCAACGAGTAGACTATTCAACGGCGTCAACCAACGCCACGACCGCGCAGGCCCTACCAGTTGTCGACTTGCTGTCATAAATTTCCGGACTTCTCGATGGAGTTTGCCCTCTAGTCCTACGGTTGGCGTGGCATCGCAAACTCCTGGGCCGCAAGTGGGACTACAGCACCAAGCGCGGGCCGGGGCGCCCACCGTCCGCGGCGGCGATCCGAGAGGTGGTGTGTCGGATGGCCTGGGAGAACCCGAGCTGGGGTCATCGGCGTGTCCTGGGTGAGTTAGTTCGGCTGGGACATCACATCGCGTCGTCGACCGTGTGGCGGATTCTGCGCGCGGCCGGAATCGATCCGGCGCCAGGGCGATCTGGCCCGACCTGGAGGCAGTTCCTCACCCAGCGGGCCACATGCCATCCTCGCCGTGGACTTCCTGCACGTCGACGCCATCGTCCTTCGGCGCCCCTATGCGTTGATCGTGGTCGAACACGGCTCGCGCGGTGTGCACTTGGCCGGAGTCACCGCCCACCGGAGGGGTGCGTGGACTGTCCAAGCGGCGCGCAACTTGCTGATGGACCTCGATGGCAGGATCGCGGCGGTGAGGTCCTGCGTGCGCGATTGGGACTCGCGGTTCACAACGGCGTTTGATGCGGCCTTTGCCGCCGAGGGGATTCGCGTACTGTTCGCCCCGCCGCAAGCGCCGCAGGCGAACGCGATCTGTGAGCGGATGATCGGCACGTTGCGCCGAAAACTGCTGGATCGGTTACTGATCGTCAACGAGCGGCACGTGCACCGCGTCGTCACCGTCTACTTGTCAGACTTCAACGCCTGCCGACCGCACCGATCCCTAGCCCAACTCGCGCCAGCTCAAGTCGAGACCAGGCCACCGGAACCGATCAACCTGGCCGACTACCGAGTCCGCCGCAGACCGATCCTGGACGGGCTTCTCAGCGAGTATCACTTGGCCGCATGACCGATCATGTGTGCCACGAACTCGCAGCTCAGCCCCCACGCGGAATATTCCAGCCCCACAGGTCGCCCCCGACGCACCCGGCCAGCCGATACAGCCAACCCACCCGCCAGCCGCGGCGCACCTGACCGAGGGAAGAGAATCTGAGCCCGAGACTGGTCGACGTGGCATCACATGTGGTGCGAAACGAGGTCTACGGGAGTGGTTTCCGAGGTCCACTGATGTCCGCTCTGCGAACGTTGTTGCAGGTAGAGGGCTGGTCAACGCGGAGGGATTACCTTGTAAGCGATAGGTCGTCAGCTCGGCCAGGTGTCCTGTCAGACAGGGTCCGCGATCCTTTGTCGCCACCTCGATGGCGCCCGGCCTCTGCTGACCTACGCATTCGGAATGCGTAGCTCGCCTGTTGGCCTCCGCGCCGGGCCAGACTGACCATCGCTGGCATGACGTCTGGCATGACGAGTCGGGTTCTCCCAGTTCGTTCCGTGCTCTCCGAGACGTGGGGTGCCCTATCGGTGCTGCTAGGCGCCCCCGTGCATCAGCGCGCCTCTCTCGTAATGCGTAGGTCCGGGGTTCGACTCCCCGAGGCGGCTCCAGGTCAGAGGCCTTTCTGGCGATCTTGAGCTCCATCCGTGGAGCTATACGTGGAGCCAAACCAGCCTTACCGTGGCTCCATGACCAGCACGGCGGGGCGGCGGAAGCGACAGCGAGGCGAGATCCACGCCTTGCCGAGCGGCTCGCTTCGAGTGCGTGTCTACGCCGGGATCGACCCGATTACCGGCAAGAAGCATTTCCTGTCCGAGGTCGTACCAGCAGGGCCGAAGGCTGAGAAGGAAGGGGTGCGAGCGAACGCGACCATCGACTTTGGCAGCGCTGGGACGGTTAGGTTGATGCTCATCGCAGGCGTGCCGCTTCAGAGGATCGATAAGAGCCAAGAATCAGAGGCCGAGGACGAACCCCCGTTCTAGCCGAGGTTGATCAAGCCTGACGGGCAAACGATCGTGTGATTGATCGTTCGCGATCGCGAACGCGACACCTCGAACGTCTGCAAGACCATTCCGCCGCGCTCAAGATCCCTTCGGGGCGTCATTAATTGTTCCCGTTAGTCAAGATCGCATCCCCTTCGAAACCCCCTCATCAGCGGCGCCTAGCTCCGCGTAGCGCCGGTACCCGTAGGTCGACGGAACCTTTGCCGCCCTGGGCGGCTGACCTGCGAGTTTGACGATCCGCGCAGAGCGTTTTCGCTGGTCCTCGAACTGTCGACCTACGCACGATTTCGACTCGTAATGCGTCCGTCGGTACCCGAACACGAGCCGACTGGGTTTGGGCTGAAGTGTTCCCAAACATCCAAGCCGGGGGCCACCAACCGGGCACAGACTGGAGTCATGACCATTCAAGACACCACCGTCGAGGTGCCCGCTCCGACCGTCTGGCCCACCCTGCAAGCCCGCGACGCCCGTGCGCTGATCGACTGGCTCGTGGCCCTGGGCTTCGACGAAACCTTCGTCTACTCCGACGGCGGCGCCGTCGTGCACGCGCAGCTGTGGTGGCCTGAGGGCGGCAATCTCATGCTCGCAGACCACAGCGTCGCCGGTGACTGTTCCCGCCAGACCGGCGCGTGCGGCGCCTACGTCGTTACCGACCACGTCGATGAGGTCTATGAACGAGCGAAGTCCGCCGGCGCGAGGATCGTGAGTGAACTCGCCGAGCAGCACCACGGCAATCGCGAGTTCACAGTGGCGGATCCAGAGGGCAACGTGTGGAGCTTTGGCTCGTATCGAGGAGAGCCCCGCAAGAGCTAGCCACGCCTCGCGTCGCAACCAGCGCAGGTAGCGCACGTTCGAGAACGCCTGAAGCTAGTAGATCACAGGAGGGATCGCCAGTATGGAGATCAACAGAATCATTCCTTACGCTGCTGGAGACAACATCGCCGCGTCCCGGGATTTCTACGTGGACGTCTTCGGGCTCCAGGTCGGGATGCAAGACCCAGTCCTGGCCCTGAGGTCACCGACCAACCCAGCTGCTCAGCTCATCATCCCGCCACGAGGGATGGAGAATCCCCAGCCACACTTCGGGATCGATGTCGGGGACCCCGCGGCGGTCGACGCGGCACACACAGAGCTGACGCGCCGCAGATCGCGCCTCGTCTACCCTCTCACCAACGAGCCCTGGGGCGTGCGTCGCTTCTTCGTTGAGGACCCCAGCGGCACGGTAGTCAACGTCCTCGCACATCTGCCATGATCCCTGACGTCCCGACCGGGGCTAAGGAACGACGCCGGACGCGGCTGCCGCGGAAACGCGCGGTGCCAAGCGCTTGGACGGGTCCTCGGTAACAATCCTGAGCACCGCGGCCCACGTGGCGACAGCCGACCCCCTCGACGGACATGCGTACATATGCATGTTTAGCTTTCGAGTGGAGTGGTTGGCCGCCGGCACGATGCCGCATAGCGATGCCCCTCGGGATGGCCCAGCCATGGCGGTCGCGGGTGGACCGCCTCGACTTTTGGCCGGGATTTCCACCATCGGACCTGCTCGGAGGGGTTGACGCGCTGTAGCGAGTGGGTCGCTCCTGGTCATCATTCGTTGGCCGATACGATCCGACGACTCCCCGAGACCAGCCGGTTCAACGCCCCGCTGGTTCCCGCTCGCCGCCACGAGGTTGTTCAGTCGGGCGTGAAAGGATGTGCATGTCTGTGCGCCGCACCAGGCTCCGTGGACCCCGCCCCGCCCGGGCCATGATCTATCTCGCCACCGTGGCAATCCTGGGCATTGTGCCTTTCGCGGGCACCGCGTTCGCCGACGACGATGATGCCCGGTCCGACGACCCGGTCGCGGAGCAGCCCGCCAGGGAACAGGAAGAACCTGATGACGACGAGGAGCTGCCCGACCCGGATCAGGAACAACCGACCCAGGAACCGGACCTGCCCGACAACATCGTCGCGGGCACCCCGTGCACCAACGAAGCGATCGCCTGCGTCTCGCTGGGCGCCAACAAGGCCTGGCTGTTCGAAGACGGCGTCATCACCCACGGCCCGGTCGCGGTCAACACCGGCGGTCCGGGCAAGGAGACCCCGGTCGGTGACTTCGTCGTTGAGTGGAAGAACAAGAACCACCGGAGTTCAGAGTTCCTCACCCCGCCCGGCTGCAAGGCGGGAACACCGGGGTGCCAGGGGGCACCGATGAACTGGGCAGTGTTCTTCGCCGAGGGTGGCATCGCCTTCCACGAGGGCAAGCTGAACCAGCGATCGGCTGGCTGCGTTCGACTCGCGGCGGCCGACTCCGCGTATTACTACAATGCTCTGCAGCTCGGCGACAAGGTCGAGGTCCGCGGCTAAGCGGTCCGCTCAACAGCTCCTGGCTGGACCTCGACCCGGTCGCCGAGGCCACCCGCAACGCGCGGTCGGTGCCGCGCGCGGTGAGCTGCCCTCGGTGCAGTCCTTCGTCCAGCCGTCACATCAGGGCGCGGGGCAGCCGAAACGCGCCACGCAGTACCGGCCCCGGCACCTCGTGAACCTCGCTGGTGGCCCTGGTGATCTTGTTCGGTTGGAGTTCGGCTTCTAGGACGCGGGTGCGGTCGTGGTGCCGACGGGGCTAATCCGGAGGTAGTGGCGCCGTCGGGGTAGTAGATCGCGGGCCCAGACGTTCAGTCCTCTCACGGCGCGTCCGCGGCCACTACGTGATTCCGGGCGTTGTAGCGTGCGCGGAGGGCGCCAGCTGTTCGTCCACCCGGTGGGCAGGTTGAGGCGTTCGACGAGCCCTCGGTAGTCCACGACCTGCTCCGTTGCGTCAGCCTGCCGAGCTCCGGTAGGTGAGGATCACGATGCCGCTGCCGAGGCGGGTCGAGTCGGCGAGTTCGAAGCTGCCGGACGACCCGGCGCGGTAGAGCAGATCGCTGGCCGTGCCGGTGCCTATGAAGAAGGGGTGCACCCACAGGCGCAGCTCGTCGAGCAGTCCGCCCGCCATGAGTGCGTGGGACACGGGGCCAAAACCGTACTGCACGATGTCGGCGCCGGCCTGCTGCTTGAGGTCGCGGATGGCCTTGATCGGGTCGTGGGCAATGACGGTCGTGTTGTGCCACTGCGGGTCCGTGAGGGTCGTCGAGACGACGTACTTGGGGAGCGCGTTCATACGATCGCTGACTGGGTCGCCAGAGCGGGCAGACCAAACCGGGGCGAACACCTCGTAGGTGTGCCGGCCCATCAACACCGCGTCGCAACGCTCCAGCAGCTCGGTCTGGACCTGATTGCCTTCGTCGCTGAAGCTGCCGAGCGACGGCCAGTCCTGCGGGTTCTGGATGACACCGTCGAGGGTGACGTAGGTCGAGTTGATGATCCGACGCATGCGCTCACTCCACTTTTCTTAGCGTTGTCCACTAGACGTGTAGGTTGCCCCGCGCGAGCGCGTGAGCGTCGGCGGATCCCATCGGACTGCCGGCGTACTCGATGTGCGCGTCACGCTGGAACCGCCCAGGAGCGCCCCAGAAGGTTTCGGCGGAGACCATCCCGTCGAGTGAGATCCACGTCGATTCGACCAGCCTCATGGCGAGGAACGTATCGACTGAGATTGGGGCCGGTCTTGTATCGAAACGCAGGTCACAAGGCTAGGAACACGCCTCCTCGGACCACCTCGGCCGGTGTGTGGCCGATCAGCTGTCGTAGCGACCGGGTCAGGTGCGGCTGGTCGTGGTACCCCGCACCGAAGACCACGTCCGCGATCGCCGCACCCGCGCGCAACAGTCGGGCTGCGTGCCGCGCTCGCTCGATCACCTGCAGCTTGCGACGCGACAGGCCGACAGCGCGCACGAACCGGCTCTGCGCCGTTCGCTTCGGCATGCCGCGGACGGCGCCGTCGTGCCGCAGCTCCTCGATCAGCGGATCTAAGACCAGCAGGCCGGCACGCTCGAGACGGTTGATGAACACGTCGACGTTCTGCGGCGTTGGCATCTCCCATGCCCGACCGCCCAGCAGAATCCGCCCGTCCGGCAGGGTCGGCAGCACCACGTCCTGGAGGTTGGCGAGCCTGGCGGGAGGAAACATCGGCAGGTACGCCCCGAGGCGGAAATCGGCTCCGAAGTACTCCGCGTCACGCGGGCACGACAACGTCGAGGCCTTCGTCGCCGGGCCGCGGAGGTGCACCGTCGTGGTGCCGCCGACCCGCGCGAAACCTATTCCCGGGTTGACCGAGGCGATCGAGCTGAAGTCGGTCGGGCTGTCGCACTCTGCGGCCCAGACCCGGACCAGAGGCCCGGCCGGTCCGCTGACGACGCGATTACTGAGACCCACCCACGGGAGTGAACCAGAAATTCGGCGGGGTGTGCAGGGCCAAGGTTGCCAGGGAGCCATGGCCATGAACCCACGAGGAGTGATGACTCTGCGCAGCGCTCTGCCGGTTGTCGATCCGCCAACGGGACGCTGAGACTGCGAGGACTAGTGGATCCGATCGGTCCGTGGAATCCAGTGTGGAATCCAGAGTGCTGATCCGGGTGTTCGGAGAGTGCTCTGCGGGCTGTCGGGTGGTGTGTCGGTGCCGGTGGGGCTCAGAGGGCGGTCGCCCGTGTCTCTCGTAATGCGTAGGTCCGGGGTTCGACTCCCCGAGGCGGCTCAACGGAACGCCCAGGTCAGAGCTCTGTCCTGGCACGCTCGGAGCTAGACAGCTGATCAGCTTCTGGCATGTAGGCGCATGTCTGCGTATCGGTGCGTGGCAGTGGCTACCGGCTGGTCCGACCGCAGTGTGCGGCAGGCGGTCCGTGGCCGGCGGCGCGCGTAGCGCCCCCTTGATCCAAGAGTTGTCAGTCGATGCCGAAGGCGTTGGCGATGGTGCCGGTGACAGCGGTGACGGTGCCGCGGGCGACTGGTTGCCGCACCATCCAGGTTTGCATGGTGATCGGTGGATCGACCAGCCGCCTCCAGGTCCAGCCGGGGAGGAGCCGGGCGGCAGTGGTGCTTGTCAGGATCGCGGCGGTCGATCCGGTGGCGCGCAGGCAGGCGCGGGCGTTTTCGGTGTAGTTGGCGAAGTGCCAGCGTGGGACGACTCCGGTGTCGTGCGCCGCGGACACGAGCTGGTCGTGTCCGATGGGTACCTGCTCGCGGGAGTGCGCCAGGATGTCGAGCCCGTCGAGGGCTTGCAGTGGGCAGGTGTCACCCTGGAAGTCGGCGTCGATGTGCGGGTCGACCGCGATGCCGAACGGCTCTTGCAGCACGCGGTGGCGGACCAGGTCCGGGGGCGGCGGCTCATGCACGAATGCGATATCCAACCTTCCTGCGCGCACGCGTTGCAGTTGGGTGGTGCTGATCGAGTCGGTCAGCGACAGATACGCCTGCGGGACGGCGGTGCGAACCGTGTCGATCAGCTGGTCGAGCCAGAGCGGTGGCAGTCCGGGGGCCAGACCGATCTCCACGATTTCCCGTACCGGGCCCGCCTCACGTGCTGCGTCCTTCGCGGAGTCCGCGTACCGGAGCATGGTGATGACGTGCTGGTAGAGCGCCGTTCCGGCTGGTGTAGGTAGTACCCCGGCGGGTACTCGCTCGAAGAGGGGAACCGCACACTCGCGTTCGAGTTGCTGGATCTGGCGGGTCAGCGCGGGCTGCGACACCAGCAGCGATTTCGCCGCCGAGGATAGTGAGCCACGATCGAAGACCTCGACGAAATAGCGCAGTTGCCGCAGTTCCACGGGTGCTCCCGGTCTCCCGGCATCCGGTCCAGATGCCATAACTTTGAAACATACCGGGGCCAACGAATCGGCATTGGATCGTGCGCCTGTCCTCGGGTTCCCTTGTGGTGAGCATCCCAGTCTCCGCCAGCTCGAGCGGGATGTCCGTCCCCACGCTTCGCTCGAAGGACCCCACAGTGACTGTGATGCCCACCTCCATCCCCACCCCTGACACCCGATATCGCTGGGTCGTGCTCATCCTGTGCTGGGCCGCCTTCACCATGACCTCGGTCGACCGGGCCACGTGGGGCCCGGTGGCCGGCTCGGTCGGTGCGGACCTCGGCGTGCCGGTCGCCGGTCTCGGCTTGTTCGCCACCACCTACTACATCGGCTATGTCGTCTCCACCGCCGTCGGGGGTTTCATTGCGGACTGGGTCGGTGCTCGTCGGACGGTGGGGTTGAGCATTCTGCTCTCCGGTGGGTTCATGCTCGCCTTCGGCGAGGCGGAGACCCACACGATGGGCCTGGTCCTCCAGGTGTGCATCGGATTGTGTGCCGGCGCGGAGGTAGGCGGCGGGGTCAAGTTGATCACCAGCTGGTTCGTGGCCCAGCGCCGCGGCTTCGCGATGGGCGTGTTCGTGACCGCGACCTCACTCGGGTTGGTCGTGGCGAACGCGGTGGTGCCCCGGCTGATCCAGTCGCACAGCTGGCGCGCCTCCTACCACCTGTTCGGTTTCACCTCGATCGCGATCGGTGTGCTGTGCCTGATCCTGCTGCGCCCCGGACCGCTGATCGTCCGCCGGGAGGGAAGCGGCCGACCGGATCTGCGCCCGCTGCTGCGCAATCGCGGTCTGCTGCTGCTGGCGCTGGCCGGGTTCGGCGCGCTGTGGGGCACCTACGGTTTCGTCACCTGGTCGAACTTGCTGATGGTCAAAGGCGCCGGCCTCGCCCCGGTCCGGGCCGGCACCGTCGTCGTCATCTTCGGTGCGGTAGCAGTCTTCTCCAAACCGCTGATCGGCCTCGTCGGCGACGCGCTGGGCCTGAGTCGGCGGCGATTGACCGTCGCAATCCTGGCCGCGTTCACAACCTGCCTGATCGCCTTCAGCTTCGCCACGACCGCGACCCAGTTCCTGTGGATCGCCCCGTTCCTCGGCATCGCCGCCTACGTCTACAGCCCAGTGATGATGGCGATGATCCCGACCCTGTCCGGCGGCCAGCTCGCCGGTTCGGCCACCGGCGGTGTCAACGCCGTCTGGCAGCTCGGCAGCACCATCGTGCCCACCGTCGTCGGCCTGGTGTACGGGGCGACCGGATCGTTCCAGGCCGTGTTCCTCGTCCTCGCCGCCGGGCCGTTCCTGGCCATCGTTCCCATGCTCTTCCTCCGTCAAGCCGACATCCACGAGCAGTTGCCCGCCATGGCCGCCCGGCACCACGACAACGACCACCCACTGATTCCCGCCACCAATGGAAAGGCTGATCCCTCATGACACCGACCACCGAGCCGGCCAACATCCGCTATGACGTCATCGTCGCTGGCGGCGGTTCAGCTGGCGTCGCCGCCGCCGTGGGTGCCAGCCGTGCCGGCGCCCGCACCCTCCTGATCGAACGGGGCCCCTGCCTCGGCGGCGCCGCGACCCTGCGCAACGTCGTCACCTACTGCGGACTGTTCACCCGAGACCGCGAACAAGTCGTCTTCGGCATCGCCGACGAAGTCGTCTCGCACCTGAAAAGCGTTGACGCCGTCAGCGCCCCACGCAGCTTCCACGCCGTGACCGTCGTCTTCGACCCGGAGAGCGTCAAGGTCGTCCTCGACCGACTCTGCCGAGAGGCCGCCGTCGACGTCCGACTGCACAGCCTGCTCATCGGTGCCCGAACCGACGGTGACCGCATCACCGCGGTCGAGATCGCCGACCACGAAGGAACGCACCGGTTCACCGCCGACGCCTTCGTCGATGCCACCGGCGACGCCGACCTCGCCTACCACGCGGCTGCCGACGTCCGCTACGGCACCGACGGATGGGTGCAGAACGGCAGCCTGGGCGTCCGCTTCGGCGGCATCCAAGCAAACGCCGAGGTCACGACGCGCACTGTCAGCGACGCCGTCCGCGCGGCCAAGGCCCGCGGCGTGAAGAACCTCATCGCCGAATCCGGGCTCGTCGCCCAGATGCCGATCTCCGGTGACGTCATCGCATACATGGTCGACGAGGGCTACGACGCTCGCTCCGCCGCCGACACCAGCCGAGCCGAAACCCACGCCCGCCTACAGGCCCAGTCCTACCTGCAGGTCATCCGCACGATCCCGGGTGCCGAACACGCCTACATCGTCACCACCGGACCCGAACTGGGCACCCGCGAATCACGCCACATCATCACCCGACACCACCTGCGCGAGGAAGACATCCTGAACCCCGACACCACCGAGGACGCTGTCGCGATCGGCGCCTGGCCGATGGAACACCACCCCGGCCCCGGCATCCCGTCGACCTGGAAGTACATCGGAGACCCCGGCTTCTACCCGATTCCCCTCGCCTGCCTACGCAGCGTCAACCGGGCGAACCTCTACGCAGCCGGACGCACCCTCGACGGCGACCGTGGTGCCGGCGCCTCCCTGCGGGTCATGGGAACCGCATTCGCCACCGGCCACGCCTCCGGCATCGCCGCGGCCCAACAAGCCCTCACCGGAGAAAGCGCCACCACAACGGTGCGCGAGGAACTGCAGCGCCAAGGCGCACGACTCCCCGAAACCGTCTCCGTCTAGCGTTGCGGACCGGCGCCTCGTTTTGGATCTCGATGACGACCCGACGATCGCGTGCCGTCTGGCGACGGTGGTGCTCAGACGATCGAGTAGCCACCGTCTATGACGATGGACTCACCGACGATGTATCGGGAGTCGTCGGAGGCGAGCAGCGTGACGAGCCCGCGCAGGTCCTGTGGCTCACCCATCCGACCAGCGGGGATTGCGGCCGTCCAGGACTCGCCGAGCGCCGGATCACGATCGATGGCCCGGCGGGTCATGTCCGACAGGATGTAGCCGGGAGCTATTGCGTTGACCCGAATTCCCCTGCCGGCCCATTCGATCGCCAACGAACGTGTGAGCTGATCGACCGCGGCCTTGGAGGCGTTGTAGGCAGCCTGGTGCTGGGGGATATTGACCACGAACGCGGACATCGAGGAGATGTTGACGATCACGCCCGTGCCTCCCGCCGCGAACACCACGCGGGCGAAGGCCTGGCACGCGAGGAACGTTCCGGTCAGGTTGACGTCGATTACGTTGCGCCAGCTCTCGGCGGACGTGGTTTCCGCGTCGGACCAGGTTGAGATGCCGGCGGCGTTGAGCAGAATCGACGGACTGCCGAGCAGGTCGCCCACCTGCCGGAACGCGTGCGCCAACCCGTCGGGGTCGGTCACGTTGCACCGCAGCCCCGCGGCCGGCACGCCCGTCCGCTCACTGAGCGCGGTCGCGGCGTCCTCGATGTCGGCGGTGAGGTCCACCAACGCGACGCGACAGCCCTGATCGGCCAGGGCGGAAGCCATCTCCAGGCCGAGACCGCGGCCGCCGCCGGTGACGACCGCGACCCGGCCACGTAGATCCTCATGCATGGGTGCTACCTCTTCTCTGGTGTGGCGGTCCGCTGCCCGACCGCACGGCTCGGTAGGTCAATGCAGGGCGATGGTCGCGGTGGCATGGAGATGGTCACGAATGAAACGGTGGGCGTGACCGGCCAGATCGTCGGAGTCCTGCCAGAGGTTGCGCCAGATGCCGAGCGTATGACTCAGGGTTGGCGAGACGACCGCCGAGGAGAACGACTCGAAAACGATCGGACCGGTGTAACCGATCCGGCTGAGCGACTTGAAGCAGCTGTCGAAGTCGACAGAACCGGTGCCGAGATAGCCGCGATGGCTCTCCCCGATATGCACGTACCCGAGCCGGTCGCGGCAGTCCAGGAACGGCTGGAACAGGTCAGGCTCCTCGATGTTCATGTGGTAGGTGTCCAGGTGCACCGAAACCCGGCGGTCGAGTGCGTCGAGGTAGCGCAATGCCTGCCGACCAGTGTTGATCATATTGGTCTCGTATCGGTTGACCACCTCGATGGCCAGTTCGATGCCGAGTGACTCCGCGCGGTCGGCGATGTCGCGCAGCGTCTCGATACTGTTTGCCAGGCCGTGTTCGGTCATCGGCGCGGAGTGTTTCCGCATTGCCCCGTAGAGGACTCCGCACAGGTGCGTACCGCCGATTTCCGCGGTCACCTCGAGTGCGCGGGTCAGCATTTGACTACCCGCGGCGACCACCTCCGGGTCGTCGGCACTGATGTCCGCGTGCGCGGGTAGTCCGAGGCTGGCGGTGGCCGTGAGCCCGGTGTCCGCCAGTGCCTTCCGGGCGGCGGCCACGTCGAAGGTGTCCGGCTCCATGAGCGGGAACTCGATGAGATCGAAGCCCGCCTGGCGCGTCCGGGTGACTGATTCGGTGACGCCCGCGCGGTCGAACACACCGGTCCATACCAGCGCATGGCAGCCGATCAACGACGTGGTCATGAGAGCCTCCTGGGTCGTTGCGCGCCGCTGACAAGTGATCACTCGAGCGTCGCTTGCAACGTTGCAATTGTGTAGGCTGATGGTAGCCAGCCAGATCTGAGCACGTCAATAGGGTCACCTGGTTGCCGACCGCTGAGTGCAAGCTCTAAAGTTTGTATCGTGCCAACGCGAGGACCGGCCCGTTTTGCGCGGTGCGTCGGTTACCGTCCGTGAGATCAGAGGGGTGGCGTCCGCCGTGGATGCTCGAAGTTCAGCGCCGGGAGTCAAGGATGTCGCGGCGCTGGCAGGTGTTTCGCCGTCGACCGTGTCGAACTACCTCAACCGCCCCGATGTCGTTCGGCCGGACACGAAGGCGCGGATCGACCGGGCGGTACGCCAGCTGGGTTTCGTACGGAACGAGAGTGCTCGGCAGCTGCGCGCGGGGTCGAGTCGCACCTTCGCGCTAATCCTGCTGGACGCCTGGATTCCGTTCTATGGCGAACTGTCCCGGGGGGTGGAGGACGTCGCCGCCGCGGCGGGTTGGACCGTGTTGTTCAGCAACAGCGCGCGCGACCCGGACCGCGAGCTGCGCAATTTGGAGGCTTTTGAAGGCTACCGGGTACAAGGCATTCTCATCGTCCCTCAGCAAGACCTACGCGGTCGATTGCGGGAACTTCAACGGCGCGGCATTCGCTGCGTGACCTTGGAGCGGTCGGCACCCGCTGACGATATCTCCTCCGTGACGATAGACGACAACGCCGGCGGCCGCGCCGCCGCCCGGCATCTGATCGCTATCGGCCGCCAGAACCTGATGCTGGTGGGCAATCCGAAACGCGTAAGTCACGTACGAGACCGATTCGCCGGATTTTCCGAAGAGATTCGGTCCATCCCTCAGTTGAGATGCCGCCTCACCGAGACCGAGGGATTGACACTGAGCGACGGGGCCGATGCCGCGCGCCGCATACTCGACGCCGAGCCCAGTGACCGCCCCGACGCCTTGTTCGCGGCGAATGACCTCATAGCGCTCGGTGCGCTGCACGAACTCTTGGCGGCTGGCGTGGACGTTCCCGAGCAGATGGCGGTACTGGGGTACGACGGTCTGGAGCTGGCCGCTCACGCTCGGGTTCCGCTCTCAACGGTGGCACAGCCCGCCTACGCGATGGGCGTCGCCGCGGCCGAGATCCTCATCGCCGGCATGGAAGGCCGGGAACAACCAGGTGACAGCCACCGAGTCCTCCTACCAGAGGTCGTGGTACGCCGCTCTACGACTCCGACATAACTTCCGGTCCTGACGGAGTCGATCGAGCCACGATCGAGCCAGACCGGCGGCGGTGAGTCGGGCCGCGCTAGAAGCCCCAATTTGGGCTCAGGTCTGGCGGCGGTCGCCGCGTGGCGCCCCTCCCACCAGGGACTTTCCGAAGTCGGAAAGTCCTTGGCCTCGTGAGGGGCTCAGTTCGAGGCTCAGTTGCCCCTCTTACACGGGTATCAGAGCACCGCTCAGCCCGTCGTCATCGTCGGATCTCATGGAGGCTGGGCTGGGCGAGGCGTCGCGGCCGCCGTCTATCGTTCGCTGCCTACGCAGCCTGATCAGGCACGTGTGTTGGCAGGTAGCGTGGGTTCGATCGATCGTTCTCGCCCGCCAGGACTCTGAGTGCCTCGGACGCGAGCTTCGATGCCGCGCAGCTCGAGGTGCCGCACCGTCGGCAGCGCCCGCCCGCCGTCAAGGGGTGAGAGTGGGCGAGCGAGCGGGCTCGATTGTCGATCAGTAAGAACTGTAAGGCCGCATCCCATGCATCCATGTGGGGCTCCGGGGTTGGCATGGACGGTGTAGGGCGGTTGCCACGCTGTCCAGGTTGTTGGTCTTCGGGCCGCCGCTCCGTTCATGTATCGGGGGTCGGTGACGCGTCGTAGCCTGACACCCGGGCAGGGATCGTACGAGGTCAGAGCACGCCGACTTGGTGATGAATCGGTCGGAAAGCGAACACAGGTGTTGGTCTTGTGAACCCGGTCAGGCCGTCCTGGTGCGCCTGGCGTGGCGGTTCAGCTGGCGGCCGTCTGCGTCGGGCTCCAGCTGCGGACGGTCCGCCGGGTTGTCAGCGTTCGGCTAAGGGATCGGTCGTGGACGAAGTCGAAGCGCGGATTCGTGAGTTGCTGGCGCGGCGGCCCGGTCTGGTCCGCACGCCGTTGCGGCTCCACCCGTGTTGAGGACCGCGGAGAGCGTCGTCGCCACTGATCGTGGCAACCGCCACTCCCGTGTCCTCGCGTCGGTGGAACTCGGGCGGGCGCGAAGGGGTCGGTAATGGAGCCAATATCGGTGAGATGTGGCGGCTGTCGGGTGACCGCTGAGCCATCCTCTCGTGGGCATCCGCCTAGAGTTCGGGTTGTGGCCACCTTCGTCTTCAGGCTCCAGGCGCCTCGCCCAAACTTCGCGCTGGACATGACCGAAGAGGAGCGGGAGATCATGACCCGTCACGCCGCCTACTGGCAGCCGTTGATCGACTCCGGGCAGATGGTGATCTTCGGCCCCGTGCTCGATGGGACTGGCTCCTGGGGCCTCGGCGTCGTAGAGGCCGACGACGAGGAGCAGTTGCGCGCGTTCGCTGCGAGTGACCCCGTCGTGACAACCCAGACTGCCCACATCGAGATGGGCAAGCTGCTCGCCGGCTTCGTGCGGCCCGCGCCGACCATTGCGTAGCTGAGCCCCGGCAACTGGCCTTCCTTCAGCGGAACAGCATCCGCCACCGGAAGCCGAATCCGGCCCTCGGATGGTCGGCCGTGACACCACATGTGGCGCGAAATGGCGGCGACTTGTGTGTTTTCTGGTGTCCACACAGGGCGGCAGGGCAACGGTTGTCGCTGGTAGAGGCCCTAGTCAATGCAGATTGGTCGCCCTGTAAGCGACAACCGAGGCCGGCGGCGCGAACGAGATCGTCGTGGTCATGTTGTTAAGCGTGATGCGGTCTTCATGCGTGGACCTGTGGTCGCTGGTTGACACGCGGGAGTGTCAGGCGATCGACGAGGGGTTTGATGTCCTGTCCCCGCCGGCACAGATCAATGAGCGGACGAGCCGTCGAGCAGGTGTTCCGAGGACCTATCTCACGCCTGAGTGATGACGCCACCTCCGGTCGGCCATCGCACGTATCGCGCAGCTGGCCGACCGCGCATGGTCTGGCCACTAGGTTCCCCGGATTGGGAAGGGGTCGGCCCAGTGGACTTCGAGACGCCGATGGGCGATGCGCCACCCATTTGCTGTTCGGACGAAGTCGTCGTGGAAGGTGCAGGCGTCGTTGAAGTACCAGCCGGGGCTGCTCCCGGAGTCGGCCTTCGCCTTGTGGGTGGCGAGCAGGTCGCTGCGGGCGGTCGCGGTGTCGCCGTCAATGGTGACCGTGGGCAGCCCCAGCATGTGCTGCCACTGGGTGAATTCGTGCATGCGGCCGTTGCGATCGCCGTTGCGGATGCCGTCGCCGCGCATCCAGTCGGCCAGCTCGACGTAGGTCCCCTTCCGGAAGCCACCCGCGCTGTAGTCAACGGTGGCGTCCGGGGTGAAGACGTCGTGCCATTGCTCCAGTAGGCCGTCGTCGTGCTGGTGCGCGTCCTGTCCGACCGCGTAGCGCGCGATGACGTCCTGAATCTCCAGCCTGTCGAGCAGGTAGCGGATCTGAGCGTCCGAGTTCATGGGTTGGGTTCCTTCCGGTAGCGAAATGACCGAGGTACGGGCGCGCGGGCGGTCAGACCGCGGTGCGTCCGCCGTCCAGCGGTATGCGGGCGCCGTGGATGTACTTCGCGTCGTCGCTGGCGAGAAAGGCCACCGCGGCCGCGATCTCGGTGGGATGGCCGGCACGGCGGGCTGGCGCGTGCGCGACCTGCAGTTCGACGTTCTTCGGGTTGGCCGCTGTCATTGCGGTCAGCGTCGGGCCGGGGCTCACCGTGTTGACCCGTACCCCGCGGGGCCCGAATTCGGCTGCCCAGCAGCGGGTCAACAGCTCCAGGGCTGCCTTGGACGAGCCGTACAGGCTGGATGCGGAGGTCCCGAGCAGCGCGGTCTTGCTACCGAGGTTGACGATCACACCCTCGCCACGACCGGCCATGGCCGGGGCGATAGCTGCGGTGAGGAAGTACGGCGCCTTGACGTTGACCGCGTATATCCGGTCGAAGTCCGCCTCTGTCATGGCGTCGGTGGGCCCGCCGATTCCGATGCCGGCGTTGTTGACCAGGATGTCGATCCTGCCGTCGAGGATCCGGGTCGCCTCAACCGCGAGCTCGCCCGCGCTGCGCGCATCGGCTAGGTCTGCCGCGATGAAGTGGGCCTGACCGCCGGCCTCAACGATGGCCTTGACCACCTCGTCGCCACGCACCTTGTCCCGCCCTGACACGACGACCCGCGCTCCTTCGCCCGCCAGTCTCTGTGCCGTCGCCCGCCCGATACCGCTAGTGGCTCCGGTAACCAGTGCCGTCTTCCCGCGTAGCCGCATGATGCCCTCTCTCGACCTCCCCGGCCGGTGCAGCCCGGGAACCACAGTCTGCGAAGCCGGTGACTGGACTGTCGATTCCAGTTCTGCGTAGCGTCGTGGCATGCCGCAGCGCGCACTACCTGCAAGCCGCCCGCGGCGTCAGCCGAGATCTCCGGCGCTGACCAGGCGCGGACGGGATACCCGTCAAAGGATCGTGGCCGCCGCAAGCGAGCTCATGTTCAGCCAGGGTGTGACCGCAACAACGCTGACCGAGGTAAGGGCGGCGACCGGGACCAGCAACTCGCAGCTCTACCACTACTTCACCGACAAATCCGAGCTCGTGCAGGCGGTGATCGCCTTCCAGACCGAGCGATTTCTGCAGGCACAGGGGCCGGTCCTCGATGAGCTGGATTCCTGGGACGGCCTGCTCGCATGGTCCGAGCTCATGGTCGCGGCGCAGCGAGATCGGGAGTGCGCTGGTGGCTGCTCCGTAGGGTCGTTGGCCAGCGAACTGGCCGACAACGACGAAGGATCCCGCCTCGCTCTTGTCGAAGCATTTGAAAGATGGCAGGCCCACCTCGTCAAGGGGCTGGCTGTCATGCGCGAGCGTGGGGATCTGGCCGAATGCGCGGATCCGGAGGAACTCGCGACCGCACTCATGACAGCCATCGAAGGTGGCCTCGTACTGTCACAGGTCACCCGTGATGTCCGCCCGCTAGAGGTCTCCCTCAAATCCGCTCTCGGGTACGTGCGGACCTACTTGAGGTAACACCCTCGGGGCCGTACGCACCCGTCCGCTGGGCTTGAGTGACTAGCGGATCTTGATAC
>DATHIT010000977.1:0-11172 GCA_035489915.1 Pseudonocardia sp. | reverse complement strand
GATGCGGCCGGTGGCGACATCGAGCGCGGCGAACAGGGTTGTGGTGCCGTTGCGCACGTAGTCGTGGGTTTGTCGCTCGGGCACCCCTGGCATGATCGGCAGGATCGGCGCTGTCCGGTCCAGGGCTTGGACCTGGGACTTTTCGTCCACGCACAACACGACGGCCTTCTCTGGGGGATGCAGATACAGCCCGACGACGTCACGGATCTTCGCGTCGAGTTCGGGGTCGGTGGAGAACTTGAACGTTTGCACCCGCCAGGGTTGCAGGTCCCATTTGCGCCAGATCCGGGCCACGGTGGCGAAGGAGATCTTCAGCTCGGCGGCCAGCAGCCGCGCCGACCAGTGCGTCACACCCAGGCGCGCCGGCGGGCGGCCTTCGTCGGCGATCGTGGCGACCACGACGTCGATCTCGTCGATCTCCGGTGGCCGCCCGCTGCGCGGCAGGTCATCCAGGGCGCGGATGCCGCCGGCGTCGTAGCGGGCGCGCCAATCCACCACAGTCGGGCGGCTGGTCCCGGTCCGGCGCGCGATCTCGGCGTTGGGCAGCCCCTCGGCGGCCAACAACACGATCCGCGCCCGCCCCGCCAGGCCCGCGGACACCGAACTCGACCGCGTCAACACCTCCAGCCGAGACCGATCACCATCACGCAGAACCAGCGGTGCAGCTACCGACATGCCTCATTGTCCCGCGCCACCAACCGTAAACAGAGTTGCGACACGCAACACTAGCGGAGTAATGCTTTTGAAGCAATGACGGCACCCATTGGGTTTAAGTCCGCCATAACCGCCCGTGGGTCGGTATCGGCCTCCTACCGTTCGGAACAGGTCACGCTGCATTTTGACGGTGTGGTCTCTGCGCCGTTCTGCTTCAACGGGGGTAACTATGGGTGCGACCGGCTTGATTTTGGCATTCAATGCGGACTGTGGCACATGCGCGAAGATCGCTGGCAGTGTTAGTGAGGTTGTCGGTGCCAAGGTTTCTGTCCGACCACTGCAAGATTCAGACGTCGAGCGCTGGCGGACCGATATTCTCGGACCGGATGCCCCGTGGGCGCCTACTCTCATAGAGATAGGTGGGCCGCGGCCGCGTGCGTGGACCGGACTCTCGATGGGTCGGGCACTTGCTACAAGAATAGGTCTGCGCGACAGTTGGAGGATCCTGCGCATATTGGGCGACTCTAGAACGAGCTTGATAGATGGAGAGGATGATTCCGCTGCGGTACGTCGAGGTGTCACTCGTGCCGCTTTCTTGCGATCTAGCGCCCTTGGTGGTGCACTCGCGTTTGCATCCCTTGCGGCCCCTGGCCTGATCAAGTCTGCGTGGGGAGCCGGCCAGTCGGCTGATGTGATGGCTTTCCGTACGCTCGGACACGTTGTGTTGCCGTCCGCCCAGCGGGCAGAGGCTCTCGCCCGAGTGGGTGCTCGCCCGGAAGTTGTTCAGGTTCTTGCCGAACTCCGTGTCGCGCAAGCTGCTCTAGTGGGAGGTGCGGTTCACAGCGCACTACATCGGTTGTCCGGTGGTAACTCGGTCCAGGTTACTGTACTCGCCCCGCCTAGCGCTCCCGATCACCTCGTAGAAGTGAAGGAATTCAGGGAGCCGCACGAAGGTTTGATATATGAGACGCGACTTTGGCGAATGACTGAGCGAGAAACCCTCCTGCTGGAGGGTATCTCCTTCAATGGCGCGGAACTGCAGCTGCCAAGCCAGGATAAGGATCCCCGTGCGTGCGGACAGTGTGGGTTAGGCAACCTCCAGGGCGGGGCAGCGTGCAAGGAGATTCACTGGAAGTCTTGCGCAACATGCGTTGCGTGCGCTTCGTGTATTAACGCCAAGAACGCTGCTGGTAGAGCTGCGTGTGGAGCATGTCTGGTCTCTTGCGGCCAGAGCGCTCCCGATTGTTGCGTCGGGACGATCACCGTTTGTCGGCCATGCGGCGCGAAGGCGTAGGCCGCCCTGACTGGTCCTCCGAGCCGACGCGCTTAACCTTTAAGCCGAACTCTGAACGGCAGCCCCTGCCTGTCTGGTGGGCCGTAGTCCGTGGAGCTGATCAGCCGATCATGGCCTTGGCGAATCCCAGCCGGCGCGGGGCCGGGTTCCTCAGGCCGGCATCGTAAGTTGGGCTACTTCCGTGACAGTCGTATCTACTCGAAGTACCCGACAGTAGGCTGCCCAGATTGCCGGGGCGGGGCAGATCCTTCGTCCCTGCGCGGATGAAGGGGTGGGCTATGTCCGAGACAGCAGCGAGGCTGGAACAAGAGCCGGGGCCGGCAGGACGGACGGTCTTTGGCCATCCGATTGGTCTGACCAATCTTTTCGGAGTCGAGCTGTGGG
Organism: Pseudonocardia sp.; assembly: GCA_035489915.1. GTDB lineage: Bacteria > Actinomycetota > Actinomycetes > Mycobacteriales > Pseudonocardiaceae > Pseudonocardia. The sequence goes on along the minus strand of DATHIT010000977.1, from coordinate 8,840 downwards.
AGCGCTTCTCGTATTACGGGATGCTTCTGATTCTCGGTTACTACCTGTACTACTCGCTCGACCAGGGCGGATTGGCGCTGCCACAGTCCACCGCGACCGGCATCGTGGGCGCATACGGCGGGTTGGTCTATCTGTGCACCGTGCTCGGCGGTTGGCTGGCCGATCGAGTGCTGGGTATGGAACGGATGGTTTTCTACGGCGGGCTCGTGGTCATGCTCGGCCACATCGCGCTTGCCGTGCTTCCGGGCCTGGCTGGCGTCGGCGTCGGCCTGGTGCTGGTTGCAATCGGCAGCGGTGCGCTAAAGGCGAACGCATCGTCGCTGTTGGGCACCCTGTACTCGAAGGGCGACCCTCGCTGCGATGGCGGCTTCACCCTGTTTTACCTGGGCATCAACATCGGTGCCTTTGTCGGGCCCCTCGTCACGGGCTTGCTGCAGACCTCGCTTGGATTCCACATTGGCTTTGGGGCCGCCGCCATCGGCATGGCGCTGGGGCTGACCCAGTACGTCGTGTTCCGGCGCAACCTGGGCACGCACGGCAAGCAGCCGACCAACCCGCTGCCCGCCGAGGCGCGGACAAAGGCCGCGCTGATCGGCGTGGCGATCCTCGTCGTCATCGTGCTGGTGCTGCTCACCGGGTGGGTCACTCTGGCCAACCTCAAGTGGGTCACCACCGGGGTGATCGTGCTGGCCTCCATCGCCTACTTCCTGGTGATGTTGATCAGCAGCAGGGTCACCCCGGTGGAGAAGAGCCGGGTGGGCGCGTTCATCCCACTTTTCATCGCCAACGCGGCGTTCTGGTCGCTGTTTCAGCAGATGTTCACTGCGCTGGCGATCTACTCCGACGAGCGGATGAACTGGAACGTCTTCGGCTGGACCGCCCCCTCGGCCTGGATCGGGTCCGAGGAGCCGATCTGGATCATCCTGCTGTCTCCGGTGTTCGCGGTGATCTGGACGAAGCTGCGCGAGCGGGCGCCGTCCACGCCGATGAAGTTCGCCATCGGGGTGATCGGCATGGGCGCGGCATTCCTGCTATTCCTGATCTTTGCCGGAAGCACCGGCAAGACCACTCCGGCGATCGCGGTGTTCTTCATCATGGCGGTGTTTGCCATCTCCGAGCTGATGCTCTCGCCGATCGGGCTCTCGGTGACCACGAAGCTGGCCCCGGAGGCGTTCCGTGCTCAGATGATGGCGCTGTACTTCTTCTCCGTCGGCCTGGGCACCTCGATTTCCGGCGTGCTGGCCGGGTTCTACTCGGCCTCGAACGAGCACGCCTACTTCGGCATCAGCGGCGGGATCACCATCGTGATCGGCCTGATCGTGGTGGCACTCAGCCCGTGGATCAGCCGGAAGATGGAGGGCGTCCACTAAGGCGTCCGGGCTCACGGCGTCGCCGGGCGGGCTCGGTCGGTGAGTAGCCGCACGGCCAGCGCCGCGAGCACCCCGCCCATCAGGTAGCGCTGCACGCGCAGCCAGGCGGGGCGCTCGCGCAACACCCGGGACAGCGTGGCCGAGGACAGCACGATCAGGCCGTTCACGGTGAGCGCCACGGCGATCTGGATCGCGCCGAGCACCAGGCTCTGCGCGCCCACCGAGCCACGCGCCGGATCGATGAACTGGGGGAGTAGCGCGATGTAGAGCACAGCGATCTTCGGATTGAGCAGGTTGGTCACCAGGCCCATCACGAACAGCCGCCGGGCGGGATCCGGGGGCAGCGGCTCGGGCGCGAACACCGAGGTGCCGCCGGGACGCAGCGCCTGCCAGGCCAGGTACAGCAGGTACACCGCCCCGGCGATCTTCAGCACGGTGTACGCGATCGGCACCGAGGCGAAGATCGCGGCAATGCCGGCCGTGGCGGCGGCCAGGTAAGCCAGGAAGCCCACCGCCACGCCGAGCAGCGAGACCAGGCCGGCGCGGCGTCCCTGGGTGATGGAGCGGGACACCAGATAGATCATGTTCGGACCTGGGGTGAGCACCAGGCCCAGTGCCACCAGACCGATGCCGCCCGCCGCCGCCGCGCTGACCACGTGATCTCCCCTCGCCTTGTGAACCTCAGCTCACCGCGCGCGAGCGGCCCGGGCCAGGGCCAATTCCGGACGACTGGCACCCTGCCGAGCAGGATCGTCAGTGAGGAGACCGAGGACATGCGGGTCGGCATCACACTCGGGCCGGATCAGCCGAACGTCGCCACGGAGGCCCGCTGGGCCGAGGCGACCGGGTTCGACCAGGTGGCCGTCGGCGAGCACCTGTTCTTCCACGGCCCGACCACGAACGGGTTCGTCGCGCTGGCCGCCGCGGCCGGAGGCACCGAACGGATCCGGCTGCTCAGCGCGCTGACCATCGCGCCGGTGTACCCGCTGGCCGTGCTGGCCAAGCTGGTGGCCAGCCTGGACCAGGTGTCGGCGGGTCGGTTCGACTTCGGGGTAGGCGTCGGCGGGGAGTACCCGCCGGAGTTCGTCGCGGCCGGGGTGGACGTGCGGGAGCGGGGCGCGCGGACCGACGAGGCACTGGCCGTGCTGCCCCGCCTGCTGGCCGGCGAGACGGTGACCCATCACGGCCGGTTCGCCGAGATCCCCGGGCTGGCGCTGCAACCGCCGGCAGTGCAACGGCCCGGGCCACCGGTGTGGCTGGGCGGTCGCAAACCCGCCGCGATTCGCCGCGCCGGCCGATTCGCCGACGTGTGGCTGCCGTACATGTACACCCCGGAACAGCTGGCCGACTCGCTGGCTCAGGTCAACGCGCACGCCATCCAGCTCGGCCGCCCGGAGGGCGCGGTGCGGGGCGCGGTGTACTGCTGGGGTGCGGTACACACGTCCTCGGCGCGGGCCCGGCAGTCGGCGATCGACGTGGTCAGCACGGTGTACCAGCAGGACTTCACGCCGTTGGCGGATCGGTACCTGCTGCACGGCGACCCGGATCAGGTGGTGCGCCGGCTGCGCGAGTACCACGACGCCGGGGCGCGGGATCTGGTGTTCAGCGCGGCCGCCGCGACGCCGGAGCAGCGCGCCGAGATGCTGGAGCTGTTCGCCGCCGAGGTACTGCCCGAGGTCAGGAGCTGGTCCGGCGGGCCTCGCACCGGCGCTTGAGGCTGGCCGCCTCGGTGGCCGCGTAACGGCGCGTCATCGGCCAGACCACCACGGTGAGCAGCGGCGCCAGCGCACCGGTGACATTGATGGTCAGGGTGAGTCGGCCGCGGCCGTTGGGCAGCGGGTCGATCTGGTGATCGCCGCTGGTGGTGACGCCCAGCGAGGTAGTAGCCCACTCGAAGCGCCGACCCGGCTCGAATGCGGTGACCCGCCAGATCGCGCGCGGCAGCTTGGGTTGGCGAACCTCGGCCGCGCTGCCCACGCCGAGCGGGCCGTCATCCAGCCGCCGGACGCTGGTCATCGTGGGGCACCAGTCCGGCCAGCGCTCCACGTCCGACAGCACGGCCCAGACGTCCGAGGGGGCGGCGTCGATCTCCTCGGTCACCTGGTGCTTCATGTACCAGATGGTACATCAACTGAGGGCGAGCCCGTGTGCCGGGTCACCCCCGCGTTGACACATCACTACTAATCTGGTGGATTTGGGGTATGTATGGGCAGCGCCTCACCCAGCGACGTCATGTCGACTTCGCTCGGGTCAGTTCACAGGCCTGTCGTAGCTGAATCTCGTCGCCCCGGCGGCCCGCTGCCGCCCTTCTGATACCCGCGACGAATGCAACCTGGCATTCCGCCTGCCCAGACCAAGGGATTTGAGACATCAATGTCAGCACACCCGAGTACTGATCCGATCAAGTTCGCCTACTGGGTGCCGAACGTCAGCGGCGGCCTGGTCACCAGCACCATCGAGCAGCGCACCGACTGGGGTTACGACTACAACGCCAAGCTGGCGCGGCTCGCCGAGAACAACGGCTTCGACTACGCCTTGTCGCAGGTTCGCTACATGGCCAGTTACGGCGCCGAATACCAGCACGAGTCCACCACCTTCAGCCTCGCGCTGCTGCTGGCCACCGAGCGGCTGAAGGTGATCGCCGCGGTGCACCCCGGCCTCTGGCACCCCGGGGTGCTGGCCAAACTGGGCGCCACCTCCGACCACCTCTCGCACGGGCGCTTCGCGGTGAACGTGGTCAGCGGCTGGTTCAAGGGCGAGTTCACCGCGCTCGGCGAGCACTGGCTGGAGCACGACGAGCGCTACCGCCGCTCCGAGGAGTTCATCCGGGCACTGCGCGGCATCTGGACCGAGGACAACTTCACCCTGGCCGGGGACTTCTATCGGATCCGCGACTTCTCGCTGAAGCCCAAGCCGCTGAACACCTCGGAGCGGCCGAACCCGGAGATCTTCCAGGGCGGCAACTCCACCGCCGCGCGACGGATGGCCGGCCGGGTATCCGACTGGTACTTCAGCAACGGCAAGGACTACGACGGCGCCGCCGAGCAGCTGCACGACGTGAACGCCTCGGCCGCCGAGAACGGCCGGTCGGTGAACTTCGGGCTGAACGGCTTCATCATCGCCCGGGACACCGAGAAAGAGGCCAGGGAGACGCTGCGGGAGGTCATCGCCAAGGCGCACAAGCCGTCGGTGGAGGGCTTCCGGGACGCGGTCACCCAGGCCGGCAAGTCAGCCTCGGACGGCAAGGGCATGTGGGCGGACTCCTCCTTCGAGGACCTCGTCCAGTACAACGACGGGTTCCGCACCCAGCTCATCGGCACGCCGGAGCAGATCGCTGAGCGGATCGTGAAGTACAAGGCGCTCGGCGTGGACCTGATCCTGGCCGGCTTCCTGCACTACCACGAGGAGGTCGAGTACTTCGGCAGCCGGGTGCTGCCGATCGTGCGCGAGTTGGAGGCGGACCTCCCCACGCGCGAGCCGGTGTCGGTCTGAGGCGAGTGTGCTGAAAACCCCGACACGGTGTGCTGAGAATCCCGACTCGCGGAAGAAGACGAACGTATGAAGGTGCACTGGTTCCTGCCGACCTATGGGGATGGGCGACAGTTGGTCGGCGGGGGGCATGGGGTGCCGGTCGGGTCGGCGGGAGGGGTGCGGCCGGCCACGCTGAGCTACCTGACTCAGGTGGCTCGGGCGGCCGAGCAGCTCGGGTTCGAGGCGGCGCTCACCCCGACCGGGATGTGGTGCGAGGACGCCTGGCTGACCACGGCGATGCTCTCCCAGCAGACCGAGCGGCTGAAGTTCCTGGTCGCCTTCCGGCCGGGGATGCTCACCCCGACGCTGGCCGCGCAGATGGCGGCCACCTACCAGCGGCATTCCCCAGGGCGGCTGCTGCTGAACATCGTCACCGGTGGTGAGCCGTCGGAGCAGCGCGGCTACGGGGATTTCCTGTCCAAGGACGATCGGTACGCCCGTGGCGCGGAGTTCCTGCACGTGGTGCGGGCGCTGTGGCGCGGTGAGCGGGTGGACTTCACCGGCAAGTATCTCCGGGTGGAGGGCGCCGCCCTGGAGCGGGTGCCCGACCCGGTGCCGGACATCTACTTCGGCGGCTCCTCGGCCGCCGCCGGTGAGGTGGCCGCCGAGCACGTGGACGTCTACCTGACCTGGGGTGAGCCGCCCGCGCAGGTTGCCGAGAAGATCGCCTGGGTGCGCAAGCTGGCCGCCGACCGGGGCCGCACGCTGCGCTTCGGCATCCGGCTGCACATCATCGCCAGGGACACCTCCGAGGCGGCCTGGGCGGTGGCGCAGTCGCTGCTCGACGCGTTGGACCCGAAGGCCATTGAGGCGGTGCAGGCCGGGCTGGCGCGCAGCGAGTCGGAGGGGCAGCGGCGGATGCGGCAGCTGCACGGCGGCTCGATCGACCGCCTCGAGGTGGCGCCGAACCTGTGGGCCGGCATCGGGCTGGTCCGAGGCGGCGCGGGGACCGCCCTGGTGGGCAGCCACACCGAGGTCGCCGACCGGATCGCCGAGTACCACGCGCTGGGCATCGACGAGTTCATCCTCTCCGGCCACCCGCACCTGGAAGAGGCCTGGTGGGTCGGCGAGGGCGTGCTCCCGGTACTCCGCTCGCGGGGCCTGTGGGAGCCGCCCGCCGGTTCGCTCGCCGCCGCCCCGCCCACCGACACCGCCGCCGTCCCCTTCGCCCGCGCCCGGTGACCGAAACGCGCAGGTCAGACGTCGTGAGTGGCGATGGTCGCTATAGCGACCATCGCCACTCACGACCCATGAGCAGGGGAAATGGGCAATGACGGCTACTGCTGAGCGGGTGCCGGAGGGGGCGCGGGCGCCAGCGTCGCATCGGACCGTCTTGCTGGCCAGCCTGGTCGGCACCACGGTGGAGTGGTACGACTTTTTCCTCTACGCCACTGCCGCCAGCCTGGTCTTCCCGAGGCTGTTTTTCCCGGCGCAGGACGAGGTGGTCGGCACCCTGCTCGCGTTCGGCACGTTTGCGGTCGGGTTCGTCGCCCGCCCGGTCGGCGGGGTGCTGTTCGGGCATGTGGGCGACCGGTTGGGCCGCAAGCGGACGCTGGTCGCCACCATGGTGCTGATGGGCGTGGCCACCGCGCTGATCGGGCTGCTGCCCGGGGTCGCCTCGATCGGCATCGCCGCGCCGGTGTTGCTGGTGCTGCTGCGCATCCTGCAGGGCCTCGCGGTCGGCGGGGAATGGGGCGGCGCGGTGCTGCTGGCCACCGAGAACGCCCCGCCGGGCCGGATCGGCCGGTTCGGCAGCGTGCCGCAGATCGGGCTCGGGCTCGGGCTGGCGCTGGGCACCGGGGTGTTCGCCCTGCTCGGCGAGGTGATGAGCCGGGACGCGTTCCAGTCCTACGGCTGGCGGATCGCGTTCGTGGCGAGCGTGGTGCTGGTCGCGGTCGGGTTGGTGATCCGGCTGCGGGTGCTGGAGACGCCGGAGTTCCGCCGGTTGGAGTCTCGCGGCGAGCTGGCCAAGGTGCCGGTGGTGGAGGTGTTCCGCACCAGCCGGCATCGCCGCGGCCTCGGGCTGGGCATGCTGGCCCGGTGGGCGGAGGGTGCTTCGTTCAACACCTGGGGCGTGTTCGCGATCAGCTACGCCACCGCCACGGTGCACCTGAGCCGGGTGGACGTGCTGCTGTCGGTGACCGCGGGCGCGCTGTTGATGGCGCTGCTGGTCCCGGTGGCCGGCTGGCTGGCCGACCGATACGGGCGGCGGCTGGTGTTCGGCACCGGGGTGGTGCTGTTCGGGCTGACCGTGCTGCCCTCGTTCTTCGCGCTGCGCTCCGGGGTCACCTGGCTCGCCGCGGTCGTGCTGATCTTCCAGCTCGGCGTCTGCTACGCGCTGATGACCGGGGCGGAGGCGACCATGTTCGCCGAGCTCTTCGATACCGGCGTGCGCTACACCGGCATGTCACTGGTGTTCCAGGGCTCCGGCGTGTGGGCCTCCGGGCTGACCCCGGTGATCCTCACCGCGCTGCTCGCCGTGGCCGGCGGGTCGCCGTGGGTCGCCGGTAGCTACCTCGCCGCGGTGGCGGTGATCAGCCTGCTCGCCGTGTTGGCCATGGGCCGGTGGCTGCCGGCGGAGAACCTGGACGGCGGCCCGGACCCTGGTGCGCCCGCGAAGGGCACGGTGTCCCCGGCGGCCTGAGCGCACCCACGCGCCCGGCCGCCGGGCACTGCCACAAAGCGGTCAGGCCCGCTGCGGGGCCCGGCGGGCGTCGGCCTCGGCGTCCGCCTCCGCCATAGTCTTCTTGACTTCGCGGTAGCCCTCGTCGTCCAGACCTCGCCGCCAGTAGCCGGAGATGGACAACTGGTCGAGGGACAGCCCACGCTCGTCCAGCAGGTGTCGGCGCAGTTGGCGCACTGAGCCCGCCTCGCCGTGCACGAACGCGTGCACCCGCCCCTCCGGAAACTCCAGCTCGCGCACCGCGTCGACCAGCGGGTCCTCGCCCGAGGTGGAGCGGTGTACCCAGCGCAGCCGAACGTCGCCCTCGGTGCCCAGCTTCTGCTCCTCGGCCGGGTCATCGACCTCGACCAGGGCATGCACCGGCGCACCGGACGGGACCTTGGCCAGCGCGGCCGCGATGGCCGGCAACGCGGACTCGTCGCCGACCAGCAGGTGCCAGTCGGCGGACGGGTCGGGTGTGTACGCCCCGCCGGGCCCGAGGACCAGCAGCTCGGTGCCGGGCTCGGCGGTGGCCGCCCACGGCCCGGCCAACCCCGCGTCCCCGTGGTAGACGAAGTCGATGACCAGCTCCCCGGCCGCCTGGTCGACCTCCCGGAGGGTGTACGTGCGCAGCGTCGGCCACTGCTCGCGGGGCAGTTCGCGGGCGGTGGCCATGTCGAACGGCTCGGGGTAGCTCACCCCTGGCCGGCGGAACACCACCTTTACGTAGGCATCGGTATGCGGGCTGTCCGCGAAGCGATCGATATCGGTCGGCTCCGAGGGGGCGGCCACGATGCGGATCAGGTGCGGGGTGACCCACTCGGTCCGCCGCACCACGAGCTTGGTGGTGCGGGGAGCCCTCCGTTCCGGGCGATCTGGCATGGAATCTCCGATCCGTGACCTTTAGGTAAGCCTACCCTCACCTGTCGCGGTGAGATGTCGCACGCTCCGGGCGACGTGGCCCGCGAGTGCGGCGCGGAACTCCTCGGAGTCCGGCTCTCATCCAGTATGCGCCCGATGATCGCCAGATGGCAGCGCCGGCGCGGCGGCCTCCCACGGTCGTGAGTGGTAAGTGGTCCCAGGGGACCACTTACCACTCACGAGCCACTACTCCGCGAGGAACTTCAGCAGTAGGTCGGAGATCTCGTCGGCGTGGGTCCACAGGAACCCGTGCGGAGCGCCGTCGATCTCCACGTACCTCGCGCTGGGCAGCCGCTTGGCGAACTCCCGCCCGCTGGCGTCGATGGGCAGGATCCGGTCACCGGTGCCGTGCACGA
>DATHIT010000976.1:0-3655 GCA_035489915.1 Pseudonocardia sp. | reverse complement strand
TGATCAGCTGTTGTATCTGAAGACAATGGCGCGCCAAGTCGAGCATGACACCGTCGCGCTGGTGGCCCAGATGGATGACGAAGGGGATTTCGCCGAGTACGGGGTGCGCCCAGCCCCAGCGATAGCCGACATGCTGCGGATTCGAGAATCCGAAGCACGCCGCATCATCGCGGTGGCCCGCGCGGTGTTCCCCACAACCCTGGCCGGGGTGCCGCTGGAGCCGAAGTTGCCGGCCACCGCGATGGCCTTAGCCGGCTGGGAGATCGACCAGGCGCACGCCGAAGTGATCGAACAGGCGCTGCGGAAAGACGCCGCCAAGCGGATCACCCCGGAGCAGTGGGTGGGTTTGGAAGAGCAGCTGGCCGGGTTGGCGCGGGACTACCGCCCCGACGAGTTGGCCAAGTTAGCCGCGCAGCTGCTGGAGGGGTTGGATCAGGACGGCCCGCCGCCGGATGAGGATGAGCCGCAGGTGAACGAGCTGCACCTGTCCGCCTCGGCCGATGGCGCGGGTGGTCGGATCAAAGGCCGGCTGGACGCCGCGACGTACGAGGTCGTCGCTCGGGCGGTCCGCGGGGTGTTGTGCCCGGCCACCGATGAAGGCAAAACCCTGGGCGAACGCCAAGCCGACGCGCTCGGGGAAATCTGCGAACACGCCCTCGACGAAGGCCGCCTCCCCCTCGAAGGCGGGGAGCGGCCGCATGTGACCGCGATCCTGGACTACCAGTGGATGCGCGAGCAGAGCCGTGGGTTGATGTTCGACTACGGCGGCCGAGGCACCGCCGCCGACCTACGCGCCCTGCTGTGCGACTGCGGGGTCACTCCGGTGGTGTTCGACGGGGCGAGCCAGCCGCTGGATTTGGGTCGGGAGCGCCGGTGTGTGAGCCTGGCGCAGCGCAAGGCCGTTGCCGCGCGGGATCGGGGTTGTGCGCATCCGGGGTGTCACCGCAAACCGGCGTGGTGCCAGGTGCATCATATCCGTGAATGGGTGAACGGTGGCGAGACGAATATCGAAGATCTCGTGATGTTGTGTCGCACTCATCACAGGATGATTCATCAATCCGACTGGGAAGTTCGGATGCATCTAGGGCGGCCGGAATTCATTCCGCCCCGATGGGTGGATCCGAATCAAGCGCCCCGACGACAACCCATGTTCGTATAAGTCGCGGGATTCCATCAGGCTGAATCGCTGATTTCGTCGGGTCCGAATCACAGGTTCCGTCCGGGCTGAGTCGCGGTTCTGTCCGGCGTCAGTCGCGGATTTCGTCTGGACGAATCACTTTGGCGGGGCGCAGCTTGGTGTTAGAGCCGCGTTGAGCGCGCCGGGTCAACCGGTGACGCCCTGGGTCAGCTCGATCAGCCGGCCCAGACCCGACCGCACCCGGCCCAGGTCGGCGACACAGGTGGGCCGGTTGGCGCTGGTGTTCGAGGCGGCGCCCGGCCCGGTGCCGCAGCCATCCCGCTGGAACGCGTCGGCGGCGGACAGGAGCGTAGTAGTGGTGCCCCGCACCGCCGAGGCGTTGGGCAGCCCGTCCGCCCCGTTCTGCACCGTGGTCACCGCGGAGCGCAGCTCAGCGATGAACCGGTCGCAGTTCGGGTACACCAGCTGCGGCGGTTGGGTCTGGCAGCTGTCCTGGGCGATCTGGTTCAGCTTGGTCACCGCGTCCGCCACGGCGCTGCCACCACTTTGGGCGGGCGCATTCGCCGAGTTCCCCGGCGTGTTGGTCAACGACGAACCACAGCCAACCAGCAACGCGAGCACCACGGCGCCCACCGACGCGGACCACCACAAACGACCGATTCGCACCGCCATACCTCCATCATGATCTCTAGGAGCGCCCGGCGCCGCCCAGACACGCATTACGACCGGTTGCTATAGATGCGCGTCGGAGTGATCAGGACGGCGGCCCGGCGCTGCTCGGCCATCGCCCGGTCGTAGCCATCCCAGTCGTCGTGGGTGCCGCCGGCGGCGGTGAACACCTCGCGCAGCAGCAGCCGCAGCCGCTCGCCGTCCACGCCCGGGTGCGGGTCGTCCGGCCCGATGATCGTGACGCTGCCCTCCACCGCCAGCCATCTGGGCCCGGAGCGGAAGGTCACCGTGAGCCAAGGCCGGGCCCGCAGGTTGGCCAGCTTTGCCGGGCCGTAGGTGACGAACCCGACGACCTGCTCCCCCGTGTCCGGGTGGGCCAGCACGCCCGCGTTGACCACCGAGGACTGGATGGTGCCGTCCGCCCTGGCGGTGGACACCACCACCAGGAACCGCTCGGGCCGGCCCAGCTCGATCGCGTCCGACAAGTTCGGCACCGCGCACCCCCACCTGTGCTCCGCGTGTGCCACCGAGCCTAGGGCCAGCGCGGGTCGGTCCGCCGCGATCGACCTAAGCGACTGTAAAGGTCCGCCGGTGGCTCTTGTCACTGCCGGGTACCCGGCCGAACGCTGACACCCACCACGGTAGGAGGCTCAATGACGCGCTCGGTGAAGGATTCCCGTTCCGACGAACGGCGAGTGATCAGCAACGTAGCGAAGGGTTCCATCGGAAATCTCGTCGAATGGTACGACTGGTACACCTACGCCGCGTTCAGCATCTACTTCGCGGCCAGTTTCTTCCCGAAGGGAAACCCCACCGTCCAGCTGCTGAACACGGCGGCGATTTTTGCCGTCGGCTTTCTCATGCGGCCGCTGGGTGGCTGGTTGTTCGGCCGGTTCGCGGACAAGTTCGGCCGCCGGACGTCGCTCACCGTGTCGGTCACGCTCATGGCGTTCGGCTCGCTGCTAATCGCCGTAACGCCCGGCTACGCCACGATCGGAGTGGCCGCGCCGATCATTCTTGTTCTCGCCCGGTTGCTGCAGGGCCTGTCGGTCGGCGGCGAATACGGCACGTCCGCCACCTATCTCTCGGAAGTGGCATCCACCGGGAAACGCGGCTTCTACTCGAGCTTCCAGTACGTCACCCTGATCGCCGGCCAGCTGATCGCGCTCGGGCTGCAGATCGTGCTGCAATTTGTGCTCACCGAACAGCAGCTGCTGAGTTGGGGTTGGCGGATCGCATTCGGCATCGGCGCGCTGGGCGCACTCGTCGCGATGTACCTGCGGCGCAGCATGGACGAATCCGAGAGCTACAAGGCCGAGGCCGCCAAAGGTGACCAGGCTGGCCAGCCCCGCGGCGGCCTTCGGCTGCTGATGCAGTACCCACGCCAGTGCCTGCTCGTGGTCGGGCTGACCCTGGGCGGAACCGTCACCTTCTACACCTTCACCACCTACCTGCAGCGGTTCATGCACCTCACCAGCGGCATTCCGAACAGCACCGTGACGGTCATCAACTTCGCGGCGCTGGTGTTCTTCGTGGCGCTGCAGCCGGTCGCCGGGGCGCTGTCCGACCGCATCGGGCGCCGTCCGCTGCTGATGTTCTTCGGGATCGGCGCGACGGTGTGCACCGCGCCGTTGCTGATGTTGCTGGCCAACACGCGCAACGCGCTCGCCGCGTTCGCCATCATGCTGGCCGGGCTGGTGATCGTCACCGGTTACACCTCGATCAACGCGATCGTGAAGGCCGAGCTGTTCCCGACCAGCATCCGCGCGCTGGGCGTCGGCCTGCCCTACGGTCTCACCGTGGCGATCTTCGGCGGCAGCACCGAGTACGTGGCGCTGGCGCTCAAGA
>DATHIT010000975.1:0-2036 GCA_035489915.1 Pseudonocardia sp. | reverse complement strand
ATGCGGTCTTTCTCGCCCCAGGCGATGGTCACCGGCACGGTCGGCTCGGTGCCGTGCCAGGAGAAGCCTCGCCGCCCGGTGCGCATGGTCGGGGTGAACGCCACGGCGTTGCGCAGCGCGGCCGTGTCGCCCATCGCGGTGATCCGGTCCACCCGGCCGGGGTGGGCATACAGCAGCGCCAGCGTGGCGGCGCGCAGCCGGGCGTTGTTGGCGATCACGTCGGTGGCTAAGCGGGGGCCGCGCGCGCTGGTCCGCATCATCCGCAGCATGCTCAGCGCGCGCACCCGGTCGGAGTTGTCCCAGAAGCCGGCCGGGGACAGCGCGGTGGCCGAGGCAACCAGACCCTGTGCGGCCGCTTCCACCGACAGCAGGCCGCCGAGGGAGTTGCCGGCGATGTGCGGGCGGTACACGTTGAACCCGTCGAACACCTCGGCCAGCATGGTCATGCTGGAGGCCAGGTCATAGGTGCGTCCGGGCGGCAGCGCGGGGGACAGGCCGAAGCCGGGCAGGTCCATCGCGATCACGTCGTGCCGCTCGGCCAGCAGGTCCAGCACCGGCCGCCAGGCCTGCCAACGGTGCCCGATGCCATGCACCAGCACCAGCGGCGTTCCCGAGCCGCGCCGCTCGAAGTTCACCTTGATCACGCGTTCACCTCCTCCGGTCGGAACTGGCGATGGTCGCTGTAGGTGCCATCACCGCTTCCGACGTAGTCCGTCGCCCGGAAACGCAGGTTCACCGATAGTCGGGCCACTGACCACGGCCAGTTGGCGACGTTGTGTCCCGAACCGTCCAGGTAGTAACTCGCGCACCCGCCGGAGTTGTACACCGTCGGCGCCAGCGCGCGTTGCACCCGATCGTTGAACCGCCGGTGCACCTCGGGGCGGACCTGCAGCGAGGTCCATCCCTTGCGGGCCATGGTGCCCACCGCATCGGCAACGTAGCGAGCTTGTCCCTCGATCGTGCCCAGCACGGAAGCGTGCCCGGGCGCGATGTTCGGCCCGAGGAAGATGAACAGGTTGGGGAAGCCGGCCAGCGCGGTACCCAGATAGGCCTCCGGGGCGCGGCCGGACCAGTGCTCGGCCAGGCTGCGGCCCGCGCCGTCGAACACGTACCGGGCCACCGGCGGTGAGGTGATCTCGAACCCGGTGCCGAAGATGACCGTCTCCACTTCGGCCACGGATCCGTCCGCGCCCACCACGGCGCCGGGCGCCAACTCGGCGGCGGCCGGGTGCAGGTGCACGTTCGGCCTGGTCAGCGCCGGGTAGTAGGAGTTGGAGACCATGATCCGCTTGCAGCCCAGGGTGAACCTGGGGGTAAGCGCGGCGCGCAGCTCGGCGTCGCGCACCTGGGCGAACAGGTGCAGCCGAGCGGCGGCTTGGATGCGGCGCATCAAGGCCTCGTGCCGGAATGCCACCCCGATCGCCTCGTGCACGGCGTAGATCCCGTACCGCACCGCGCGCCCGGTGAGCGGTACCGCGCGGAACGCGAACTGCGCCGGGCGGGGGATCGGGAAGTCCAGCTTGGGCAGCACCCAGGACGGGGTCCGCTGAAACACGTGCAGCTCGGCCACCCGGTCGGCGATCTCCGGGATGAACTGGATCGCGGACGCCCCGGTGCCGATCACCGCGACCCGCCGCCCGGACAGGTCGTGGCGGTGGTCCCAGCGGGCGGAGTGGAACGAGGTGCCGGTGAAGCGGTCCAGCCCGGGCAGCTCCGGGACGGCCGGCTCGTGCAGCGGTCCTGGCGCGGCGGCGAGCACGTTCGCCGTGTACTCCCCGTCGGTGGTGTCCACCAGCCAGCGCTGCCGCGCGGGGTCCCAGCGGGCCCCGGTGACTCGGATTCCGAACCGGATGTCGTCGTACACCCCGTGCCGCCGGGCGCTGGCCTGGAAGTATCGCTGGATCTCCGGCTGGCGGCCGTAGAACCGGCTCCAGTACGGGTTCGGGTCGAACGAGTACGAGTACCAGTGCGAGGGCACGTCGCAGCCGCAGCCGGGATAGGTGTTCTCCCGCCAGGTCCCGCCCACGTCGTCGCCC
>DATHIT010000974.1:0-30487 GCA_035489915.1 Pseudonocardia sp. | reverse complement strand
GTGTCAAGGCGGCCGGACGCGGCGACCCGCAGCCCGTCCGCGGACACCACGAGGGCGTGCCGCACGCCGGGCATCGCCTTGACGAAGTCAGCCAGCAACCAGTCCAGCTCGCCCTCGGTCGCGGCCGTCCTGATGCCCGCCCCCGGTCTACTGCTGGGTGTCATTCCCGCGCTCCCAAACTCGCGCCGTTGGGGCCGCCGCCCGGCCGGTTCTCTCCGGATTCGGCGGATGCCGCGTTGCGGCTGGCCTGGTAGCGGGTCAAGGCGTGCGCCAGGTGCGCCGGCCGCTCCTCCGGTTCTGGATCCTCGGCCGGGAGCAGCAGTTCAGGTGCGAGATGTGACTGCGGCACCCGGCGGTTGAGCCGGGGTTTCTCCGGGACGTCCGGCCGCTCAGCTCCGGGGTCGGCCGCGCTCTGCCTCGAGGCGAGAGGCTCGTACGGGACCGGCCCGGGCGTCCGGGCGGGGCGAGGGTTCGGCGTCCGGGTGGTCGGCCCGTCCGGCCTCTGGTCGGCCCGTCCGGCCGGGCCCTGGTCCCCCCGTCCGTCCGGCCCCTGGTCGGCCCGTCCGCCCGGCACCGGGTCGGCCCGCCAACTGGGCGCTGAATCGCTCCACCCGTTGGGGGCGTGGCCGCTGGGCTGGTTGGCCGCCTGGTCGGTGAACCCGCTGGACGGCGGGTCGGTCCGCTCGTTCGAGTTCGGGGTCCACCAGCCGCTCCATCCCGGGGCCACAGCGGCCATCGGGTGGACCGGCGGCATCAGTCGCGCGTGCGACGCCGGCCGGCCGGTGGCCTCGATCACCGGGGCGGTCGCCTGCGCGGGCACACTCACCAACTCGGCCTCCAAGACCGACCCGTCGCGCAGCTCCTTCCACGAGCGGCTGTTGGAACGGCGCGGGCGACCCGAGACCGGGCGAGCCGAGCGCGGGTACTCCCAGGTCCGAAGCGCCGCCGGCGCCATGTCGTCAGACAAGACCACGAGGCGGGCCGGCAACAGCACCGCCGCGGTCAGGCCACCACCTGGCGTCCGGGTGAGCGACACCTCGATGGCATGCCGCTGCGCCAGCCTCGCGACCACGTGGAAGCCCAGCTGCTGTGGCACCGCGAGGTCGACATCCGGTGGTTCGGCGAGGACCTGGTTGTAGGCCGCCTGCACGTCCGAGGACATGCCGACGCCCCAGTCCTCGATGGTCAACAGATGGCCCCCGGCGCCGGGCAGTTGGGCGCGGCCCCGGATGGTGACCCCGGCACCGGGTGGGGAGAACCGCACCGCGTTCTCGGTGAGTTCGGCCAGCAGGTGGGTCAGGTCGGTGACGCTCTGGCCAGCGATCGCCACGGTTTCGTCGACCGCGATGTCGACCCGCTCGAGATCCTCGGTCTCGGCGATCGCGGCTCGGACCACCTCGTGCAACGGGACCGGTGCGCGCCAGACTCGAGCCGGCTGCTCTCCGGAGAGCACGAGCAGGCTCTCCGCGTTCCGCCGAACGCGGGTGGCCAGGTGGTCGAGCTGGAACAGCTCAGCCAGCACGTCCGGATCCCGCTCGTTGTTCTCCAGCTGATTGATGATGTCCAGCTGCCGATAGAGCATGCTCTGGTTCCGGCGGGCAAGATTGACCAACAGGTGCGAGGTAAACCGGCGGCGGTCCGCCTCGGTGAGCCGCTGAGTCAGCATGCCGCGCTTGACCTGTTCGTCCTCACTCACCCGCCAGAACAACACCATACCTACACATGCGGCCAATACCGCGGCCCCGTGAATGCCCGACCACAGCCAGGGGCTTCGTTGCGCGGCGGCGTAATCGAATATCAAATCGGTTCGCCACGCGGAGCCGATACCGTGGCTGAGCACGGTAAACGCGACGTTCCACAGGAACGGCACCCAGTCCTGGTACAGCGCGATGAATCCGATGATGATGAAGAAATGGAAGTGTGCCTCGATAGAGCCCCGGGACAGGCCCACCAACGCGGCCGAGCAGTAGGTCAGGCCAGCCGTGATCGCGATCGAAGCGGGCCGGCGCTGGGTGAGTTTCCGGCCGAGCAACAGGCAGATCAGCGGTGGTACCAGGACCTCTGCCGTGGTCAGCGCGTCATGGTGCAGCGCCAGCCCGAAAATGAACAGAGCCGGCAGGTGCAGGCCCAACACCCACTGCAGGAGTTGATGGCGGTGCATCCACTCGGCGTCATCGAGAAGGTTTCCTCTCGGCAAGTAACTCATCAACGTCCGCAGGGGTGCCCTCACCGGACCTCCAGAAAGTGATACCCCGCTCGGTACCGCCGGCTGGAGCATTTTCGGGCGGGGAGCGCCTATGCTGCCGACGCGACAGGACCTGCTCGCGCTCGGTGCACGCTACACATGTTCCGCCCGATCATTGCTCTTCGATCTTAGTAATTTCGGTGTATCAATCGAGGAATTGCGCCATTCAGTCGAAGCACACCATGGCATTTGGCGGTTCCCGATAGTTGCTCGGTCGGTAGTAGCCTCATCCGCGATGACCCTCGATATCCGGTCGCACTCCGGACCCCGGCCGTCTCGAACGAACCCCCCGACTGTGGCCGGGCCCGTTGCGGGTGTGCTCGGGGCCGTACTGGCGACCTCAATCGCCGTGTGGTTGACCCGGTCACCACCGGTCCCGGGGGTGGTGTTGCCGCCCGAGGCGGTCCGTTTCGGGGTGCCACTGGCCCGGGTGCTCCTCGACCTCGCCCTCACCGCCTCGGTCGGGCTCAGCCTGCTCCCGATGTTGCTCGGGCAGCGCCACGATCCCGCGCTGCGCGGGGTGTTGAGGACCGCGCACCGCGGCGCGCTGATCGCGGCGGTGACCTGGCTGGCCGCCGCGCTGGTCTCCGTGGCACTGGGGACCGCCGAGGTGGCCCCGGTGCCGGGCATCACCCCGGCGACGCTGGCCGCCTACGTCCGTGAGTTCTCCGGCGCGCAGGCGTTGCTGGTCAGTGCCGGCATCGCGCTGCTGGCCGCGGGGCTGGCGGCGGTGGGCATCCGCTCCGCGAGCCCGGTGCCGGCCCGATTACTCGTGGCCACCGCCGGTTTGGGGCTGCTGCCACTGCTGCTCACCGGCCACGCGGGCGAGATTCCGGCGCGCTGGCACGAGCTGACCATGGTGTCCCTGCAGCTGCACGTGTACGCGGCCACGGCGTGGACCGGCGGGCTCGCCGCGACCGCCTGGCTGCTGCTGGGGCACCCGCCGCTGTTGGCTCGCGCGCTGCCCCGGTTCTCCCAACTGGCCGGGCTGTGCGTGGCGGTGGTGGCCGCCACCGGCGTACTCAACGCGCTCGTGGAGCTGGCCACCACGCCCGGCGTCCGGCTGCCCTCGGTGTTGCTCACCAGCCACTACGGCCAGCTGGTGGTGGCCAAGGCCGGCTGCCTGGGCGCCGTTGCCCTGCTCGGCGGCTACATCCGGATGCGGCTGCTGCCGTCGGTGGCGCGGGGTCGGCGGACCGCGCTGGCCGGCTGGGTCATCGGCGAGCTCGCCATCCTCGGTGTCGCGTTCGGGCTCGCCGTCGTGCTGGGTCGCTCCGGCGTGCTGCCCTCGGGCGAGTGAACGCAACACCGCAGGTCACAGGTCGTGAGTGGCGATGGTCGCTATAGCGACCATCGCCACTCACGACCCCTGAGCTGGTCATTCGAGGGACTCCCTGGACAGCATGCGGTCGACCCTCACCCGGCCGCCGCGCCGACCTCTACGACGAGCGGGAGTCCGAAGAGCTCGAACACGCCGAGATCGAGGAAGGCGTAGACGTGCTCGATCCCGTGTGGCCCGAGATCGAGGACCTGGAGGAAGACCGCCCGCAGCGTGCCGTCGACATCTCGGACGTACGTCGCGAAGGCCGGCTGACCGTTGTCGTCGACGGGAAACAGCCTGGCTTGACCAGGGCGGACCGGGCAGCGGTTGGCCAGGTGCCTGCCGATCCGCTCGCGGCCCTGATACCACGCCGCCAGCGGGGGCATCTCCCACACGGCATCCGCCGTGAGCAGTGCGACGATCGCCGGGACGTTCTTGTCCTCCCAGGCGGCGACGTACGCGTCGAGGCGCCGCCGCTGCTCTACTGACAGCGGTGCGGTGGCAGCGCCCGGCGATGTCGGAGTCGTGCGGGCGAGGTGCTCGCGCGCCCGCTGCAGGCTGCTGTTGACCGCGATCGTCGTGGTGTCGAGGATTTCGGCGACATCGGCCGCCCCGAACCGCAGCACGTCGCGGAGGATCAGGGCCGCGCGCTGACGGGGTGGCAGGGTCTGGGCGATCGCGACGAAGGCCAACCGAACGCTTTCCCTGGTCGTCACTGCCTCTTCCGGAGTGGACGGGGCCAGTCCGACCAGGGCACCGGGCAGCGGCTCCAGCCACGGCAGGTCGAGCCGCTCGCTCACCGCGTCGTCCGGATCAGCCTCGGCCCAGAGGTACATCGGCATCGGCCGCCGCTTGGACGCCTTCAGCGCATTCAGGCAGACGTTGGTGGCGACGCGGTACAGCCAGGTCCGCATGGAGGAACGACGTTCGAATTGATCGAGTGCCCGCCAGGCCCGCAGGTAGGTCTCCTGAACCAGGTCTTCGGCATCGTGCACCGACCCGACCATCCGGTAGCAGTGCGCGAGCAGCTCGCCGCGCAGCCCTTCCGCGGATGCCTTGAACTCCGCGTCGGACCGGTGAGTCTCGGGCTCCTCGGTTGTCGACATTGGTGACACCCGACTTTCGGAGGACAGCCAGTGAACGACATCCCAGCCGCCACGCCCGGCGGACGCAAGCTCTTCGTGCAGATCAACATGTCTCTCGACGGCTACATCGAGGACTCCAGCGGTGACATCGACTGGCGGTTCGCCGACGACGAGTTCGACGAGTTCATCCTGGAGACCCTCCAGTCCATCGACGGGATGGTGTTCGGACGGGTCGCGTTCGACAAGCTCGCGTCGTACTGGCCGAACGCCGGCCAGGAGCCCGACCTTTCGGAGCGACAGCGGGCAGCGGTGCGCCTGATGAACGACCTGCCCAAGTACCTGGTCTCCGATCGACCCCACCGGACGTCCTGGTCCAACAGCCACGTCATCACCGGCGACGTCCCTCGGCGTTTCGCGGAGCTGAAAGCCCAGCCGGGCAAGGACATCGCCTTGTTCGCGGGCGCCAACACCGCCATGTCGTTCAGCCGGCTCGGACTCGTCGATGAGTACCGGATCATCCTCAACCCGGCGGTGCTCGGGAGTGGCACGCCGCTGTTCACCGGCGACTACCTGGCGACCCAGCTGTCACTCCTGGACGTCCGAAGGTTCACCTCCGGAGCCCTGGTACTGCGCTACCTCCCGTCTCGCCGCCTCGTGACTGAAAAGGCTTGCGGCGCCGTCTGCCAGCGCAGGGAGGTCGACGTCCGGATCGTCCTTGACGAGAACCGCAAACGGTTTCAGACTCCTCACATCACCCGATCGTGGCATGCATCACACGAACGAGTGGCAGAACCCTCGACGCCGACGCACCAACGAAGGAAGCGGTGGCCGCCACGATCCGCGATGTCGCGCACGCGGCAGGCGTCTCGCAGTCGACGGTGTCGCGTGCGCTGTCGATGCCGGAGCTGGTCAACCCGGCCACCCGGGCGCGGG
This sequence comes from Pseudonocardia sp., assembly GCA_035489915.1. GTDB lineage: Bacteria > Actinomycetota > Actinomycetes > Mycobacteriales > Pseudonocardiaceae > Pseudonocardia. Next base: position 24,903 of record DATHIT010000974.1, on the reverse strand, counting down.
TCATGTCGGCGGCGCGCAAACTGGGCTACCAGCCGAACCGGGCGGCCCGAGGGCTGATCACCGGCCGGACCGGGAACCTCGGCCTGATCGTCCCCGACCTGGCCAACCCGTTCTTCTCCACCATCCTCAAGGGCATGCAGATGGCGGCGCGGGCCGCCGACTACTCCGTGTTCGTCGCGGACACCGACGAAGACGCCAGCGCCGAGGTCGAGCTGTTGCGCGCGTTGGCCAAGCAGGTCGACGGCATCGTGCTGTGCTCGCCACGCAGCGTGGACGTCGGACTGGCCGATCTCGGCACCGACACCCCGGTTGTGCTGATCAACCGCCACGTCGACAACCGGCCGAGCGTCACGTTCGACAGCGCCGACGGGATGCGCCAGGCGGTCGAGCATCTCGCCGCGCTGGGTCACCGGCGGATCGCCTACGTCGCCGGTCCGCGCACGTCATGGTCGAACGGAGAGCGGGAACGCGGCCTGCGCCAGACCGCCACAGCCACCCGGTCCGACATCGTGCACCTCGGTTACTTCCCGCCCTTCTTCGACGGAGGGGTCGCCGCCGCCGACCTCGCCGTCGCCTCCGGCGCGACGGCCGTGATCGCCTACAACGACGTCGTCGCGCTCGGACTGCTCAGCCGCCTTGGCGCGCGCGGCGTCGCGGTACCGGGGCAGCTCAGCGTCATGGGGTGCGACGACATCGGGATGTCCGCGATGACCCATCCCGCGCTGACCACCGTCTCCGCCCCCACCCACGAGGCCGGAAGGGCCACGGTCGCCCTGCTCCTGCAACTGCTCGACGGCGAAGCCGACACCACCGCGCTGCACCGCGAACTCCCCACGCAGCTCATCGTGCGCGCCACCACCGGCGTTGTGCCCGCACCTGATCACCGCCCGGCGGAGGTCACTCGATGAAGGGATCGACCAGATGAGGACGCGTTGGCGGACGGCCATGACCGCAAGTGGGGTCTCCACCCTCCTGTTCCTGGCTGCCTGCGGCGCCCCGACCCCACCGGGTGGCGCAACGGCGCCGGCCGACGCCCCGGTACCGGAGAAGCCAGCTGCCGCCGTCACCCTCAACGTCCTGGACGTCGCCGGCAACCTGCAGCTCACTCAGGCGATCATCGACGAGTTCGTCAAGACGAACCCGGACATGGTGTCCAGGGTGACCTACGAGAAGGCCACCGCGCCGGACATGGCCGGCAAGGTCAAGGCGCAGCAGGACGCCGGGCGGATCGGCATCGACCTGGTGCTGACCGGCACCGATGCGCTGTCCGCCGGCATCGAGCAGAACCTGCTCACTCCCCTGATGCCCAGGTTCAGCTCTCGGCTGCCCGGAATGAAGGACTACCTCGAGCCGGCGGCGGCGATGCAGAAGTTGGCCGGCGGGTACGGCGTCCTGATCACGTACTACCCGTCGGGGCCCCTCATGGAGTACGCGCCTGAGCGGGTTCCGGACCCGCCGTCGACCCCGGAGGAGCTGCTCGCCTACGCCCAGGCACACCCCGGCAAGGTCGGCTACGCCCGGCCGGCGAACTCGGGCCCGGGCCGCACGTTCCTGATGGGCCTGCCCTACATCCTGAAGGACAGCAACCCGAAGGACCCGATCAACGGCTGGGACAAGACCTGGGCCTACCTCAAGGAACTCGACAAGACCATCACGAACTACCCGAGCGGCACCTCGGACACCATGAAGAACCTGGCCAACGGGACCTACGACATCGTGCTGTCCACCACCGGTTGGGACATCAATCCCCGGGCGCTCGGCACCGTCCCGGCCAACTACAAGGTCAGCACCTTCGAGAACTTCACCTGGGTGACCGACGCGCACTACGCGACGATCCCGAAGGGCGTCTCGGCGGACAAGCAGGCCGCGGTGCTCAACCTGCTGGCGTTCATCCTGAGCCCCGAGCAGCAGGCAAAGGCCTACGACAAGGGCTTCTTCTACCCCGGCCCGGCCATCAAGGGCGTCACGCTGGCCATGGCCCCGGCGGAGAGCCAACAGGTGATCGCGCAGTTCGGCCGCCCGGAGTACGACGCGCTGATCGAGAACAACCCGAAGGCCGTCCCGCTGGAGACCAAGCAGCTGGTCGAGGCGTTCGCCCGCTGGGATCGGGAGATCGGCTCCTGATGTCAGCGTTCTCCGAGCTCAGGCTGGACAACATCGGTCGGCGGTTCGCCGGCAAGGACGCGCTCGTCGACCTCAACCTGACCATTCAAGCCGGCGAGTTCATCGCCCTGCTCGGGCCCTCCGGGTGCGGCAAGTCCACCGCGCTCAACTGCCTCGCCGGCCTGCTCCCGCTCAGCTCGGGGAGCATCTGGCAGGACGAGCGGCAGATCGACACACTGCCGCCGGAGAAGCGCGGGTTCGGCATGGTCTTCCAGAGCTACGCCCTCTTCCCGCACATGTCGGTGCGCCGCAACATCGCGTTCGGGCTGCAGATGCAGCGGCTGTCCCGCGCCGAGATCAAGCGCCGCACCGAGGAGGGGATCCGGCTCGTCCAACTCGAGGAGCACGTCGACAAGCTGCCCGGGCAGCTCTCCGGCGGGCAGCAGCAACGGGTGGCCATCGCCCGCGCGGTGGTGCTCGAGCCGTCGCTGGTGCTGATGGACGAGCCGCTGTCCAACCTGGACGCCAAGCTGCGCCTGGAGATGCGCACCGAGATCCGCCGGCTGCACCAGTCGCTGGGGCTGACCACCGTCTACGTGACGCACGACCAGGAGGAGGCGCTGTCGCTGGCCGATCGTCTGGTCGTGCTGCGCAACGGGCGGATGCAGCAGATCGGCACCTCCGAGGAGCTGCACACCCGCCCGGCGAACTGGCACGTGGCCGACTTCATGGGCTTCCGGAACATCTTCGAGGCCGACGCGAACCGGGTTTCGGGATCCGAGGTGCTCGTCCGGGGCGAGGGGTTGCGCCTGCTCGGCACGGCAACCTCGGACATCACCGCGAACGACCGGGTGAAGGCCGCCGTCCGGCCCGAGGACATCCAGGTCACCGATTCCCCGACCGGCGAGAACCTGATCGAGGCGACCGTCGAGGTTGTCGAGTACCAGGGCAGGGAGCTGGCGGTGGAGGCGCGCGCGCCCAGCGGCCTGGCCCTGCACCTGCGCACCGAGCGGCGCCTGGTGCCCGGCGAAGCCGTCACGCTGACCGTGTCGCCGGACCGGCTGTTGGTCTACCCGCTGGAGACGGACGACCGGACCGCGGCCGCGCTGGTGGAGGCGGGGACGAGGTGAGTGTGACGGTGGACCGGCCCGCCCAGGATGTCCGGCGGGGGCGGGATCCCGGGCTGCGGCACCGGCTCGCCGAACGAGGAGTGGACCGACAGCTGGCGTTGCTGATCCCTGCCGTGCTGTTCGTCGTCCTGCTGTTCCTGTACCCGTTCCTGTACGGCCTGCAGCTGTCGTTCGCCCCCGCCAAGGGCGGCCCGCTGGCCAGCTACGTGTCGTTCTTCTCCGACCCCTACCAGCGCAACACCATCTGGCTCACGCTGCGCCTGGCGCTGCCCGCCGCGCTGATCAACGTGCTGGCTTCGGTGCCGATCGCCTACCGGATGCGCGGGAACTTCCGGGGCAAGCGGCTGCTGACGATCATCCTGGTGGTGCCCATCACGCTCGGCACGGTGCTCACCGCGCAGGGCCTGCTGAACTTCCTCGGACCGGCCGGCTGGTTCAACAAGGTGCTCACCTCGGTGGGGGTGCTCAGCTCGCCGGCGCACCTGGTGCAGAACTACTGGGGTGTGCTCTTCTCGCTGATCATCACCGGTTTCCCGTTCGCGTTCCTGCTGATCCTGTCCTACCTCTCCGGTATCGATCCGACGTTGGAGCAGGCCGCCGCCACGCTCGGCGCCGACTGGAAGCAGCGGTTCCGCCGGATCACCCTGCCGCTGCTCGCGCCGGGGCTGGCCACCACGTTCTGCCTGGCGTTCGTGCTGGCGTTCAGCGTGTTCCCGTCGGCGGTCCTGGTCGGCAATCCGGCGGGTGAGACCCGGGTGCTCTCGCTGGCCGCGTACCAGGCCGCCTACGAGGTCTACGACTACTCCCTCGCCTCGGCGATCGCCATGGTGATGGGCGCCGTCGAGCTGATCGTCATCGGGCTGGTGCTGCTGTGGCGCTCGCGGCTCTACGCGGGCTCGACCGGGGGCAAGGGCTGATGGCCACCACCATCGCCAGCACAGTCCCGGCGCGCCCGCGCCGCCGGCTGGTGGCCAGCCCGGGGGCCTGGCTGATCTGGGCGGCCGTCGCGTTTTTCCTGATCAACCTGTTCGGCGTGGTCGGGTCGGTGCTGGTCAGCTCGTTCGGCACGAGGTGGTTCGGGACCTGGCTCCCTGAGGGCTTCACCGCCAGCTGGTACAGCGCGGCGTGGCAGGAGTTCGGGCTGTTCAACGTCGTCAGCGTCACCCTGCGGATCTCACTGCTCGTCGTGGTGATCTCGGTGCTGATCGGTGTGCCGGCGGCGTACGTGCTGGCCCGGCGCACGTTCCCGGGCAAGAAGATAATTTACCTGGCGTTCCTGCTGCCGATCCTGATGCCGCCGATCACCTACGGCATCCCACTCGCCACGGTGCTGTACAAGTTCGGCTTCGCCGGGCACACCTCCGGCGTGGTGATGGCGAACCTGGTGCCGTCGGTACCGTTCGTGATCCTGACGATGACGCCGTTCATCGAGCAGATCAACCCGAGCATCGAATCCGCCGCCCGCATGTGCGGCGCCGGCGTCCGTGCGCTGTTCCTGCGCGTGCTCGGCCCACTGCTGGTGCCGGGCATGCTCGCCGCCGCGATCCTGGTGCTGGTCCGCACGGTCGGCATGTTCGAGCTGACTTTCCTCACCGCCGGTCCCGATTCGCAGACCCTGGTCGTGGTGCTCTACTACTCCATGTCCGCGGCCGGTATCAGGGCGCAGCAATCGGTGGACGCGATGGCGGTGATCTACACATCCACCATGCTCGTGCTGCTGGTGATCGCACTGCGCTTCGTCAACCCCACCCAGCTGGTGGCGCGGGCAAAGGAAACCCCGGAGCCCTGACCCCACCGCGCCGACTCAGAAAGTGGGCGGGACTCCTTCCACCCCGACCAGCCGGGCGGTGCTGACCTCATCCCGAATCGCTTTGATGCCCTCATACGCCGGCCCGTGGTAGAAGGACTCCCATGCGTCCCGCGAGGGGAACTCCAGGAGCACCAGCCGGGCCGGCTCCCAGTCCCCCTCGTAGATCTTGTGTGCCCCGCCGCGTACCAGGTAGCGGCCACCCGCCTCCTCAAGTGCCGGTCTCACCTCTTCCATGTAGGTCCGGTACCGCTCAAGATCCCGGATTTCCACGTCGACGATGACGTAGTACGAACCGGAGGCAACACTCGGCGTGGCTTGCGGAATCGTGGTCATGGCATCTCCGATGCGCGAGGGAACCCCCGGGCACCGATGGTGGCACCACCCCTGCCGCGGGTCATCCTCAAATTTCAGCTGAAGCCTCCGGGCATTGCTGCGCCGGATGGCCGATTGACCGCTGTCGCTGGCACGAGGACCGTCATGGCCCTCTCAAACACCAAAGTGGACGACGAACATCACCATCGAGGGACGGCATCATGGCCTACGGGATCATCCATTTCTTTGCCGGCGGAACTCAGGAGCAGTACGACGCGACATTGGCGGCCGTCCATCCAGGAAAGGACAGATTGCCGAAGGGCCAGATCTTCCACGCCGCCGGCGCATCGGAAGGCGGTTGGACGATCGTGGCGGTACATGATTCGCGGGAGAGCTGGGAAGACTTCCGCGACGGGACTCTTACCCCCCAACTACAGCAAGGAGTCGATGGCGGATTCACCAAACCGCCTGAGGAGACTGCGTTCGACGTGTACAACTTCATGCATTAACAAGCGCGGCACGAACTGTTGGTAACCGGTTCTGCATATCGACACCCGCCCGGACCCGTCACGGAGGTCGCGGTCTCTCCGACCGCTTTTGGTTGACTCGGGGCATGAGTGATCTCTTTGTCAAGGTCTGCGGTCTGCGGACCGGGCAGGACGTGGACACGGCTGTGGAGGCCGGAGCCGACGCGGTCGGCTTCGTCTTCGCGGCCAGTGCCCGCACGGTCGATGCCGCCACCGCCCGGCGGCTCGTGCAGCGGGTGCCGGCGCGCGTACTGACCGTCGGGGTCTTCCGAGGGCAGTCCGTGGACGAGGTTCGAAGACTGACGGAGGAGAGCGGCATCCGCGCCGTCCAGCTGCACGGAGACGAGGGCCCCGAGTACTACGAGACGCTGCGGGAGGACGGCCGGACCCTGATCCGGGCCACGGCCGCCACCGCGGTCCCGTGCCGCTGCGGTGACTGGGGCGAGGACCTGCTGCTCCTCGACGCCCCAGACCCGGGCTCGGGCAAGCCATGGAATTGGGCCTCGCCCAAGTTCACTGCCCCCGCGGGTCGTTGGCTCCTCGCCGGCGGCTTGCGCCCGGACAACGTCCACCGGGCCGCCGAGGTCACCGGCGCGTGGGGCGTGGACGTCTCCAGCGGCGTGGAGAGCGAACGCGGCGTGAAGTCGCCGGAGTTGATCCGGGCCTTCATCGCCGCGGCCCGACAGTAGCGATCGGGACGGCCGTCGTGGCGGGTGTTGGAACTTAACAACCCTCCGTCAGCAGCGCCCGGCCGTCAGCGGCCGCGAGTTGTCGCGGACGCGGCCTCGATCTGGGCTTGGTCGAGGTCTCCGGTGAGGTAGTGCTGGATCACCGGCCCGAGGTAGCCGACCAGCGCATCCCTGTCGAGTGAGGCCAGCGGTTCGACGTGCAGCACGTAGCGGGCGGTGGAGGTGCCGAACAGGTGTGAGCCGGCCAGTGTGGCCCGCAGTTCGGCGTTCGGCGAGCCGATGCTCCGGGCCAGCGGCGCCATCACCGCCTCACCGATCAGGGCCGCGACCATGGCCGCGGCGCTCGGCGACACCGATGCCGCTCGGAACACCGCCAGCATCCGGGCCGACTGTTCCGGGTTCTCCCAGAGGCCGAGGTAGTGGCGCACGAATCGTTCGCCGAGGCTGTGCACGTCGCCCTCGGCGGCCAGCTCGACCAGCCCCCAGGTGGGCTGGTCGGCCCGCAGTGCGGCCTCGAACAGGCCGTCCTTGCTACCGAAATAATGCAGCACCAGCGCGGGGTCCACGCCCGCCGCACCGGCGACCTGCCGGATGGTGGCCTCGGCGTAGCCCTTCTCGGTGAACGCGGTCTGCGCCGCGGCCAGGATGGCCTGCCTGGTCTGGGTGAGACCTGGTCGGCGCCCGACCGGTCGACGCGGCGGTGTCATCCCGGCAGCCTATCGACCCACAGGGTTTGCTCAACGCTGTTGAAATGTTTTACGCTTAACTCGCCAGCGATGAATTTCTCGGGGACTGCGTTGGCGACATCGACGTCCGAGGCACCACGACCCCGACCGACTTTCAGGACCGTGGCTTGACGGACGGAGCCCCGCGTGATTGATCCGAGGAACGAACACGACCGGGCGGAGTCCGGCGTGTCGCTGCGAGAGTCGGTCGGTGTGCCCGCCTCGGGTTCGGCGTCCCGCGCGGCAGTAAGAACGCCAGCCCCACCGACCGGAGCAACGTCCCCTGCCCGACCACCGCCGGCCCCAGCACCCATGAAGTGGGGGCTGCCGCTGGGCGTGGTGATAGTCGGGATGTTCATGACGGTGCTGGACACCAATATCGTGAACGTGGCGATCCCCACGATGCAGGGCCAGTTCGGCGCTTCACCCGACAATATCCAGTGGATCGCCACCGCCTACACGCTGTGTCTGGGCGTGGTCGTGCCCACCAGCGCCTGGCTTGGCGAGCAACTGGGCCTGCGCCGTACCTACCTGATCGCGCTGGTGCTGTTCTCCCTGTTCTCCGCGCTGTGCGGGACGGCGACCAGCCTCAACACCATGATCGTGTACCGGATCCTGCAAGCCATCCCCGGCGGGGTCATCCCGGTCACCTGCCTGACCATTCTCTACCGCATGGTGCCGCCGGCCAAGTTCGGCGCGGCGATGGGCCTCTACGGTCTGGGCATCGTGTTCGCCCCCGGCGTCGGCCCGACGTTGGGCGGTTACCTGGTCGAGTACGTGGACTGGCGGCTGATCTTTTACATCAACGTGCCGATCGGGATCCTCGGCGCGATCGCGGCGATGATCGTGCTCCCGAAGTTCCCGGCGACTCCTGGCCGCTCGTTCGACGTGCCCGGGTTTCTTTGTATCGCGGCCGCCTGCTTCGCACTGCTGTTAGCGGTGTCCGAGGGGCAACAGTGGGGCTGGACCAGCTACCCCGTGCTGATTCTGGTCGCTGGCGGGTTCAATCTGCTGGCGCTGTTCGTGGTGATCGAACTACAGGTCAAACAACCACTGCTGACCCTGCGGACGTTCTCCTACTGGCCATTTGTGAACTCTCTGCTGCTCATGGCCATCGTCTACACCGGATTGTTCGCCTCGCTCTACTTCGTGCCGCTGTTCCTGCAGAACGTCCAGGGCATCACCGCATGGAACACCGGCCTGACGATCATGCCCCAGGCGCTGGCTATGGCGGTGTTGACACCGATCGCCGGCCGACTGTTCGACAAGATCGGCGCCCGCTACCTGGTCATGGCCGGAATGGCGATCAACGGGATCGGCACCCTGATGATGGTCCAGATCAACATCGACATGAGCCGGCCCGCGATCCTCCTGCGACTGATGATCTCCGGGGCCGGGCTGGCGCTGTGCTTCATGCCGATCATGACCGGAGGAATGTCATCCCTACCCCCGGACATCGCCAGCGCGGGCAGCGCGATGACCACGCTGGTGCAGCGCGTCACCGCCGCCATCGGCCTCGCCGCGATCACCGCGCTCACCACCGTTCAACAAGCCCAACTGTTCGCCAACCGCAGCGCGCTGCTGCAGGCCTCCGGAGCAAACGCCGACCCGCGCATCACCCAGATGCAAAGCCACGGACCCAGCGGACTCATCCCACTGTTCGACCAGCTCCAAGCCAGGGTCATCACCCAGAGCTACAGCAACGCCTTCCTCGTGGTCGGCGTCTGCGTCCTCGCCGCGACTCCCCTGGCGTACTTCCTGCCTAAGAAAGGCCCATCCCCGGGCGGCGACATCGCCCCGGTCGAGATTTAGCACCCGGCAACCATCAGTTGTCAGTTCGCACCGTCGTACGATGTATCTCAGTAGGTCTGAAGGGATGGTCAATTCGACAAGACCAGGGAGGATTACCGTCACGCGGCAGTCGCCGAGCAGTTCGTGGCTACGCTGGATAAGGCAGGAATCGACATTCGTCGGGAACCTACCCGCACCGGACTCAGAAATGCGCCGCGCGATCCAGGAGTTCAGCTACCCTGGCGTTAACCGGGCCGTCGCACGGTACTTCCTGTCCTCGACTTTGCGCAAGGAGTGGATCGAGCGACGCACGAAGCTGCTAAATGTGCGGCATTGCCCAGGCGCAATTCTACAGGGAGCCAGTCGCGGAGTCAGCCACGCGAGGGGAGCTGAGATTTCGCTGGTCAGGACGGGTGCGGGGAGCTGCCCGCCGCACCGGATACAGGAGCTAGCCTCGGCCTTTCGTGCGCCAGCTGAATGGAGGTGGACAGGTTTCTTGCCGGGACTCCTGACAGTCGGGGGTCAGGACTTAGGGCCAATTCGACACGGCTTCCTGCCACGTGATCATCGCGTTTCCACCTTCCGCCGACTGGATCGGGAAGCACCCCGAGCGTTACCCGCTCCGAACACATCTAGGCCCAAGTGTGCCGAGACGCAACGGAATGCCTGAGCAAGCTCAGCAAACTGATCTGATAAGAGGCGCTATCTGCTAGCGTCCGCCATTAGATGGCCGATCGCCGGTCGTCGACCAGCGAAGGGGGCGGCATGGAGTCTTTCGAATATGTGATTGTGGGGGCCGGTAGTGCGGGTTGTGTGCTGGCAAATCGGTTGAGCACGGACTCGGCGGTGCGCGTGTTGCTGCTGGAAGCCGGGCCGGCGGATGACGCTCCGCAGATCCACATGCCGGGAGCATCGTTCTCGATGTTCAAAACCGAGCTGGATTGGGACTACACCACGGTCCCGCTCGCGACGACCGGCCATCGGCAGTACATGCCCCGGGGCCGAATGTTGGGCGGCTCCTCGTCGATCAACGCGATGATCTACATGCGGGGCAACCCGGCGGACTATGACCACTGGCGCGACGGGTTCGGGGCACAGGGGTGGGGCTACGCGGATCTATTGCCCTACTTCGTGCGCGCCGAGGACAACGCCCGACTGGCCGGCCCTGTGCACGGGCAAGGGGGCCCGTTGCGGGTCGAGGATCCGTTGGAGATCCACGAGCTGCAGCACGCGTGGTTGGATGCGGCGGTCAAGTGGGGGCTGCCGGTCAACGACGACTTCAACTCCGGTACTCAGGTCGGTGTCGGGCCCTACCAGCTGACCTGCCGCGACGGGCGCCGCTGGTCCACCGCCGACGCCTACCTGCGACCCGCACTGGACCGGGACAACCTGGTGGTGCGCACCGGCGCCGTCACATCTCGCATCGTGCTCGAGCGAGGCCGTGCCCGAGGTGTGGTGTATCGCAACGAGACCGGCGAGCACACCGTGGCGGCCGAGGCCGAGGTATTGGTCTGCACCGGCGCGATCGGTTCGCCGCAGCTGCTGATGCTGTCGGGGATCGGCCCCGCCGACCAGCTCCGCGGCCTCGGTCTCGACGTCGCCGTCGACCTACCGGGGGTGGGCGCGAACCTGCACGACCACCCCACCGCCGGTGTGGCCTGGGCCACCAAGGGCACCACCGACCTTGGGCAACTCGCCGCCACTGCCGAGGCGGCCGAGCAGTGGCAGCGGGAGCACCGCGGACCGTTGGCATCAAATTTCGCGGACGCGGGCGGTTTCCTGGCCACCGACGGGCACCCGGACCTACCGGATATTCAGTTCTACCCGGTGGCCACCGGCTATCACGACAACGCTCTGCGGCCGGTGCCGATGGCCGGATTTACCGTGGCGGCCACCCTGATCACTCCGCGCAGCCGTGGACGGCTCCAGCTCGCGAGCAGCGACCCGACCGCGAAACCGGAGATCGACCTCGGCTTCTACCAAGACCCGGCGGACTTCGATGCGCTGCTCGCCGGAACCCGGGCCCTTCTGGACATCGCGCGATGCGAGCCGCTGGCCGGCTTCTTGGACACGCCGTACCTGCCTGATGTCGCCAACCCCGACGAGGAGATCCTCGCCGCGCACATACGGCGATGGACCCAGACCATGTACCACCCGGCTGGGACCTGCGCGATGGGCACCGACGAACGGGCCGTGGTCGACCCACAGCTGCACGTGCGCGGCGTCGAGGGACTTCGGGTCATCGACGCCTCGGTCATGCCCTCCCCACTGCGCGGCAACACCAACGCACCAACCATCACAATCGCGGAAAAGGCCTCCGACCTGCTGCGAATCTGAACCTAAATCAGCCGGGGTCGTCGAGTGCGGTGAGCAGGGCTCCGAGCACCGGCACGGCGCGATCGAGGGTTGCGCGGTCGGCCGCCGGGAGCCGGCCGAGCCCGTCACGCAGGACGGTTCCACCCAGTCTCCCGGACCCCGGCGGGACCGTGGTCGGCCAGGGCGCGCAGCAGTTCGATCTGAGCCTCAGGCAGGTCGGGGAGGCGAGCTGTCGGGTGCCTTTGCAACAAAACTACTAGCGAGGATCCCCTGATGACCACGGTGGACAACCCCACGCCGCCCCAGACGCTCGACCACATCGTCGGAGCGCACCTGATCTACACCTATGCCAACGGATGGCGATACGAGCTGTACGTGAAGGACTCCACGACCATCGACTACCGCATCCACAGCGGCATGGTCGGCGGACGGTGGGTGCGCGACCAACCGGTGCATCTGGTCCGGCTCGGCGACGAGCGGTTCAAGATGTCCTGGGACGAACCCACCGGCACCACCGTAAGCGTGTCCATCGACCTGAGTGCCCGCGAACTGCACGGCGTCATCTTCTTTCCGCGCTGGGTCGCCGAGCACCCGGAGCGGACGATCTGCTTCCAAAACGACCACCTCGACCAGATACGCGGCTACCGGGACGCAGGTCCCACCTACCCAGCCCACGTCATCGACGAGTTCGCCAAGATCACCCTGCTCGAACGGCCGGGACCTCGACGGGAGGACGTGATCGCCTGCGGTCCAGCGGATCTCCCCCCCGACTACGCCGACCGCACCAACTGACCTAGCCCGGCACCCGCTTGAGAGCAAGCTGGACGATCGCGTATGGAGCTGAGTGGCTGAGCGATGGAGTGTCTCGGACCCAACGGCTTGGCTGATCCTCATGTCCACCACGACCCCGCCGTCGACGACGATGCCGCTCCGCGGGGTGACCGCGAGCTACGCCGTGATCAGTGTCCTGGGGATTCTGCTTCCGCCGGTTTTCCCGACCACCGATCCCGGCCGGGTCGTGTACTGGGCCGTCGGCGCGGTGATCTGCCTGGCGATCCTTGCCTCGACCTGGCGACGACCGCCGCTACCCCGACCGCTGTTGCTTGGTGCGGGCTGGCTGGTGCTCGTACTGACAGCGCACCTGAGTTTCTTGGTCGCCGACCTGCTGGCCGCGTTGACCACCCTGCCGCTGTCGGTCGCGGTTCTCAGCTTGCTTGCGGGGCAGGTTACGCCCGGCACCCGCAAAGCACTGCTGACCCTGCATGTCGCGCTCTCCGGCAGCTTCCTCGGGGTCGCGGTAGTCATGGTGACGCTGGCGGTTCTCGTAGCTGGCGCTGAGGACATCGCGGTGGTGCACTCGCACTACGCGCTGCTGGAGAGCCTTGACCTCACGATCCTGCCCTGGGTCAGCATCTCGTCGATCATCTCAGGGCTGGCGGTGAGCCTTACCGGAAAATGGGGCCTGGTCAAGCACTACTGGGTGCTGGTCAAGTTCGTCCTCGCGGTGCTCGCGGTGGCCAGTGGGCTCGTGTTCGTCCAAGGCTGGGTAACGACCGCGGCCACGAATTCCGCGCGGCTCGTGGCAACTGCTGGGCATAGCGTTGAGCTGGGGACAGATCCCGTCTGGCTGATCGGCGGCTTCGGTTTTGGGGGCGCGCTGGTACTAGCCGCAACCGTGCTCTCGGTGTACAAGCCATGGGGCCGCACCTGGTTCGGCCGCCGTGCGGCAGCGACCAGAACCCGCAGGCCGCACACACCCGGCCCGTCACCGTCAGCACTTGATCAGCTCGGCGAGGCTCGGATCGCGTACGTAGATCACCAGCTCAGAGCGTGAAGAAGTAGGACGGCCAGTGAGGCCGGACGGTTTCGCCGGCATCGTTGATCGCGTCGACTACCGCCCGTGGTAGCGGGCCTTGCTTCACCGCTGAGAGGTTGTGCTGGAGGTGGGCCATGGATGACGCGCCGATGATAATGCCGTCGTCACGGTGGCCGTCGAGCTTTGAGTGGTGCACCAACCAGCGCAGAGCGGCGGAGATGGCGTCGATATCGGAGTCCTCCGTGCCGAAGTTGGGAGCGAAGGCCCCACCGGCGAGCGGGTTGTAGGCCTGGAATCGCATCCCGTGCGCGGCAAGGGTGGGGAAGAGCTCTGTTTCCACGATCCGGGCGAGAGCGTTGTAGAGACCCTGGTAGACCGTGGGACGCGTCCAACCTTCCCGTCTGGTGATAGCCAGGACGTCCTCGATGTCGGCGACGCTGAAGTTGCTCAACCCGAACTCGTCGAACAGGCCCTCGTCGTGGAGGTCCTGGATGCCGGGCAGTGTTGATTCGAGCGGCACGCCGTGATCGCGGGTAGTGGGTGTCGAGCATCTGCTGTGCGGTCGGCAGGTCGTGGACGCGCGCGCCGTAGCCGCGATAGCCCAGCGTCATGGTTCCAAAGATGATGCTGGTGACTGGTTCGTGTTCCGTGGTCATGCAGCTCCTCGCGTGCGCCGGATGAGCCCGCTGTCCTTGTCGTCTGCCGACCATCCCTCGCCAATCCGCGCCGAGGCAGTGACAGATTCTCCCTGGGAAAACTTGTGCCACGCACCGCTACGTCCCGTGCAACCCCAGGAGGTCGGCCTGGTCGATGATGGCCATCTGCGCCGAGTCGCTGGCCTTCGCCGCGAAGAGGTCGCCCAGCTGGCGAACATCAGCGTTGACTATCTGGCCAGGCTCGAACAGGGCCGAGTGACCAGTGTGTCTGCCGGAGTTCTGCACGCGTTGGCCGATGCGCTCGGCCTCAGCACAGACGCACGCGAGTACCTGGTCGCGATCGCCGGAGACGCCGGCGCGAAAGGTTCACGACCGGCCACCCACCGGGTCCGCCCTCAGACTCAGCAGCTCCTTGACAGTATGAGCAACGTTCCGGCGATCCTGCTCGGCCGCAGGCTCGACGTTCTCGCCTGGAATCGGATGGGCGCGGCACTGTTGGCGGACTTCAACGCCATCCCTCCGGCCCACCGCAATCTGATCTGGATGACGTTCCTCGACCCCAGCTACCGGGCTCAACTGCACGACTGGGAAACGGTCGCCCGCAATTGCGTCGCCCATCTGCGTATGGACGCCCGCCGCTACCCGAACGACAGTCGGCTCGCCGCGCTGGTCGGGGAGCTTTCCGTGAATGACGATGACTTCCGTGCATGGCGGGGCAGCCACACGGTGCGTGCCGCCGGGCACCGCCGCAAGTATTACCACCACCCGCTCGTTGGCGACATCACCCTCGATAGTCAACAGCTGGATCGCCGACACCACCGCCGAGCCTGAACACAAAACGGGGCCGACGAGCGTCGGCCCCGCTTCCCTCAACCCCGAGGGTCTATCTGTGCCGGTTGTCGTGCCGGTCGCCGCGCCGGTTGTCGTGTCGGTCATGGCGGTCGCCGCGTCGGTCGTGCCGGTCGCACACCCAGTGGCGTTCGCCGCCCCACCAACGCCAGCAACGGTCGCTGCGCCAGTCGGTCAGCATTGGGCCGCTGGATGCGGCGAGGGTGACGGTGGCGGCGGTGGGGGTGGATGCCGCAGCCATGGGCGCGCTGAGGGTGGCGAACAGCGTCATCGCGGCCAAGCCCGTGCCCCCTAGCGTCAATAGTCGGTGTGTTCCGGTCATGGCGTGCCCCTCTTCTTTTGATGTTGTGGATCCGAGGTGTGGTCGGGGGATGGATTCAGTCGTTGTAGCTCACCTCAGGACACCGCGCGCCCCTGGATGCACCTACCACCGCCGCAGCCTCCGTACGTGTGTGTGTATCCGCCACGGCCCGCGGTCATTACGTCGAGCAGCGTCTCGAAGCGCTCCCCGGAGTGCAGTTGCCGACAGATCATCACGCCCAGCGCCAGCATGCTCTTCGGTCTGGTCGTCGTCTAGGACATACCCCGCGCGGCGTGCCCGGTCCCCGGCGGCGGCGATTATCGCGCGGCGGGTGGTGGCAGCCATGGCGGACTCTCGCGGTGTAATGAGGGCCACACCGTAAGGGTGGCCGGATTCGGACGAGACAACCCGCGCGGCGGTGGACTCCGCGCTCGGCAAGATCATCCGTGCCGGGGACTTCCCGCGGCGGTCCGCGCCGACCCGTCTCGCGCTACCGGGGCACCATGTCCGGACGACGCCCTCACTGGGCGGTGCTCAGCTGGTCACGGATCGCGTCCATATCGATCATCGACCAGATCTGCGCGATCCGCTCGTTCCGGTACTGGTAGAACACGTGCTCGACGAACGAGATCGGTCGGCCGGTGGGAGGCAGGCCGCGGAAGCTCGTTGGAGTGCAGTCGAACCGGATGCGGCACGCCACCTCGTCGCCTTCGATGACCAGCCGCTCGATTTCGTAGTAAAGGTCCGGGATCTCTGCGGCGTCGCGGCGAAGGAGGTCCTGGAACTCGGCGACGGCCAGCGTCCGGTCGTTGTGCACCACGGGGTCGTGCACGAACTCCGCGAGGTCGCCGAACCGCTTCTCGTTCAAGCAGGTGAGGTAGCCGCGGTACCACTCGCCGACATGGCTCTGTGTCATAACCCTGCAGTGTTGGCCACAGCGGTCCCGGTCCGGGAAGAAACACGCCGGCTTGGCAGCAAGCGCCACGATGTCGGCGACCAAGACCTAGATCATCTCCACCGTTTAACGTGCGGCCGACCACGGCCGAGCGAACCACATGCGCGGAGCGCACGGGCTACGCCTACTCGGGCACCTCCCCGCCGGTGTGGGCGAACAGCTTGCTGACCACCTTCCAGGTCCCCTCGATGCGCGCGAGCTGGAGGTAGTCGATGAAGGAGAGCGACCCCCGGTAGCCCTCCTCCGCCACCACGGCCACGGCAGCGTCTCCCGTCTGCTGCACCGAGAGGATGCGCGCCCGTGGTCGGCCCGCGGTCAAGACGATTTGCCCTTGATGTGCTCCACCACCTTCGCCAACTCGAGGGACGGGGAGAAGTCGACGTACTCGCAGTCCTCCAGCGCCTCGGGCGCGTGCCCGGGAGCCCAGTAGAACGCCTGGCCCGCTCGGTACTCGCGGTCACCTTCGAGCGTGCGCATCCGCAACCGTCCCTTGATCAGATACCCCCAGTGCGAGCAGGGACAGAGGTCCTCGGGCAGCCCGACCAGCGCCGGTCCTAGATCCACCCCCTTGTCGAGCTTGAACCAGCCCATGGTGAGCTCGCCCGTCTCGGCGGCCCGGACCTCAACACCGTCGCCCTCGAGCGCGACCGGAAGCTCCATACGGTTGGCGGCGAACATGTCACCTACTCCTCGTTGTTGTCGGAATGTTGCCGTGTGCGAGCGTGCTCGATGTCGTTGCGGATTCATTGCGCTCTCGCCTCGCGCACCACATCCGCCGTAGAGGCGAACTGGGCGATCACCACTGGGCGCTGGTCGTGGTCGGCGTTCCACACCTTGCGGACCTCGTCATAGTCCGGCGAGGCCGGACCGACCACCGCTCCGGCCATCGCGGACCGGAGCTCATCCAGCTCCAAACTGAGTGTCATGGCAGTCCCCTCGAGCCCACCAGCCTCGGCCAGCGGCTCTCCCACGACTGATGCCCGGCGCGACCCTCTGTCCCGCCCGTGCACCGCGTCTGGCCCCGCCCGGCAAGCCCACCCATTTGAGACCCAGGTCACAAATAGTGCAATACGTAGAAGACGCCATCTCCGGGCCATCACCCTTGCCCGATCAAGCCCGATCAAGCCCGATCAAGCCCGATCAGACGCCGCCCGACCGCGCCCAGGCGGACCTGGCGGTCCATTTCCGGTCTGGTTCGGAGTTCCGCAGCCATTTCCGCAGTTCAGAACCACGTCGGCGGCTGACCTCAAATCCGTCGCCGCCAGGTGCTCGTTCTGCCGCCGCCGAGACCAGGCAAGATCATTCTCTGGGCCGTCTCTGGGCCGTCGGAGGTCGGGGAGCACTGAGAACCCGGTAGAACTCACGGGAACGTATCCGCAGCTCAGAGGCTATGCCCCGCTCCCCCGGCACTGGTCCGGAGGAGCGGGGCGGACGAGCTGGCCTGTAAGCCGGATCCTGTTCCCGGGCGCCTTGCGGCGCACCGTTCGGCGGCCATCCATCTTGACTCGCCGTCGCCGGCGAGTTCTTGCGGCCTACCCGCAGGCATCGGACGGGCCGTCCTCGATCGCCTGCTGTCTGGCCTTGCTCCGGGTGGGGTTTACCGAGCCACCCCGGTCACCCGGGGTGCTGGTGGTCTCTTACACCACCGTTTCACCCTTACTCCGTGCGCGTGTGCGCCGGAGCGGTCTGTTTTCTGTGGCACTGTCCCGCGGGTCGCCCCGGGTTGCCGTTAACAACCACCCTGCCCTGCGGAGTCCGGACTTTCCTCGGCGACGCCCCTTGATGTTGCCATCCAGGGGCGCCGACGCGACCGCCCGGCCAGCTCGTCCGCCCATCAAGTATAGGACCGGTACCGGAGCCGGATCGCGCAGGCCGGGTTGGCGGCGTGCCTGGCTGATCGAGCCAAATCCTGGCCAGAAGTGTCACCCGGCGCTGCCACACTGGGCAGGTGCCGACAACAGGGCCGGACACAGCGGTGCCGGACACAGCGGTGCCGGGGGCGACCGCCGAGGATGCCGACGTGTGGATGCGGGCGCACCGACCACGCCCGAGCTTGCGCGGGCAGATCCGCCGGGTAGTCGGGTTCGCGGAGCACGCGGGAGGCGCTGTGCATCGGCGCGAGCTGCCGTTCGGCGGTGTGCCGATCATCCTCAGCTTCGGTGATCAGGTGCGGATCAGCTCGGCCACCGGGTCTGGCACGTACACCTCGTTCGTCGCCGGCATGCACGAGATCCCGGTGGATACCACCCATGACGGCACGCTGCGCTGCATCCAGGTCGACCTCGACCCACTGGGCGCCTACCGGCTGCTCGGCGGCCCGATGTCAGAGCTGCACGATGCGGTGGTTCCGGTGGATGGACTGTTCGGGCCGGCATGGCGTGACCTTGGCGAGCGGTTGGCTGAACTGCCCAGCTGGCCGGAGCGGTTCGAGCTGCTGGAGCGCGTCCTCGGCCAGTGCGTGCAGGACGGTCCGCGAGCCGACCCGGAGGTGAGCTGGGCGTGGCGTCGGCTCGCCGGCTCGCACGGCGCGGTGCCGATCGGTGAGCTCGCCGCCGAGGTCGGCTGGAGCCGCCGGCATTTTGTCGCGCGGTTCCGCGGGCAGGTGGGGATCGCGCCGAAGCCTGCCGCACAGGTGCTGCGGTTCGCCCGGGCGCACCAGTTGCTCACCGCACCCGGCGCCCGGTCGATCAGTGACGTGGCGGCGGCCGCGGGCTACGCCGACCACAGCCACCTGATCAGGGAGTTCCGCCGGCTCGCCGGGGCGACACCTTCCCAGCTGATCGCCGCGGTGGCACCCCCACCGGTCGCGGGCGCTGGTCAGCTGAGCTGATAGGCGAGCAACTCGATGGCGGTGAGCCCGGCCAACGTCTTGGCCTCCCGGCTGAGGTGCGGCTGGTCGGCGTAGCCGGCCTCGGCGGCCAGCTCGGCCAGCCCCCGCTCGGGATCCGCCCCGGCCAGCGCCAGAAACCGCTGCAGCCGCCCGACCCGCTGGAACATCTTCGGGCCCAAGCCCACCTCGGCGAGCAGCGCTCGGCGCAGCTGCCGGCTGGACAGCCCGATCCGGTCGGCGACCGACACGATCTCCAGCCCAGGCCGACGCCACAGCGCCCGGACCGCCGCGCCCACCCGAGGGTCCGGGGCCGCGCTGGCCAGCCAGCGCTGGGTCAGCGCGGTGGCGGCTGGGTCGCCGTCGCCCAGCGCGTCGCGGACCGCCGTCACAAGAGGCTCGCTGACCAGCGCGGACAGCGGGACCACCCGGTCGGTCAACTCGGCGGCCGGCACCCGCAACAGTGGCCCCACCGCATGGAACGCCAGCCGCAGCCCGTGTACCGCGCCGCCGGCGGGCAACTCCGGCAGGACCACCCGGGTGGCCGGCCCCACCAGCACCGCCCGCCCCCGGTCGTCCACCACGAGGTCGGCGTGCCCGTCCGGCAACACCCGCTGCTGGTACATACCGCAACCCGGGGCGATGCGCTGCCGCCAGGTGCAGGCCAGCACGTGGCGCAGCTCGGGCGGCGCGGGGTACTCGCGGTAACTCGAGGCCGCGATGTCCGTTTCGTTCACGACACGCACCGCCCGACCCGGCCACCATGGTCGGCATGCAACCACGAGTAGACATCATCACGCTGGGCGTACCGGACCTGGCCGCCGCCCGCCGCTTCTACGTCGACGGACTGGGTTGGAAGCCAACCATGGAGGTACCCGGCGAGATCATCTTCCTGCTGATCGGGCACGGCTTGGTGCTCGGGCTCTGGCATGCGGACAAGCTGGAGCACGACATCGCCCCGGACAGCCCGGCTCGGCCCTCGACCCAGCCCGCGCCAATGACACTGGCTTACAACGTCGGCAGCGAGGCGGAGGTGGGCGAGGTGCTGAACACCGTCGAGCGAGCCGGGGGCACCGTGCTCAAGCCGGCACAGCGCGGCGAGGTCGGCTTCTGGCACGGCTTCTTCGCCGACCCGGCCGGCTTCCGCTGGGAGGTCGCGCACAACCCGGGCTGGGTGATCAACACCGACGGCACGGTCAGCATCGGGGCGCCCGAGCAAACCGAGCATGCCGCGAAGTGAGGGCCGATTCGGCCCCAGGTCACATTCGTCCAAGAGCGCGCCCCCTTTCCGGCCCTAGCCTTCCTACATGGCACTGAACCAGAACGCCCCGACAGTTGTCCCGACCCTGCGCTACGACGACGCGTCGGCCGCGATCCGCTTTCTCACCGACACGCTGGGGCTGACCGTCGGCGAGGTGACCCACGGCCCCGACGGGCAGGTCGTGCACGCGGAGCTGGGCTGGCGCAACGGCACGATCATGGTCAGCTCTCGGGGCAAGGAGCCGAGTCCGTTCGACACCGGGCGAGCCTGCCTGTACCTGGTGGTCGAGGACCCGGATGGGGCCCACGACCGGGCGGTGCGCGCCGGAGCCGAGATCGTCATGCCGCTGGTGGATCAGGACTACGGGTCCCGCGAGTTCGCCACGCGGGACCCGGAAGGCAACGTGTGGTGCTTCGGCACCTACCAGCCGGCCCCGCTCGCCCCAGCTGTGCCCTCCTGAGCCCTGCCGTCCCGAGCGTCCTGCTGAGCTGACGGTCAGGCGATGCTGGCGACGGTGCTGGTCACCGGGAAGCGACCGTTCACCAGGCGCACCGACGCCCCGCCGTCCGGGTAGAACTCGGCGACGGACAACGACGCCAGGTCCAGGTGCATCCGGTAGAGCACCGACGGGCCGGCGTCCAGCGCCATCCGCAGCAGCATCTTGATCGGGGTCACGTGGCTGACCAGCAATAACGTCTCACCGGCATGCGTGGCGAGCAGCTCGTCGCGCAGCCGGGCGACCCGCCGGCCGACCTCGGCGAAGCTCTCCCCACCGGGCGGGGGCACCGTCTCGTCGCCCAGCCAGCTCCGGTGCAGCTCGGGGTCCCGCTCGCGCGCCTCGCCGAAGGTCAGCCCGTCCCACTCGCCGAAGTCGGTCTCCAGCAGCCCGTCGTGTTCGGTCACCGGCGTGCCCAGCGCGGCCGCCACCGGCGCGGCGGTCTGCCGGGCACGGCGCAGCGGCGAGCACAGTGCCGCGCTGACCTTGTCGGTGCCCTCGATGGCGGTGATCCCGTCGGCCACCGCCGCGGCCTGGGCCAGCCCCAAGTCGGTCAGTTCGGGGTCGGCCCGGCCGGAGTAGCGACGTTGCGCTGAGTACTCCGTCTGCCCGTGGCGCAGTAGCAGCAGCCGGGTGGGTTGGCCCCGCTGCCCGGTCCAGCTGGCGGACGCGGGGGGTGCTGAGAGCCCCGACTCAGTGTGCTGAGAGCCCCGACTCGCGGGCTTTCCGGACCCGGGAAGCTCGGTCACCGGGCGGCCTGGGCGTCCATCGCCAGGTTGGCCAGGCGGTCGGCGCGTTTGTTCCGCTCGCGGGGTATCCAGGTGAGTCGGACCGCGCCGAGTTTGTCGATCAGGCGGGCGGCCTCTTGGGCGAGCGGTTGCATGGCTGGGTGCTTGATCTTCCAGCGGCCGGACATCTGCTCCACGACCAGCTTGGAGTCCATCCGCACCTCGACGTCCGCCGATGTGCCGCCCAGCTCCACCGCGGCGCGCAGCCCGGCGATCAGCCCCTGGTACTCCGCGACGTTGTTGGTGGCGATGCCGATTCCCTCGGAGCACTCCACCAGCACCTCGCCGGAGTCCGCGTCACACACCACCGCGCCGTAACCGGCCGGGCCGGGATTGCCCCGCGAGCCGCCGTCAGCCTCGACCAGCAGCCTCACAGCCCGGACTCCGAGGTACGCACCATGATCACTCCACACTCCTCGTGCCGCAGCACCTCGTTCGGCGGCGCCGTCCTGATGTGGCTGATTTCCTGCGTGTCCAGCTCGAGCCGGCAGGCCCCGCAGCGTCGCGCGCGCAGCAGCGCGGCGCCGATACCCTGCCTGACCCGACTCCGCTCGTACACCGCCAACAGGTCGGCGGGCAGGCCGGCGACCAGGGGCTCCCGGTCCCGCTTGCGCCCGGCCTCGGCGACGTCCAGATCCCCGGCGGCGGCATCCCGGCGCGCGGCGGCGTCGGCCAGGATCTGCTCCCCGGCGGCCAGCTCGGTGCGCGCGGCGTCCAGGTTGGTCTGAACCGCCTCGCGCTGCTCCATCACCTCAAGCAGCTCGTCCTCCAGCACGGACTGCCGGCGGGCCAGCGTGTCCAGCTCGTGTTGCAGGTCGCTGGCCTGTTTGGCGGACACCCCGGCGCCGGCGAGCATCCCCTTGTCCCGCTGCACCCTGGCGCGCACGCCGTCCACGTCCCGCTCCAGCCGCTGGATGTCGCGGTCCAGGTCGGCGCCGCGGGTCTCGGCGGCCACCACGGCGTCCTTGCGCTCCCGGACCGAGCGCTCCGCATCGGCGATCTCGGCCAGCTCCGGCATCGCGCGGCGCCGGTGCTGGATCCGATTCAGCTCGGCGTCCACCTCGGCCAGCTCCAACAACCGCTGCTGTACCGCGGGTTCGGCATTCACTGAGTGATCCTTCCTGACGTGCTCTCCGGCGAGCTGGCGCCCACGGTCCACGGATCGGTGCGCCGCCACGAGACGCTTGCGTCGACCGTACCCGCGAGCCCGCCCCGGATGACGCCGGCCGCCTGCTCGCACCAGGGGTGTTCGGATGCCCAGTGCGCCACGTCCACCAGCGCCGGGGTGAGCCGACCCGCCACGGTGCCGGCGAGCAGATGCTCCGCCGCGGGGTGGTGGCGCAGGTCGGCGGTGAGGTAGGCGTCCGCGCCGGCGGCGGTAGCGGCGTCCAACGCCGAATCGCCCGCGCCACCGCACACCGCGACCCGGTGCACCGGTCGGTCCGGGTCGCCCGCGGCGCGCACGCCCCATGCGGTGGCCGGCAGCGCGGCGGCGGCCCGGGCGGTGAACGCGGCCAGGGTCTCCGGCTCGGGCAGCACACCGACCCGGCCCAGCCCGCGCCGGCCGGGGATCTCGGCCAGCTCGAACAGGTCGAATGCTGGCTCCTCGTACGGGTGGGCGGCGCGCAGCGCATCGATCACCGCGCGGCGTCGGGCCCTGGGCAGCACCAGCTCCAGCCGGGTCTCGTCCACCCGCTCCAGCGCGCCGACCTGCCCGATCGTCGGGTTCGCGCCGTGGTGCGGCAGGAACTGCCCGGTGCCGTCGGTGCTCCACGCGCAATGGCTGTAGTCGCCGATCTGCCCGGCGCCCGCGTCGGCCAGCGCGTCCAGCACCCGGGCGGTGGCGGCGCCGACCGGGACGAAGGTAACGATCTTGTCCAGGTGCTCGGTTGCGCGGGGCTGCAGCGGGCCCTCGACGGTGACGCCCAGCGCCTCGGCCAGCGCATCGGACACCCCGGGATCGGCCGAGTCGGCGTTGGTGTGCGCGGTGAACAGCCCGATGCCGGCCCGGATCAGCCGGTGCACCAGCCGCCCCTTGGGCTGGTCGGCGGGCACCCCGTGCACCCCGCGCAGCAGCAGCGGATGGTGGGTGACCAGCAGTTGGGCGCCGGTGTCCACCGCCTCGTCGACGGTCTCCGGCACCGGGTCGACGGCCACCAGTACCCGGGACACCGGCTCGTCCGGGTCACCGCAGACCAGCCCGACGGCGTCCCAGGACTCGGCGAGCGCCGGTGGGTACGCGGTCTGCAGCGCGTCCACCACGTCCCGCAGCCGCGCGCCGGTCACGATCCCGCCTCCTGCCCCACGCCGGCACCGTAGCCCGCGCCGGCCCGCGCGTCTGGACGCACCGCCGGTACGTCCACCGCATCGGCCACCCCTTCGGGCGCCGCGTCCGGCTCCGGTCCGGGCGCCGCGTCCGGCTCCGGTCCGGGCGCCGTGTCGGCGAGGGCTTGGGCGAGCGCGGCGACCAGCGCGGTGGCCCGCGCGGGTGGTCGGACGGCTACCCGCAGGTGGTCCTCGGTCAGCCCGGGGAACGTGTCGCAGCGGCGCACCGCGATGCCCTCGGCCCGCAGCGCGGCCCGCACCTGGGGCCCGCGGGGCACCCGCAGCAGCAGGAACGGGCCGGCCGCCGGCTGCTGCACCGCCACCCCCGGCAGCCCGGACAGCTCCTCCACCAGCCACTTCCGGTGGGCCACCAGCTCGGTCGCGGCGATCTCCGCCTCGGCCACCGCCTCCGGCTGGCAGCAGGCCAGGACCGCCTCGAGGGTCAGCGTGCCGACCGGCCACGGCGGCCTGCCCGTGGCCAGCCGGGTCAGCAGGCTCGGCGCCCCGAGGGCGTAACCGGCCCGCAGCCCGGCCAGCGCCCAGGTCTTGGTCAGGCTGCGCAGCACCAGCAAGCCCGGGGCGTCAGCACTGGCCAGCGACGCCGTTTCACCGGGCACCGCATCGGCGAATGCCTCGTCCAGCACCAGCACCCGCCCCGGCCGGGCCAGCGTGCGCACCACCTCGGCCGGATGCAGCACCGAGGTCGGGTTGGTCGGATTGCCGAGCACCACCAGGTCGGCCTCCGGCGGCACCGCGTCCGGGCGCAGCCGATGACCGTCGGCCTCGGTGGTGAGCACCCGGTGCACCGGCACCCCGGCGGTGCGCAGCGCGACCTCCGGCTCGGTGAAACCCGGGTGCACAACAGCCGCCAGCCTGGGGCGCAGCGCGGGCAGCAGCGCGAACCCCTCGGCCGCCCCGGCCAGCACCAACACCTCGTCCGGCGACCGGCGGTGACGGTCGGCGACGGCCCGCCGCGCGGCCAGGTCGTCCCCGGCGGACGGGTAGCGGCCCAGCCGGTCCATCGCGGCCACCAGCCGATCACGCAGCCAACCCGGCGGCTGGTCCCCCCGCACGTTCACCGCGAAGTCCAGCAGCCCGGGTTCGGCGTCGAGGTCCCCGTGGTGGCGCAGGTCTGGTGACGTCACGGCCACCACGGTATGTCTCGCGCCGCCGGTGAACCCGGTTGACCCGGGCCGTCCTCGCTGGGCAGGCTTGCGATATGGACC
>DATHIT010000973.1:0-2627 GCA_035489915.1 Pseudonocardia sp. | reverse complement strand
TCATGGTCTTCAGGTCGGCGCGCAGCGCCTCGTCGGCTCCGGGGTACTGGATCTTGACCGCGACCTCGCGGCCGTCCGACCACACCGCCTTGTGCACCTGGCCGATGCTGGCCGACGCCACCGGCGTGTCGTCGAACGAGGCGAACCGCTCCCGCCACTTGGTGCCCAGCTGCGCGTCGAGCACCCGGTGCACCTTTTCCGCCGGTAGCGGCGGCGCTTCCCGCTGCAACTTGGTCAGCGCCTCGCGGTACGGCTTGCCGTACTGCTCGGGGATGGCGGCCTCCATGACCGACAGCGCCTGGCCGACCTTCATCGCGCCACCCTTGAGCTCACCGAGCACGGTGAACAACTGCTGGGCGGCCTTGTCCATCAGCTCGGCGTTGACCTCGTCCTTCGACGAGCCGGTCAGCCGCTTGCCGAAGCCCAGCGCGGCCCGACCGGCGATGCCGACGGGAAGAGACGCGAGCTTGGCGTTGCGCGCAGCTCGGCCACGTTTGATGTCTGCCACCAGACCATCATCCATGACGCTTCTGACCAAACGGCGTCGACTTGCCAACGATCGATGTCAGCACTGACAACGCGGGTGCCGCGACCACCGTCGGCTCGCCGTCGACCCGGTGCTGACGTCCACCTCCAGCGTGGTGTCCAGGGTGGCAGGCGGGTCGCCGGCTCTTCGGGGGTCGCCTGCGTCGCGGATCGCCTTGATGACTCTGTCGACCTGGCTGAGCGCTAATGCCGCGGTGGCCAGCATGGTGGCCCGGTCGGCGCTGCCGACGGCGTCGCGCAGTTGGGCGGCCAGCGCGGGCCAGGCGGCGTCGCGGTCGCTGCGGTGCAGGTCGGCGCAGCGCAGGCAACTCGTCATGCCGGGAATGACCAGAGGGCCCACCAGGCCCGTGCCGTCCCGCACGCGCACCGGCAGATGCGGCACTCGGGCGTCGTGCAGGTCTCGGACCAGCCGTGGATCGGTGACCAGGTAGTCCGACAGCACCACCAGATCGGTGGTGCCGGGTCGGACGCCGGCGTGGCTGAGGCTGCTGTGCCGGACCCTGGCGCCCGAGCACCGCAGCGCGCCGGCCAGCAGATCGGACAGCGGCCCGCGGCCATGGATGCGAATGGACGCCGAGCGGGCCGGAGGAGGTGCCGTCGTCACGACCCCGGCGCCGACCAGCGAGGCGACGAGTTCGGCCACGGCCGCCGCGTCCGCAACGCCTCGGTTCACCGCGAGGGCCTGAAGCTCGGTGATGGCGATGCCGGACTGCATGATGCGCAGCAGGTCGGCCAGCGCGGCGGCGGACAATCCGTCCGGTGGGCGGACCAGCAGGGCGCGCCGAGGGTCCCACCCCACCTGAACGGCACCGTCGGGGCGCATCAGCACCGGCATCGCCGGGTCGAGCGTGTGACGCAACACGTAACGACTGTGCCACGTACCGCGGCCTGCGCGTTTTAGTTATCCACAGGCCTCGGCGGGCCTAGCTGTCGTCGGTGCGCTTCTCTTCATCGTTCTGCAGGTCGGCGATCGCCTGCTCCATTCCGCTGGTGTCGCCACCAACGATGCGGTCGATGAACGCGGCGGGCTCGTCGAGGTCCTCGGCACCCGGCAGCAGGTCCGGGTGCTGCCACACGGCGTCGCGGGCGTCGGAGCCGACGGCCTCGGTCAGCCGCTCCCACAGCGCCGCGGCCTCGCGCAGCTTGCGCGGTCGCAACTCCAGCCCGACCAGGGTGGCGAACGTCTGCTCGGCCGGGCCGCCGGTGGCACGGCGGCGGCGCAGCATCTCGCTCAGGGCCGACGTGCCAGGAATCCGGTCGCCGAGGGCGTCGTTCACCACGGTCTGCACCCATCCTTCGATGAGCGCGAGCAGCGTCTCGAGCCGTTCCAGCGCCGCGACCTGCTCGGGCGTAGCCTTCGGTTCGAAGATGCCCTGGTTGAGCAGCTGCTCCATGGCAGAGGGATCGGTCAGTGACTCTGGATTGAAGCCGCGGGTGAACTCCTCGAGCCCGCTGGTGTCGACCTTCATGCCCCTGGCGAAGGCCTCGACGGCGTTGAGCAACTGGCTGGACAGCCACGGCACGTGGCTGAACAGCCGATGGTGCGCGGCCTCGCGCGCGGCCAGGAACGTCAGGATCTCGCTGCGCGGCTGTTCGAGGCCCTCGGCGAGCGCCTCGATCGCGTCGGGCATCAGCGCCGCTACCCCCTTGGGGCCCAGCGGCAGTCCGATGTCGGTAGAGGTCAACACTTCTCGCGACAGCGTGCCAAGTGCTTGGCCGAGTTGCGAGCCGAACGCCATGCCGCCCATCTGGGACATCATCGCCAGCAGGGGGCCTGCCATGCTCTTGGCCTCCTCGGGCAGCGTGGACGCCCACACCGTGGAGATCTGCTCGGCCACCGGGTCGCACAGCCGCTTCCAGGTGCCCAGCGTGTTGTCGATCCAGTCGCTGGGCGTCCACGCCGCCGACTTCGTGGTGCCGGCGGGCAGTGGCGTCACGCCGTCCAGCCAGGTCTCGGCAAGGCGGACGGCGTCGGCGATGGCGGTGGCGGTGGCCTCGGGTATCGGCTTGACGAAGCCGATCGAGTTGGCCGCCAGCTGCCGGGCAAGGTCGTAGTTCACCGGACCGGACTGCTTGCCGCC
>DATHIT010000972.1:0-9687 GCA_035489915.1 Pseudonocardia sp. | reverse complement strand
ACCACGATCGCGTCGGCGTCCTTGGCCGCCGCCATCGCCTCGTCGGCCACGGTGATGCCGTCGGTCAGCCCGGCCACCGGGGCCGGACAGCCAGGGTCGAACCCGGTCAGCTCGGCGCCCTCGGCGAGCAGCCCGGCGGCGACCGCCAACGCCGGGGAATCACGCAGATCATCGGTGCCGGCCTTGAAGGTCAACCCGAGCAACCCGATGCGCTTGCCCGCCAGCGAGCCACCCACCGCCGCCCGCACCTTGGCCACCATCCGCCCGCTCTGGCGCTGGTTGGTCTGCAACGAGGCATCCAACAAGGGGAACTCAAAGCCCGCCGCGTCGCAGATCTGCATCAGCGCGTGGGTGTCCTTGGGCAGACACGAGCCGCCCCACCCCGGTCCCGGCTTCAGGAAGGCCTGCCCGATCCGCCGGTCGTAGCCCATCCCCTCGGTGACCTCCTGCACGTCCGCGCCCAACCGCTCACACAACTCGGCCATCGCATTCACGTACGACAACTTCATCGCCAGGAAACAGTTCGCCGCGTACTTGACCAGCTCCGCGCTGGCCGCGTCGGTCAACAATGTCGGAGCGCCCAGCCGCGAGTACAACGCCGCCACCCGCTCCGCCGCGTCCTGTTGATCGCAACCGACCACAATCCGGTCCGGGTTCAAGAAGTCGTGCACCGCGCTGCCCTCCCGCAAAAACTCCGGATTGGACACCACCGCCACATCGCGGCGCCCCAACAGCTGCCGCGTCCGAGCCGCCGTGCCCACCGGCACGGTCGACTTGTTCACCACCACACATCCGCGCGGCAACAAATCCCGCACCTCGTGGGCGACCGCCTCCACCGCCGCCAAATCAGCCGCGCCGCCCTCACCCATCGGCGTGGGCACACACAGGAACATCACCTCGACGGGCTCCTCAACCGCGCCCACCGGGGCGATCGCCTCCCGCGCGCCGAGCACAAACGACAACCGACCCGCCGCCATCCCCTCGGCCACCAGCTCGGTCAGCCCCGGCTCCAGGATGTCCACGTCACCGTCGCGCAGCCGGGCGATCTTCTCCGCGTCCACGTCGGCGCACACCACCCGATGCCCCAGCGACGCCAAGCACGCACCGGTGGTCAAACCGACGTAACCAGCACCGATAACGGCGATCCGACGAACGAACACGATGCTCCTTAGGGCCGGGGTGAAGGTGCGCGCGGCCGGAGCGGCGGTGAACGTCCGCGCGCTTGGGGCTGATCCGGGAATCGGCGTTCGAAGTGGGGGGCGGTGGAGCTACTGATCGCCGGTGCCGTGGGTCAGGTTGCCTCGAACCTCATTGTCGCCGCCGCGGCGGTATCGGAGTAGGCCTACAAGCCTGAACTTTGGTGATCTCTGAGCTGTCCAGAAGGTTCCCTCGGCGGTATCCGCCGGGAGGTGGCTCAGGGGGCGCGGTGGAACCGCTCGCGGCGGCCCAGCCTGACCAGCCGCAGCCACTCGGCGAACCCCGCCGGGTCGCGCTTGGAGACCAGGAAGTACCAGCCGAACCGGACCAGCTCCAGGGCGCCGATCAGCCGCATCCCGCGCTGTCCGAACAGGTAGCCGCGGTTGCGGTAGGTGTAGTAGCGCTTGACCGGGTCCTCCGGGTCCTGGGCATGCAGCCGGCCGCCCAGCATCGGTTTGAACTCGTCCGAGCCGTTGGGGTGCACGTACACCGCGCGCAGACAGGTGCCGAACGGCAACCCGGAGCGGACCACCCGCCGGTGCATCTCCACCTCGTCGCCCCGGACGAACAGGCGCAGGTCGGGGACGCCCACCACGTCCAGGGTGCTGGCCCGGAACAGCGCGCCGTTGAAGAAGGAGGCGATGCCCGGCAGCAGTTCCTCGCCGCCGAGCGCATCCCGGCCCCGGTGCCAGCGCAGCCCCCGGCGCAGCGGGAAGGCCAGCGTGTCCGGGTCGGCCTGGTCGGCCACCACCGGGGAGACCACCGCCAGCTCGCGGCGGCGGGCGGTGTCCAGCAGGGTGGCCAGCACGTGCTCGTCGGCGGCCCGCCCGTCGTCGTCACCCAGCCACACCCAGTCCGCGCCCATCGCCAGCGCGTGCAGCATGCCCAGCGCGAAGCCGCCGGCGCCGCCCAGGTTGTGCCAGGACGGCAGGTAGCTCACCGGCAGCCCGCAGGCTTCCACCACCTCGCGGGCCGGCTGGTCCGGGCCGTTGTCCACCACCACCAGGTGGGCGATCGGGTGGGTCTGCTTGGCCATCGCGGCCAGCGAATCAACCAGTAGCTCCGAGCGGTACCGGGTGACCACCACGGCCACCACAGAGTCCTTCGGCAGCGGCTCGGGGATCACCGGCGCTCACTCAGTTCGGCGTACACGTCCCGGCCCTTGTAGTGGTTGAGCACGTCGCGCAGCGGGCCGTGGTCTTTGATCTGGCCGTGGTCCATCCAGATCCCGGTGTCGCACAGGTCCACCAGGAACTCATCCGAGTGCGAGGCGAACACCAACATGCCGGAGCGCTTCACCAGCGCGTTCAGCCTGTCCCGCGCCTTGGCCAGGAACTCGGAGTCGACCGCGCCGATGCCCTCGTCGAGCAGCAAGATCTCTGGGTCGATGCTGGTCACCACACCGAGCGCGAGCCGGACCCGCATGCCGGTGGAGTAGGTGCGCAGCGGCATCGACAGGTAGTCGCCCAGCTCGGTGAACTCGGCGATGTCATCGACCCGGTCCTGCATCTGCTTGCGGGTCATCCCCAGGAACAGCCCGCGCACCATGATGTTCTCGAAGCCGGAGATCTCCGGGTCCATCCCGACGCCCAGGTCGAACACCGGCGCCACCTTGCCCTGGATGAGGGCGCTGCCCCGGGTCGGCTCGTAGATGCCGGACATCAGCCGCAGCAGGGTGGACTTGCCGGCGCCGTTGTGTCCGACCAGACCGACCCGGGCGCCCTGGCGCAGGTTCAGGTTGATGTCGCGCAGCGCCTCGATGATCGGTACCCGGCTGTCCGTACCGATCTTGCCGCCGGCCTTGCCGAGCACGGCCTTCTTCAGCGACCGGCTCTTCGCGTCGAAGATCGGGAAGTCGACGAAGGCGTGCTGGATGTCGATGCTGACCATTACTCACTCACACCCAGTACGCGACGCGGGATCGGTAGTTGCGCAGGATAAGCAGGGCCATCGCCCAACCCACCACGGTAATCGCCCCGGCCACGATCCAGTGCCGCCAGACGATGGCCTCGCCCAACATCGGCTCGCGCAGGATCTCCAGGTAGTGCATCACCGGGTTCAGCTCGGCCAGCCGGGCCCGCTCCGCGACGTGCGGGTTCGGGTTGTTGGCCAGCGTGCTGTAGTCCCAGACGATCGGCGTCAGGTAGAAGACCAGCTGAACCACGCTGGCGATGATCGGCGGGATATCCCGGAACCGGGTGGCGATGATGCCGGCCACGATAGCGATCCAGAACCCGTTGACCATCAGCAGAAGGAACGCGGGAATCGCCAGCGCCAACGTCCAGCTGATCGGCTGCGGGAAGATGATGATCAGGATCAGCCAGATCACCAGGTTGTGCAGGAAGAACAGCGTCTGCCGCCAGACCAGCCGGAACACGTGCAGGCTCAGCGGCGCGGGCAGGAACCTGATCAGGCCTTCGTTGGCGATGAAGACCTCGCTGCCCTCCAGCACGCAACCGGAGATGAAGTTCCAGATCAGCAGGCCGGTGGCCACGTAGGGCAGGAACTTCTCGTAGTCGGTGTTGAACAGCGCCGCGTAGAGGATGCCCAGGCCTACCGCGAGCACGCCCATGCTGATGCTGATCCACAGCGGGCCGAGCACCGAGCGGCGGTAGCGCTGCTTGATGTCCTGCCAGCCCAGGTAGCCCCACAGTGATCGCTGCCGCCAGCCTTGTCGCAGGTCACCGAACGCTCGACGCCAGCTCCGTGACCCGGCCACCGGGGCTGCGGGCGGCTCGGCCGCGTCGACACTCACGGTGCTGGACATGGCTGACAACGGTACCCGTTGCCTCTGCGCCGCCTGTGGGTGGAGCTACTCCTCCGCCCCGGCTGCGCGCGCAGCGCGGGCCTACAGGTACTGGCCGGTACCCCGGCCGCCCAGGCCCTCGGGCACCCCCTGCTGGCCGCCGGTCCCGGGCGGCAGCCCCCTGCGCATCTGCTCGAGCTGCTGGCGGGCGGCCATCTGCTGGGCGAACAGCGCCGTCTGGATGCCGTGGAACAGGCCCTCCAGCCAGCCGACCAGCTGCGCCTGGGCGATGCGCAGCTCGGAGTCCGAGGGTGTGCTGTCTTCGGTGAACGGCAGGCTCAGCCGGTGCAGCTCCTCGGTCAGCTCAGGGGCGAGGCCCTGCTCCAGCTCCTTGATCGAGTTCTCGTGGATCTCCCGGAGCCGGGCCCTGGACGCCTCGTCCAGCGGCGCGGCGCGCACCTCTTCGAGCAGCTGCTTGATCATCGTGCCGATCCGCATGACCTTGGCGGGCTGCTCCACCATGTCCATCACGCCGCCCGATTCGGACTGTTCATGGTCCGATCCCTGCCCGGGCACTCTGGCCATGCCGACCGGCGAGCCGTCCGGCCCGATCACCATGACCTGCTGCTCGCCGTTCTCGGGCTGCTCCGTTGGCTGGGTCATAGCACCATCCTGGCCTCTGTTCGTGCCCCCGTCGAATCTGGGGGATATCCCGACGGGCTCGCCTGAAACCTGCGTTCCGGTGGGCCGAACCCGAGCTGCCTCCACGATCAACTTGTGGTCGCCGTTACCGTATGATGATGCCCTTTGACGTGGCCCGGGTTCGTGGGCTGACTCCCGCGATCGGTGACGGTTGGGTGCACCTGGACGCGCCCACCGGTGCCCAGTGCCCGGAACAGGTCGCATTGACCATGGGCACGGCGGTACGTGCGCCCATCTCTCCGCCCGGCGAAGCCTTCCCCGCCTCCCAACGCGCCGAGGTCATCGAGGACGCCGCCCGGCAGGCGGTCGCCGACCTGGTGGGGGCGGATCCACGCGGAGTGGTGCTCGGGCCGGGGCGGGAGGTGCTCATCGGCCGACTGGCCACCGCGCTCGCGCCGAGCTGGCAGCTGGGTGACCAGATCGTGCTGTCCCGGCTGGACGACGTCGCCAACGTGGCCCCGTGGCGTGGCGCCGCCGAGGCGCGGGGCATCGGGGTGCGCTGGGCGGAGATCGAGATCGAGACCTGCGAGCTCCCGGAGTGGCAGTACGAGCAGCTGCTCGGCGGCGGCTCGGTGCGGCTGGTCGCGGTGACCGCCGGCTCCGAGCACGTGGGCACCCGCCCTGACGTGGCGCGGATCGCGCAGCGGGCGCACCGGGCGAACGCGCTGGTCGTGGTGGACGGCTACGCTGCGGCGGCGTGCGGCCCGCTGCGGATGAACGAGCTCGGCGCGGACGTGCTGGTGCTGACCGCCTCGGCGTGGGGCGGCCCGCAGTGCGGCGCACTGGTGTTCGCCGACCCGGGCCTGCTCGACCGGCTGCCCTCCTGCTCGCTGGACCCGCTGGCCACCGGCCCGGAGCGGCTCGAGGTGGGCCCGCACTGCTACCCGCTGCTGGCCGGGCTGGTCGCCTCCGTCGACTACCTGTCCACCCTGGACGACGAGGCACAGGGCGAGCGCCCGGACCGGCTGGCCACCTCGATGCGTTCGGTGGGCCAGTACCAGTCCGAGCTGATGGAAAAGCTGATCTACGAGCTGAAGTTCGTGCCCCGGATCACCATCGTCGGGGATCCGTCCGGCGGAGTGCCCGCACTGTCCTTCACCCACGACGGCCGCAAGTCGCAGGACGTGGCCGCCTACCTCGCCGACCGGGGTGTCTGCGCGGTGGCCGACATGGGTGACCACGGCGTGTTGGAGCACCTGGGCAGCGGCGAGGTCGGCGGCGTGGTCCGGATCGGCCTGGCCCACTACACGACCACCTCGGAGATCGACCAGCTCGCCCGCGCCCTCAACGAAATGGTCTGACCCGGCCGCAAAGCGACAAACGGCAGGGTCCCTCGGGGGCGCTCTCAGCCCGCGAAGTTCGGGTTGACCAGCAGCAACTTGCCGATCACGCCGCCCTCACCGAGCAGCCGGTGCGCCTCGCTCGCCTCGGACAGCGGCAGCCGGGCGTGCACCACCGGCTTGACCCGCCCCGACTCGATCAGCGGCCACAGCCCGGCCCGTACCTCGGCGACGATCACCGCCTTGCCGTCCGGGCCGTCGGTGGGCCGCCCGCGCAGGTTTGTCGCGGCGACGCTGGCCCGCTTGCGCAGCATCTTGCTCAGGTCGATCTCGGTCTTGGTTCCGCCCTGCATGCCGATGATCACCAGGCGCCCGCCGGGGGCCAGCCGGTCGATGTTGTCGGCCAGCGCGGCGGCGCCCATGTTGTCCAGGATCACGTCCGCGCCGCGACCGCCCGTGGCTTCCCTGAGCTGGTCGGCGATGTCCTTGTCGTGGTAGTCGATGGCCAGCTCGGCGCCCAGCTCGAGGCAGCGCTCCAGCCGCTCCAGGTTGCCGGCGGTGGCCGCCACCCGGGCACCCAGCCCGGCCGCCACCTGGATCGCGTGGGTACCGATGCCGCCGGTGCCGCCCTGGATGAGCACCAGCTCGCCGGCGCGCAGCCCGGCCACCCCGACCAGGTTGGACCACACCGTGCAGGCCACCTCGGGCAGCCCGCCGGCGTCGACGAGGTCCCAGCCAGGTGGCGCGGGCAGGATCTGCCCGGCCGGCACGGCGACCTTCTCCGCGTACCCGCCGCCAGCGAGCAGCGCGCAGACCTCGTCGCCGGCCTCCCAGTTCGACACGCCGTTGCCCACGGCGGAGATCCGGCCGGAGCACTCCAGCCCGATGATGTCCGAGGCGCCGGGCGGCGGCGGGTAGTAGCCCGCGCGTTGCAGCAGGTCAGCGCGGTTCACCGCGGTCGCCGCGACGTCGATGACCACCTCTCCTGGGCCGGGCTCGGGGTCGGGCACCTCGGTCCATTCCAGGACTTCTGGGCCGCCTGGTTCGCGGACGGTGATCGCGTGCATGGCGGGACGCTATCCCGAACGGGCGAAATTCGCCTCGCGAAGCGGCCGGCCGCCCGCGCCCGCCGCACTTGTCGTTGGAACTAGACGCGGCAAGTGGAGGTCGCGCGGCGGTACTCGGGCTAGCGCGGTGCTCCGCCGGCGCGCGGTGCCTCGGTCGCGTCGGTCAGTTCCTCCCGCTCGGCGAACCGGGCCAGCCGGGGGACCAGGGCCACCGCGATGATGCCGAGCACGATCCACCCGCCGGCCACGATCGGGAAGGCCGCGCCGGCGCCGGTCGGATACGGCACCACGTTGCGGAAGACGGTGTAGCCGAGCACAGCCAGCGCCAGGATCGGGATGACCAGCTCCCACATCGGCACCGTCCTGGGCGGGGTGAAGAACAGCAGCCGGATCGCGCCCGCCGTGGTCACCAGGTAGACCACCAGCAGGATCAGCGTGCCGATCGTCCCGGTCCACAGGAACACGTCCATCGCGGCCGCTCCGGCACCCCACGCGCAGACCGCCACGATCGCGTACATGGCCAGCACCACGACCACCGCCGAGGCCGCCGGGGTACCCAGTCGGGACACCTTGCCAAGGCCTCGGTCACCGACCGCGTCCCGGCTCAGCGCGTACAGCAGCCGGGATGCGCCCACCGCGCAGGCCAGCGCGCAGCCGAACGCGCTGATCGCCGCGCCCAGCGAGATCAGGTCACCGACCCAGGCGCCGACGTACTGGGTACCCAGGTCGCCCAGCAGCGAGCTGGAGTGGGTGAACGCCGCCACCCCCTCGTCGCTGGTGCCGAAGCCCATCACCTCCACCGCGGTGACGAACACGAAGTAGCAGCCGCCGAAGATCGCCGTGCCGAGGATCGCCCTGGGGATGTCCCTGCGCGGTTGGCGGGCCTCCTCGCCCAGGGTGGCCGCCGCCTCGAAGCCGGCGAAGGACAGGAATCCGAACACCACGCCGAGGAACAGCGCCGAGGTGTCCGTGCCGGGCGCCACGGTGAACACGCTCCAGGTCGGGCGCAGCCCACCGGGCGCGGTGCCGGCGAACAGGTGCACCAGCACCGCCACGGAGACCGCCAGGATCAGCGCGACGGTGACCCCCTCCACGGTGAGCAGTACCCGGGTACCGCCGCGTATCGGGATCACCGTGAGCAGCCAGACCAGCACCAGGACCAGGCCGCTGATCAGGAACGGCATCCAGCCGGGCGGGTTGCTCAGCAGGCCCACCTGCTGCAGGAAGGACGTGCCGAAGATGCCGGCGGCGGTCGAGGTGACCACGCCGTAGAAGCAGTAGGTGCCCATCAGCGACCAGCCGGCCACGGTGCCGGCCCGGGCACCCAGCGTGCTGGCCACGAACGCGTAGACCGAGCCGGCGTGGTTGAACCGCTGGCACAGCCGGACGAACACGTAGGCCACCAGCAACACGCCCACGGTGGCGATCAGGAACGCCAGCGGCACCGCCCGGCCGACCGACCCGGCGGTGCCCTGCGGGTTGATGTTGGCCGCCATGCTGGGCGCCATCAGCGCGATGGATAGGCCGACGGCCTGCCACCCGGAGAGACTGCGCCGAAGTGTGGCCTGGCCCACCGCGCTCGTGCTGGCCGCGGTCGTAGGCTCGCTGAACGGGGCCGGATCGGGCGAAGTCATGGCAGTCTCCTTGAGGTCCATCCCCCGACCGAGCAGTGCCGCGTGGTCTGTACGCGGCGTGATCTTCAAAACGCGATCTTCAAAGTATCTTTCCGAATGAATGCCCGGGCAAGGTCCCGCGAGACCCCCGGAAGACACTGAGGGGCGGTACATGGACGAGCATGAGCGGGCCGACCGGGTAGCCAAGGGCCGCCGGCAGGCCGAGTGGCTGGCCTCCCGTGACGTCGCCGCCGTGGCGGTGACGTTCGTGGACACCAGCGGGATCACCCGGGTCAAGGGGATCCCGGTGTCGGTGTTCGACCGGGTCTCCGGTTGGGGCGTGGGCAACACTCCGGTGTTCGACGCGTTCCTGCTGGACGACTCCATCGCGGCCACCCCGGCCGCGAACCCCACCGGTGACCTGCGGCTGATACCCGACCTGCAGAGGGTGGTGCCGCTCGCCGCGCAGCCGGGTTGGGCCTGGGCGCCGGGGGACCGGTGGACCCAGGAGGGGGAGCCACATCCCGGTTGTGGCCGGCTGCTGGCTACCCGGCTGGTCGAGCGGCTGGCCCAGGCGGGGCTGACCGCCAAGGCCGCGTTCGAGGTGGAGTGGGTGCTCTTCCGCGGTTCCGAGGACGACCCCCAGCCGGCGGCGGTCGCCCCGGCGTACGGCATGGGCCGGGTCATCGAGGTGTCCGACTACGCGGTGGAGCTGCTGCGCACGCTAGGCGCGCAGGGTGTGGCCGTGCAGCAGTTCCATCCCGAGTACGCGCCGGGGCAGTTGGAGCTGTCCGTGGCGCCCGAGTCGCCGGTGGCCGCCGCCGATACCGCCGTGCTGGTCCGCTCCACCATCCGCGCGGTGGCCGCCCGGCGCGGGCTGGCGGTGTCCTTCTCGCCGTCCGTCCAGGCCGGTGGGGTGGGAACGGCGGACACCTGCACCTGTCGCTGCACCGCGGCGGGCGCTCCCTGTTCGGCGGGGGCGACCGCCGGTTCGGGCAGGCTGGCGTGTTCCTCCAGCCCGGCCAACCCGGCCGACAGCACGGCGGCCACCAGCAGATACGGGTTCGCGCTCTGGTCGATGC
>DATHIT010000971.1:0-5121 GCA_035489915.1 Pseudonocardia sp. | reverse complement strand
CGCCGGCCGGCTCGCACCGGTCCGGGGCGGACACCGCCGAGGCCAGCCGGTAGGCGAGCCGTTGGGCCTGCCCAGTCTGGCCGGGCCTATCGGGCGCGGCCGCGCAGGTCCCACACCAGCACGTCGTCACGTCGCTCTCCGGGCCCGAGCAGGGCGACCAGCGCCGCGTGTGGCGCCGGCTGGTCGGCCGGGTTCGGCAGTACCACCGCGTCGGCCCGCCAGTGCCGCAGGTCGTCCAGCGCCCTGGCGCGTTCCGTCGGCCCGATCGGCGGCACCGTGCCGCTCACCGCCGCGCTGGCCAGCAACAGCGAGGTGGGTGGCCGATCCGCGCCGTAGATGCCCGTCCGGTTCGCCCCAGCCGGCCCGACGAAGTAGCCCTCCACCAGTGGGAACCCGAACCCGGCCACCACCTGCCAGTGCAGGGCGTCCGCGCCACCCGCGTCCGGCGGCGGCACGGTGAGCAGCGACCGCCCCGGCCGCACGTAGTCCCGCCAGTCGCCGGAGCTGAAGAACACCGGGGTGGCCGCCCTCGGCTCGGTGGCGAACCGCACCGGCAGGATCGGCGCCACCGCGAGCGCCAGCGCGGCGAACCACAGCCGGCGCGAGGTCAACCAGCCCAACCAGCGCGGCCGACCCGGCCAGCCCAGCGAGCCCAGCCAGCCCAGCCAACTCGGCCGGACCGGCGGGACCAGCTGGCGGGGTTGCCGGGTCAGCGCCCGGTCGCTGGCCAGCGCCAGTAGCACCCCGATGGCCGGCAGGCTGGCCAGGGTCAGCCGGGACTCGATCAACGAGTCGAACAGCGGCAACCGGTCCAGCACCCACCACGGGCCCGGGATCCCGGTGTCGGCCCCACGCAGGTAGACCGGGCTGCCGACGGACAGCGCGGCCAGCCCGACCGTGGTGATCGCGGCCAGCCGGGCCGGCACCTCCCGCCACAACCAGATCGCCGCCACCAGCAGCAGGGTCAGCAACGGCCAGCCGAAGAACGCGTTCTGCTCGGTCGGGTTGCCCACCGGCTGACCCGGGTCCAGGAGCTGGCCGCCGATCGACTGACGGGGCAGCGTGCCGAAGGCGGCCAGGTCGTTGCCGTCCAACGCGTGGGCCAGCGAGTGGTAGCTGCCCGGCCCGGTGAACTGGAACCACAGCGGGTAGCCGACCAACAGCACGCTCACCCCGACCGCCACACCGAGCCCGGTCAGCAACGGGCGGGCCGCCGCGAGCAGCGTCCTCGGTCGTACCGCCGCCCAGGCCAGTCCCCAGACCGCGATTCCGGTGGCCAGGATGAGTAGCGGCTCCTCGCCGATCAGCACCTGCCAGGCGACCAGCGCGCCGAGCAACACGCCGTTGCGCAGCGCCCCCCTGGTCCCCGGTCCGCCCCGGGCCAGCCGGATCAGGCAGGCCACGATCAGCGGCAACAGGAACGCCGAGGTGAAGTTGGGGTGGGCGTGTGCGTGGGACACCATCGGCGGCGCGAAGCCGACGCACCCCCCGCCGATCGCCGCTGCCCACCGCGACCGCGTCAGGTACCGGGAGAACACCCAGTACCAGCCGATGGCGGTGCCGGCCAGCCCGCCGGAGAGCACCAGCGCAAGGGTGGCGGTCGGGCCGGCCAACAGGGTCAGCGGAGCCAGCGGCACAGCCAGCCCCGGCATCGAGGTGTTGGCCATCAGGTTGATCCCGGCCGGGTAGTTCTGCAGCGTGCTGAACAGCGAGGGCTGGCCGGCGGCGACCGCGTGGGCCTGCATGGCGAAGAACCATTCGAACAGGGTCTGGTCCTCGCCGCTGTCCACCAGGTAGCCGTCGCCCAGGTGCAGCCACAGGTCGCGGTACAGCCCGAACGCCGCGAGCAGGTAGGCCAGCACGATGACGGTATCCAGCACCCGTGGGCGAGCCAGCAGCGGAAGCTGGGTATCAGCCGAGGGCGCGACCGAATCAGCCCGGTGCGGCGCGTGGTCCTCGCCCGGGGCTGACGGAGCCGAGGCCCGGGCGGCCGCGAGGCTGTCCGGCGACATCGGCCAGCCAGCCTACCCGGTACCGGCCAGTGCCCCGGTGACCCGGCTGGCGGTGGCGGCGGCGAGCTCGCGGGCCCGGTCCAGATCGGCGAGCAGCCGGCCGGCCCGTTTCACCAGCTGGCCGCCAACCAGGACGGTGTCCACCATGCCGGGGTGGGCGGCCAGCACCACCGCGGCGGCGGCCGCCCTCAGTGGGGCGAGCCCTTCGGTGCGCAGCAGCAGCACGTCACCCGCCTTGCCCACCTCCAGCGAGCCAACCCGGTCGGCCAGCCCCGCGGCGCGCGCCCCGTACCCGGTGGCCATCCGCAGCAGCTCCATCGCCGGCAGCGGATCGTCCTCTGGCGTCTCGGCCCGGTGCGCGGCCAGCGCGAACCGCATCTGGGTGAACAGGTCCGGCGCGGCGGCGGCCTCCGAGTCGACGCTCAGCGAGGGGCGCAGGCCGGCGTCGAGCATCCGGCGCACCGCGACGTTGGCGCCCAGGCCCGGCATGGTGAGCTCGATCTGCGGGCTGATCGAGACGCTGCCGCCGTGGTCGGCCAGCCGGCGCAGGTCTTCCTCCGGCGCCCCGTTGACGTGCACCAGCGTCAGGTCCGGCCCGAGCAGCCCGGCGCGCTCCAGTGCGGCGATGCCCCTGCTGTTGGAGTCCGCGCGGCCGCCGGCCACGTGCGAGGTGATCGGAATGTCCAGCTCCCTGGCCAGCGCGAAGTCGGTGGCGGTGAGCTGGATGCCGACGAAGTCCGGGCCCTGGGCCGCCATTGCCAGGGTGACCAGGGCATCGTCGTCGGCCAACAGCTCGGCTCGGACTCGCCGGATGTCCGCCGGGTGCGGCGCCGGGTCGCGCATCCACCCGGGCTGGATCGACCAGCCGTGCCCGAACACCGCGCGGATGCCGGCGTCGCGCAGCGCGGCCACCGAGGCGTCCGAGTGCGCGGGGGAGTTCTGGATGTGCGCCCAGTCCACCAGCGTGGTGATGCCCGCGTCCAAGGCGCCGAGCGCGCCGAGCAGGGTGCCGGCGTAGACGTCCTCGGGCTGGTATCGGGCGCCGATCTGGCCCAGCAGGATTTGCAGGTAGTCGTTCAGCGACCAGGACGCGCCGAGGTGGCGCAGCGGGGTCTGCCAGGTGTGCCGGTGGGTGTCCACCAGCCCGGGCAGTACCAGCAGCCCGGCCGCGTCGATCACCTCGGCGCCGGGTGGCACGGCCAGCTCGGGCCCGACCCCGGTGATGGTCCCGTCGGTGATCAGCAGGTCGCCGACCGGCAGCTCGGTGCCCCGGTCGTCCATGGTGAGGATCCAGCCGCCCCGGATCACCGTACTGGCCGCCATCGCCACTCCTCTCAAAAGAAAGCTTTCCATAAAGCTTACTGCGAAGGTATCAGACCGTGGCCGCTACCCTCCAGCCATGAGCGCCGCTCCCTCGTCTCCGGACCCGGTGGACGAGATCGTCGCGGCCTGGCGGACCGAGCTGCCCCAGGTCGCCGGGCTTCCCCTGGAGCTGGCCAAGCGGGTCGGCCGGCTCGCCGGATTGATCGACGCCGCGACCAATGCCGAGCTGGACCGGCTGGGTCGCACCAAGGCCGAGTACGAGGTGCTGGCGCGGCTGCGCGCGGCCGGCGCGCCATACCGGCGCAAGCCACACGAGCTGGCTTCCTCGCTGCTGTTGTCCTCCGGAGGCACCACCAACGTGCTGCACCGGCTGACCGCGGCCGGCTTGGTGGTCCGCGAGGCCGATAGGTCTGACCGCCGCAGCGTGTGGGTGCGGCTCACCCCGGCCGGCGTGCGCGCGGCGGAAGAGATCGTGTTGGCCACCAACGCGGCTCAGTCGGCGCTGCTGGACCGGCTGCCCACGGACACCTCCGTCGCCCTCGCTGACCAGCTGCGGGAGGTGTTGGCCGTGCTCGAAGCGGGGGTCCTGCCGGCTCTCAGGAGATCCGGACCATGATGGCCGGATGACGGAGCTCCCCGTCCCCGGACCGCCCGCTCGACTGCCTCGGCGTGCGCTGCTGCGCGGTGGCGCCACGGCCGGCGTTTTGCTCGGGCTGGCCGCCTGCGCCGGCCCCGAGCCGCCCGCTGGGTCGTCCCCGCTGCCCGCCGGGCCGTCCCCGGCGCCCTCCTCGGTGCCCGGCGCCGGATCGGCCTCCCCTGAGGCGGCCCCGCCGGCCTCCCCACAGGGCCCGGCCACCGAGCTGGTGCGCGCGCACAGCGGCCGGCCGGAGGTGGCGCTGACCTTCCACGGCGCCGGCGCCCGGGCGTTGGACCGCAAGGTGCTCGAGGCGCTGGCCCACGGTGGCGCCCAGGTCACCGTGCTGGCCGTGGGTACCTGGCTGGCCCTGTACCCGG
Organism: Pseudonocardia sp.; assembly: GCA_035489915.1. GTDB lineage: Bacteria > Actinomycetota > Actinomycetes > Mycobacteriales > Pseudonocardiaceae > Pseudonocardia. The sequence continues at coordinate 772 of DATHIT010000971.1, read as the reverse complement.
ACGCCGCCAAGATGGTGCTCGACCTGGGCCACGAGCTGGGCAACCACACCTGGTCGCACCGGACCATGGCCCGGCTGAGCGTGGCCGACCAGCGCTCCGAGATCGAGCGCTGCCGGGACCGCATCGCCGAGCTCACCGGGGGCCCCGGGGCGTTCTTCCGGCAGTCCGCCGCGCAGCGCGCCACCGCCGAGCAGCTGCGACTGGCCGGCGCCGCCGGATATCCCAGGGTGTTGTCCTACGACCTCGACTCGCTGGATTGGACCGATCCCGGCCCGGCCACCGTGTGCGCGCAGCTGCGCAAGGCCACCGCCGGCAGTGTGGTGAGCATGCACCTGGGCCACCAGGGCACGCTCACCGCGATCCCCCAGATCCTCGCCGACCTGGACAGCCGCGGCCTGCGCCCGGTAACCGCGACCCAGCTCTTCGCCTGACGGGTCGTGAGTGGCAAGTGGCCCTATAGGACCACTTGCCACTCACGAGGTCTGGTCAGGGCTTTGGTCGGCGCGCTGTCCGGCTGGGTCAGGGTTTGCGGCCCAACAGGGCCAGCAGCCGGGTGTGCGGGTCGGCGTCGACCGGCACCGGAACGGGCGGGTCGAACAGGCCGACGCCCTGCCACTGGGCGATCTGGGGGGTGAAGACGTCCAGCAGGTCGGTGGCCAGCTCGGCCGGGATGCGATAGCCGACGTCGATCCCGCTGGCCAGGTCCCAGCCGTGCACCGCCAGGTCCAGGGTCATCTGCCAGCCGTAGCTGGTCGCCCGGTCGGTGCCGTAG
>DATHIT010000970.1:0-4704 GCA_035489915.1 Pseudonocardia sp. | reverse complement strand
GCGGCGAACGCGCGCACCCGGAACAGGCCCAGCCGGAACATCGGCTCGGCCACCCGCGTCTCGATCACCCCGAAGACCACCAGCAGCGCCACCCCGAGCGCGATGCCACCGAGTACCAGCGGGTTCGACCAGCCGGTGGAGTGCCCGCCGTAGGGCTGGATGCCGTAGGTGATGGCGGCCAGGATGAGCGCCGCGCCGGCCGCGAAGGTGAGGTTGCCCGGCCAGTCGATCCGGGCCACCCGCGCGCTGCCCACCTCACGCAGGCTGCGATAGGACCAGATGGTGCCGAATACGCCGATCGGCACGCTGACCCAGAACACCGCCCGCCAGTCGATCTCGGCAAGCAGTCCGCCGATCACCAGCCCGAGGAACTGGCCGGTCAGCGCGCTGATCTGGTTTACCCCGAGAGCCATGCCGCGTTGCTCCACCGGGAACGCGTCGGTCAGGATGGCCGCTGAGTTCGCGGTCAGCATCGCCCCGCCGACCGCCTGCACGGCGCGCCAGCCGATCAGCCAGAGCGCGCCCTGCCCGGCGTGGAACGGGTCGAAGGATAGCGCGATGGAGGCCAGAGTGAAGATCACAAAGCCTCGGTTGTACATCTTGACCCGGCCGAACATGTCGCCCAGTCGACCCAGCGCGACCACCAGGACCGCCTGCACCAGCAGGTAGCCCAGGATCATCCAGAGCAGGTAGCCGATGTTGGCCGGATCGAGTGGGTCCAGCCCGATGCCCCGGAAGATCGCCGGCATAGCGATGATCACGATGGACGCGTCCATCAGGCTCATCAGCACGCCGAGTGTGGTGTTGGACAGCGCCACCCACTTGTACCGGTCGCCGCGGACGACCGCCGGCCGGGCTAACTCGGTCAACGCCGCATCACCGTCGACCTCGCCGGGCCGCGCCACCCGAGTAGGTAGTTAGCACAACTACTTAACCTAGCTCACAACCACGCCGTCGTCGACCTCATCTCGGCCCGAACCGCGATCGCGGTCCTCAGCCGCCGACGCCTACCGCACCGACGCCTACCGCACCGACGCCGACCTTGTCGACGCCGAGGTCATCCAGGTAGGCCCGCACCGCCACCGGGTCGCCGCCGCGCATTCCGAGATAGCCGTCCGGCCGGATCAACACCAGGTCGCCATCCTCGGCGCGGTAGGCCCGGCGGGCGTGCCCGGCGGCGTCGACCAGGTCCAGCCCGTCGCCGATGCCCACCACCCGCACCGGGCCGGCGGGCCGCTCCGGGCGCACCCCGAAGCCGAGCAGCAGCCAGTGCGGCCCTCGGCGCAGCTCGAACAGCCGCACCGCCCGGCCGTCCGGCCCCACACACGGCGCATCCGGAGCCCGGTCGCCAGCATCCGGCGCCCGGTCGCCGGCCTCGGGCGCCCGGTCACCAGCCGCTACACGGTCACCAGTCTCCACCCGGCCAGCGAGGTCCTCGGCGGGGGCGGCAAGCGGGCCGCCCCGGTAGCTGATCGAGAGCTGGCGCGCCTCCGCCCGGTCGGCCGCGCTCCGACTGCCCGGCGGCACGCCCAGTAGCCGACTGGACAGCCCAAGCACCCCGGCAGCCACCGGAAGCCGCTCCGCCTGGTAGGTGTCCAGCAGCGCCGGGTCGGCGCCGGCCAGCACATGCGCCAGCTTCCAGCCCAGGTTGGCGGCGTCCTGGATGCCGGTGTTCATGCCCTGCCCGCCGGACGGCGAGTGCACATGCGCGGCGTCGCCGGCCAGGAAAACCCGACCCACCCGGTACCGGTCCACCATCCGCACGTTCAGTCGCCAGCGGGACATCCAGGTGACCTCGCGCAGCCGCACCTGTCCGACCCCCGCCATGTCGTCCACAATGGACTGGAGCAGGCCCAGGGACAGCTCCCCGCCCGCACCGGATGGCAGCGGTGCCTGCAGCTGGAAGGTGTCCGTCGCCGGCACGGGGCACAGCGCCACGCCCCGGCCACCCGCACCCCGCCACATGTGCCAGAAGTCCCGGTCCAGCCCCTCCAGTCGCACGTCGGCGACCAGCATCCTGACGTCCTCATCCGTCTCGCCGAGGAAGGTGACCCCCAGCAGCCGGCGCACCGTGCTGGACCCGCCATCGCTGCCGACCAGGTAACCGGCCGACACCAGGGACCCGTCGGCGAGCTCGGCCACCACTCCGTCCGAGTGCTGGTCGAGCCCCACCACGGCCCGGCCGTACTCCACCTCGACGCCGAACCCGGCGAGCAGCTCGCGCAGCGCCTCCTCCACCCGCCACTGCGGGATCACCAGGCTGCGCGCGTACGGGCTGTCCGGCGTGGGAACCACCCCGGGGTGCCCGTCCTGGTCATGCACTCCCCCGTCGGCACCGTGCACGCGGATCGGCATCCGGAATCGCCCGACGGACACCAGCCGGCCGGCCACGCCGAGGGACTCCAGCACCTCCAGCGTCCGGGGCTGCATCCCCTTGCCCCGCGACCCGGTGAGCGGACCGGCGGCGGCGTCCACCACCCGCACCCGGACCCCCCACTGCGCGAGCTCGCAGGCCGCCATCAGCCCGGTCGGGCCCGCCCCGACCACCAGTACGTCCGTCTCCACCATGCACCCAGGCTAGCAAGTAATGAGACTCAGTCTCAAATAGCGCTCAGTGTCATACACTGGCGGGATGGTCAGCCTGCGTGAACGCAAGAAAGCCCGAACCCGCGCGGACCTGCAGCGGCACGCGCTTCGGCTGTTCCGCGCGCAGGGCTACGCGGCGACCACGGTGGACCAGATCGCCGGGGCCGCCGAGGTGTCCAGGGCCACGTTCTTCCGCTACTTCCCGAGCAAGGAGGACGTGGTCCGCTACGACGACGTGGATCCGCTGATGGCGGCCTCGCTGGACGCCCAGCCCCCCGGCACCCCGTTGCTGCCCGCGCTGCGAGCCGCGCTGCGCAGCGCGTTCGATCAGCTGGAGCCGGAGAAGCGCGAGCTGGAGGAGGTACGGATGGAGATCTCCCGCACCGAGCCTGAGCTGCGCGACCGCCACCGGCTCACCGTCGCGGAGATCGCCGGCCAGCTGGCCGGGCGGATTGGCCGGGACCCGGCAGAGTTCGACGTGCAGCTACTCGCCGGGGTATTGCTGGGTGCCCGGCTGGCCGCCCAGTCGATCGCCGACCAGGCCGAGGAGCTCAACTACCTGGACACCCTGGACGCCGTGCTGGCCCGCCTACAAGACGGCGTCCCCCTGACCGCCGAGCCCCTGATCAACCAAGGCTGACAGCGACCTCAGTGCTGGTGGTGGTGCTCGGCGGCGAGGGCCGCCGCGCCGACGATCCCAGCGCTGTTGCGCAGTGCGGCCGGCACCAGCGTCGTGCGCGTCTCCACCAGGTGCAGCCACTTATCCGCATGCTTGCTCACCCCGCCGCCGACCACGATCAGGTCCGGCCAGAACAGGTTTTCCACGTGCTGGAAGTATCGGGAGAGCCGGGCGGCCCAGGCCTTCCAGGACAGCTGATCGCGCTCCCGGGCCGAGTCGGCGGCCCGTGACTCCGCGTCGTGCTTGTCCAGCTCCAGGTGGCCCAGCTCGGTGTTCGGCACCAGCTGGCCGTCCACGATCAGCGCGGAGCCGATCCCGGTACCCAGGGTGGACACCAGCACCACGCCCTGCACGCCCTTCGCCGCGCCGAACCGCACCTCGGCCACTCCGGCGGCGTCCGCGTCGTTGACCACCAGCGGCTGCCGTCCGGTGGCCGTGGCCAGCAGCTTGTGCGCGTCGGTGCCGATCCAGGACTCGTCCACATTGGCCGCCGTGCGCACCATGCCGTGCTGCACCACCGCGGGGAACGTGCAGCCGAACGGGCCCGTCCAGGCGAAATGGTCCAGCACCTGTCGCACCACGTCCGCTACCGCCGCCGGGGTGGACGGCTCCGGGGTGGGCAACCGGAACCGTTCGTCCGCGAGATCGCCCTTGTGCAGGTCCACCGGGGCGCCCTTGATGCCGCTGCCCCCGATGTCCACTCCGAATCCGCGCTCGCCGCTCATGCCCGGAGCCTACGACGCGAACCCCCCAGCTGTTGCCGGCCGCCACGGCGGCTCAGCCGCCGTATCGGGTGACCTTCTCAGGCTCGATGACGATACGCACCAGCTCGCCGCTCAGCATTCCCTCCAGCGCCGCCGCCTTCGCCGGATCGGTGAGATCCCAGTAGCGGCGACCCAGCCGTTCGGCAAGCTCGCTCGCCCCGTCCGGCTTGACCTCGGCGGGACCCAGGAACACGATCCAGTTCTCCGGCTCGCCGACCTCGTTCGCCACCAGTAGCGATGCCTTCGGCGTCTCCCGGATTCGGTGCACCTTGGGGGAGTCGGCCCCGGAGAAGAGCTGCACGGTGCCCTCGTCGGTGTGCTCGAACCACACCGGCCGGGTGGCCGGCCAGCCGGACGGTTTCGCCGGGGCGACGGTCAGGATGCCCAACCGGGGGCGGGCCAGGAAACCGCGGTCGCCGTCGGTGAGTACAGCGGGCATGAGGGTGTTCCTCCTCGGTGGGTGGGGCGGTTCAGCTCTCCGCGATCGTGCCCTTGCCGAGCACCACCACACCGCTGTCCGAGACGTGGTAGCAGGCCCGGTCCCGGTCCATGTCCACGCCCACGTGCGCGCCCGCCGGCACCGTGACGTTCTTGTCCAGGATCGCCCGGCGCACCACCGCGCCCGCGCCGACCCGGACCCCGTCCGCCAGCACCGACTCCTGCACCACGGCGCCG
>DATHIT010000969.1:0-4665 GCA_035489915.1 Pseudonocardia sp. | reverse complement strand
ATCATCGAGCTGTTCATCGGCAGCCACTGGCGGTGCTGCCCGGCGATGCCACTGGTGAAGCCCTCCACCGCGCGGATCACGTAGTCCGCGGTCAGCTCGCCCCGGTCGGTGACCGCCGTGGCACCCCCGCCGGCGCCGGTGCGCGGGCGGATCTCGGTGACCGTGGTGCCCTCGAAGATGTGCACGCCCAGCGCCTCGACCGCTCGGGCCAGGCCCTGGACCAGCTTGGCGGGCTGGATCCGGGCGCAGTGCGGGGTGTACGTGGCGTCCAGTGCACCGGCCACCCGCAGTCGGCTGGCCCGCTCGCCGGCGTCCAGCAGCCGCAGGTCCGCCTCGCCGACCCCGCGGTCGCGTTCCCGCGCCAGCTCGGCGTGCAGCCGCCGCCGCTGCGCCGGATTGGTGGCCACGTGCAACAGACCGCCCTTGACGATGTCCGCGTCGATCCCCTCGGCGGCGGCGACCCGGATGACCTCGTCGATGGACTCCCACATGGCGCCGCGCAGCGCGGCGACCGCGGCCTGGCCGTGTGTCGCCGCGTACCGCTCGGGGGACCCGGCGAGCCGTCCGCTGAGCCAGCCGCCGTTGCGCCCGGACGCGCCGAACCCGGCGAACTCCCGCTCCAGCACGGCGATCCGCAGGTCGGGCTGGGCCTGTTTGAGGTAGTAGGCGGTCCAGAGCCCGGTGTAGCCCGCGCCGACCAGGCACACGTCGTACTCCCGAGGGCCGGGCAGCGCGGCGCGTCGGGGCGGCAGGCCCATTCCCCGGTACCAGAAGGACACCTCGCCGTTGACGAAGTCGGCCGAGCGCGGCACCTCCGCCAGCGCCGCGGCACCTGGGTTCGGCAGGGCGAGTTTCATGTGAGGGCGGCCTCCACGTCGGGGTCGTCGGTCAGCAGCACGGAGTCGGCCACCCGCCAGGCCAGGGTGACCTGGTCACCGGGGCGGACGTCGGCCAGTCGGCCGGCCTGCTCGCGGACCAGGGCCGGGTCGCCGTCGGGCAGCCGCAGTTCCAGCTTGCGGCTGGAGCCGAGGTAGATCTCCCGCTCCACCACCGCGGGCAGCGTGTTCCAGTCGGTACCGTCCGGCCCGCCGCCGTTGGCGTGCACGGCCAACCGCTCGGGCCGCACCACGATGGCCCCGTCGACGGATCCAGTGCCGTCCAGCGAGCCGGGAGCGCGCAAGATGCGCCCACACTTACCGAGCGTCGAACTACCGCCGGAGCCGTTCCGGCTGACCTGCCCGCGCAGCACCGTCGAGTCGCCGAGGAACTGGGCGACGAACAGCGTGCTCGGCCGTTCATAGAGCTCGCCCGGCGTGCCCACCTGCTGGATCCGGCCGTGGTTGAACACCGCGACCCGGTCGGAGAGCACCAGCGCCTCGTCCTGATCGTGCGTGACGTAGACGAACGTGGTGCCCAGCTCGTCGTGGATCCGTTTGATCTCCAGCTGCAGCCAGTCCCGGAGTTTCTTGTCCAGCGCGCCGAGCGGCTCGTCCATCAGCAGCACCCGGGGCGCGTAGACGATGGAGCGGGCCACCGCCACCCGCTGCTGCTGGCCGCCGGACAGCTCGTGCGGGTAGCGCCGCTCGAAGCCGGGCAGCCGCACGGTCGCCAGCGCGGCGTCGACCAGCTCCGCGCGCCGGCCTCGGGCCACCTTGCGCTGCTTGAGCGGGAAGGCGATGTTCTCCGCCACGGTCATGTGCGGGAACAGCGCGTAGTGCTGGAACACCATGCCGATGTCGCGGCGGTGCGGCGGCACGTTGTCCACCGCGACGCCGTCGATGAGCAGCCGGCCGGAGGTCGGGGTGACGAAGCCGGCGATGGCGTTGAGCGTGGTGGTCTTGCCCGATCCGCTGGGCCCGAGCAGGGTCATGAACTCGCCGGGGCGGATGGTCAGCGAGACGTCCTCGACCGCGGCGGTGTCCGCGTAGCGCTTGGTCAGGCGCTCCAGGGTGATCTCGCCGCCGGCGCGGGCCAGACCGGTGGGGGGCGCGCTATCGGGCACGGCTCCTCCTCACCGTGACGTAGCTGGCCACCAGCACCAGCACCGTGGTCAGGACGATGATCATCGAGGCGGCGGCGGCGATCGTGGGGTCGGTGTCCCGGCTGACGCTGCTGTACATCTTCACCGGCAGCGTCTGCAGGTACGGGCTCTGGATGAACAGCGAGACGACCACCTCGTCGAAGCTGGTGACAAAGGCGAACAGCGCCCCGGCGAGCACCCCGGGGGCCACCAGCGGCAGGGTGACCTGGCGGAACGTGGCCCACCGCCCGGCGCCCAGGCTGGCCGAGGCGAGCTCCAGGCGCCGGTCGAAACCGCGCAGCCGGGCCGCCACCGGGATCACCACGAAGGGCAGCGCGAGCACGGTGTGCGCCATGACGAACCCGCCCAGGCTGCCCACCATGCGCAGCGCGAGGAAGGTGGCGTAGCTGCCGATGGCGAACACGATGCCGGGCACGATCATCGGGCTCAGGATCAGCGCGTTCGCCGCCACCACCGCCCGCCCCCGCCCCTGGGTGAGCCCGATCGCCGCCGCCGTCCCGATCACCGTGGACACCACGGTGACCAGCACCGCGACCTGGATGGACGTCCAGAACGCACCGATCCATGCGGGGTCACCGAAGAAGTTGGCGTACCAGCGCAGCGACCAGCTCCTCGGCGGGAACACCAGCGACGCCTGGCCGGTGAAGCTCAGCGGCAGCACGATCAGCGCCGGCGCGACCAGCCAGAACCCGACCAGCCCGCAGAACACCCAGAGCACCGGCCGACCGAGCCTCACGGCGCACCCCCGGCACGCTGGCCCGGGGTTGTTCGGCGCAGCGCCAGAGCCACCAGACCGACCAGCACCAGGGTGGCGACCAGTAGCACTACCCCCATCGCCCCACCTCGACCCCACCGCAGCAGCCCGCTGACCTGCGTGAAGATCTGCTGGGAGATCAGCGCATCGGTGGGCGAGCCGAGCAGCGCGGGGGTGATGTAGAAGCCCAGCGAAAGGATGAACACCATCAGCGTGCCGGCCACCACACCGGGCATGGACAGCGGCAGGTACACCCGGGTGAAGGCGATCAGCGGCCGGGCACCCAGGCTGCGGGCCGCGCGCACCAACCGCAGGTCGATGCCGCTCATCACCGCGTACAGCGGCAGCACCAGGAACGGCATCAGCACCTGGGTCATGCCGATGATCACGCCGGTCTCGGTGCGGATCAGCGCCAGCGGGCCCAGCCCGACCGACCCGAGTACCCGGTTCACCACGCCGGTGTCCTGCAGCAGCACCTGCCAGGCGAAGGTGCGCACCATCAGGCTGGTCCAGAACGGCACCAGCACCAGCAGGGTGAGCACCGCCTTGCCGCGCCGCCCGACCGCCGTCATGGCGTATGCGTACGGGTAGGACAGCAGCAGCGCGATCACGGTCACCCACAGGCTGGTGGTGAACGTGCGGGCGAGCACCCGCAGGTTCGCCGGCTCGGTGAAGAACCAGACGAAGTTGCCGAGGCCGGGCGTCGGATCGGTGAGCGAGCGCCAGACCATGGTCAGCACCGGGTAGACGAAGAACGCCAGCAGCAGGATCAGCGCGGGCGCGACGAGCAGGCCCGGCCGGGTGCGGCGCCGGTCCGCGGCGGTGCCCGGCTCCGCCACGGCGACGGCGCCGCCTCGGCCGGCGCCGCCGGCGCTGGTCAGCTCGTCGAGGACGGCCACCTCAGCTGCCCAGCCACGCGGACCAGTGGGTCAGCAGGGCGTCCTGGTTGGCCGCCCACCAGGTCGCGTCCACCGGCACGGCCTGCTCCTGGCGGGCCTTGGTGGTGGTGATGAACGAGCTGGTGAGCTCGTCCAGCTGTGGTTTGGCGTCGGTGTTGACCGGCGAGTAGGTGGTCAACTCGGTGAGCTTCGCCTGCTGGGCCGCGCCCAGGTAGTAGTTGATCAGAGCCATCGCGGCCTTGGGTGACTTGACCCCCTTCGGCACGGTCAGCGAGTCCATCACCGGGAAGAACTGGTTCCACTGAACCTCGTACGGCGCCCCGTTCTTGATCGCCCCGTAGGCCCGGCCGCTCCACAGCATCGCCATGTCGACCTCGCCGGATTCCAGCAGCTGCTGGGACTCCGCGCCGGTCTTCCAGAACACCAGCGCCGGCCGGGCCGCGCTGAGCACCCGCTCGGCCCGGGCGGTGTCCAGCGGGTAGAGCTTGTCCGGGGCGACCCCGTCGGCCAGCAGCGCCGCCTCGTAGGGGCCGGGCTCGGGGTTGGTCGGATCCCCGTTGATCGCGCGCTTCCCGGGGAACTTCGCGGTGTCGAAGAAGTCCTTCCAACCGGTGGGCGGGTTGCCACCGAACTTCGTCTTGTTGTACGCCAGCACGTAGCCGTACTGCATGGCCGGCACGCTGCACTTGGTGGCCAGCCCGTTGGGGATCTTAGACTTGTCGATGATCGAGTAGTCCAGCGGCTGGAGCAGCTTGTCGCACTGCGCGTCCGCCCATACCGAGCCGGTGTCCACCACGTCCCAGCTGACGTTGTTGGACTCCACCTGCGCCTTGAGCTTGGCGTAGTCGGTGGGGCCGTCCTGCACGACGTTGGCCCCGGACTCGGCGGCGAACCGATCAGTGGCCGCGTCCTGCTGGCCCTTCTGGTAGATCCCGCCGTAGGACACGAAGGTCATGTTGAGCCCCTTGAGC
>DATHIT010000968.1:0-4805 GCA_035489915.1 Pseudonocardia sp. | reverse complement strand
GTACCTCGTTGAACTCCACCGGCAGCAGATACTCGACTCCGACTCGCTCACCACCGCTGACCTCGATGCGGGCCTGCTGCGCATCCGGGAGCACCTCGCCGACGCGAACACCCGCACCCGCTACCCCACGCTGTTCCAGGTTTGGGGCCGCAAACCCTGACCCCGCGCCTGCTTGAGCGCCCCGATCCTCGCGGTCGGGGACGGGGCGCTGGGGTTCTGCGCCGCGCTGCGCGAGGTGTTCCCCGATTACGGCGCCAAATGGCCCAAGGCCATCGCCAAGATCACTGACAACGTCGAGGTGCTGCTGGAGTTCTACAACTGCCCGGCCTAGCACTGGGTGCACCTAAGGACCACGAATCCCATCGAGTCGACCTGGTCCGTGCCTGCGCCAAGTTCGAGAACGGCAAGCTCGTCCACGACCCGCTGACCAAGGAGCATCCCGAGGCCGAGCGCCTCCAACACTTCTCCGACGAGGCCCGCGTGATCCCCGCGTGATCGTCTCCGAACCCGCTGGTCGACCTTCTTGGGGCTGACGGGAGGTGCCGCCGGGTACCGCGATCGTCGTGCAGCATGGCGACGATCTGCAAGTGCCGTGCCGGCCACACAAGCCGCAACCAACGGCTCCGCCCGACAGGAACGGCCGCCGGCTCTGGTTCCGGCACCTGACGCCGGGTGACCGGGTCTCGGTGAAGCCGCATGCCTCGCCGGTGCTGCATGCGATCAACTACCTGCTCGGCGAGCTGGTGGACGAGTCCTACCTGACCACGCTGCGTGAGTTCGGCGGGCTGCAGAGCTACCCGAGCCGGTCCAAGGACCCGGACCCGGACCCGGTGGACTACTCCACCGGCTCGGTCGGCATCGGGCCACCGCGCCCATCTGGGGTGCGCTGTCGCGGCGCTACCTGCGCTCCACCCTCGGCGCCGAGACCAGCGGCGGGCGGCAGTTTTCCCTGGTGGGAGACGCGGAGCTCCTCCGGAAGGACTGGGATCGGGACGACCCAGCCGACGCACCGAGGCGATTCTCGAGCACCGGTGCCCTCTCGGCCGAGCGAGACCTGGCTGAACGCTCCGAGGACATCCTGCGTGAGGACCCCGACCGCTCCGACTAGTCGTCACCGCGCGGCAACTTCGCCGCCTCCCCGGTGGCCTCCCGACTGATCGAGCCCGAACTCCGCAGATAATAACTCGGCGCCCGTTGGGGCGGCAGTGACGGACCGGCGCGCCAGAGTGCACACTGCCGGCGTGGAAGACATGTGGGCAACCGGATGGGGCCGTGCTCCGCGCCATCGTGCGGCAGATCGCGGTAGAGGGCCGTGACAACCTCGATCTGACCGAACTCGTCGATGAGACGGGCATCGACGACAGCGAGCAGCTGGCGCGCTCGATGCGGAGGCTGGACAGCGCCGGTATGGTCGAGACCGCACGGGCATTCGGCGAGATGCCGTCAGTTACCGGCGTAACGGAGCGAGGGCTGCGTGAGTCAGGCGCCTGGCCCGAACGCGCAGACCAGCTCGCTTCTCATACGCCATGAGATCTTCCCGGCGCTGAATCGCAGTAGCGATGTAGCGTCCCAGTTAGGCCGACAGCATGCGTCGTCGTCACGATGGCGTAATCGTGCCGGGACGGTATTGACGACAGATCGACAGCTCGATGGACGGGCCGATGACGACTACGGCCGAAAGTACCGTGAAGCCGGACCACGAACACAGCGCACGCGTGAGGAGTGCCAGAACTCGACCAATGCCTTGATCTGCGCGTCTAGGCAGCGCGAAGATCCCCAAATCAACGCCCGCTCGCGGGTCGACTCGCTCCCCCACACATCCACCCCCACCCTGTCTCCCGCGCCAACCATCCCTATGAACATCGCCATGTCCATGACTTGACCGGGGTCGAGGCATCCACGCTTCTTGCCACTACCGACCGACGGTGAGCGAGCGGTGATCCGACAGTGAGTGATCAGCGAGTAGGCCGAGAGTCGAACCGCAACCTCGTAGCCGGCGAGCAGACCGGGTTTACTGTCCAATCCGCGCCCGAGCAGACCGGCACCAGACAGCACCAGACAGCACCAGCCAGTATTTCCCGGCACGGCCCACAGGACCTGAGCAGCCAAAACGGCGCAATCGGTCACCAGGCGGCATGATCCGACACACCCAAACGCCGACTCCTAATCAGCGGGCAGCTCGCGGCCGATGCGCTGCTGGATCGCCCGGACACCGGCAGGTGCACGCCGAGGCAGGTGGAGCCCCACCATCTGACCAGCCAAAACGGTCAGAATCAAGATCACCGGTGATCAGCTGTCCATCTACTTGTCTCTGGCGTGGTTTACCGGGGCAGCTGGCCGGCCTTGCTCGACGCGGCGATCGGCGCGGTGGTGTTCGCCTTGGCCGAGGCCGGCAGCAGCAGGCGGGACTGGACCGTGCCAGGCGCGGCGGTCGGTGCGCTGGCTAGCGGTGCGCGGGCCTCCGCGGCCGGGTTGCCGTGCCAGCGCGAGCCCGGCTCGACCTCCTCGCCCTTGAGCACGAACGCGTCCGCCGCGAGCACCGCGCCGTCGCCCATCCGCACGCCGTAGTGCACGAACGCCTTGACGCCGATGGTCGCGCCCGCCCCGACCGTCGTGTGGTCGGACTTGAAGAAGCCGTCCTCCAGGGAGTGGCACTGGATCACGCTGCCCGCGTTGAGGACCGCGTCATCCCCGATGGTGACCAGCGACTTCTCCGGCATCGCGCAGCCGTCGTCGAACACCCGCCGGCCCATCCGTACTCCGGCCAGCCGCCAGATCGTGCCCTGGAACGCGGTCCCGGCGAAGACCGGCCGGATGTAGACCTTCCACAGCCGCTCGTGGGTCCAGAAGTAATGGTCGTAGATCGAGCAGAACTGGGGCTTCAGCCGGCGGAAACCGAGCACCGCGCGCTCCAGCAGTGCCGAGTACAGCGTGTTCACCACCGCCACCGCGGCCAACGCACCGCCCTCCGCGAGCGCGCCCGCGCTGTTCAGCAGGTTCAGCCCGATCGCGGCGAGCACTAGGCCGAAGCCGAAGCCCAGTGCGCGCAGGAGCACCACGGTGGCGATCGTGCCGGCGTTGTGCCGGTTCTTCGCGGCCAGCCGGGTGGCCACTTGGGCCGGGTCGGCCAGGAACGCGTACTCGGCATCCGCGGAAGGATCGCGCGGCACCGAGCGCGGGATCTCGAACGGGGGCGAGCCGAGCAGGCCTGTGTTCTCCCGCACCGGGCCGTCGACGGGCACCATCACCTTGGTGGCCAGCAGCACGTTGTCGCCCACCTTGGCTCCGGCCGGGAACGCGATGTCGTTGCCGAAGAAGTTGTTCGCCGCGATGCGCACCGGGGACATCCGGAACGAGGTGTTCGAGTATTCCGCGTTCATCAGCGACAGCCCGTCGGAGATGATCGTTCCGCTGCCCACCTGGCTGAGGAACGGCGAGTCCTGGACCAGCTGGGTGCCGAAGTTGGAGCCGGTCTGCACCACCCGGTCCAGGTCGTAGCCCAGGTCGCGCAGGTAGCCGATGATGAACGAGCTGTCGCCAAGGACCAACATGGCGAACCGGGAGTTGGTCAGCCGGGTGATCAGCTGCTGCACCTGGTAGTGCACGCCGTAGACCGAGTAGTCACGCCCCGGGGTGATCAGCCGGTTGAGCAGCGGCGGCACGCTGAACATGAGCACCAACAGCACGGCCAGCGCGACGACGAACAGCGCGACACCGACCGCCAGCGTGATCAGGTAGAAGCTTGGGGCGCGGAGCAGCGTGTCGCCGTCCAGCTGGATCGCGGCCAGCGCCGGCACCCTGGTCAGCAGCGCGACCAGTGCGGTGAACAGCGCCGGGGCAACCAGCACCACGCCGAGCAGCTGCACCAGGACGTAGCCGGCCTTGCGCGCTGAACTTGGCGGCACCGGGGCGACGGTGCGGTAGTTGGCCGTGCACGGCTCCGCCGGCGACCCGTGCCAGCTCGCGCCGGCCGGGACCGACTGGCCGGGGTGCAGCGAGGAGGAGTGCCCCAGCTGCGCCCCGTCACCCAGCGCGGTGTCGATGTCCAGCACCGTCTTCTCCCCGACGTACACGTCCCGACCCAGGGTCACCGGGCCCAGCCGCAGCATCCCGGCCTCGGCGTGGTAGCCGGAGAACATGCTTTCCTTGTGGATCACCGTGCCGTCCCCGATCGTGACCAAGTCGGTCACCACCGGCACCGAGCGGGACAGGATCAGCACGTTCTTGCCGATCTTGGCGCCGAGCAGCCGGAGATAGCGCTGGTACACCGGGCCGGGCAGCAGCACGGCGGGGTTGACCTGGATCAGGGTCTTGACCAGCCAGAACCGCAGGTACTCCGCGCTCCACAGCGGTATCTCGGTGCGTTTCCAGTCGCCCACGAGCAGGTACTTGACCAGTACTTGACCAGTACCGGCAGCGCGGTGAACCCGACGAACGCGGCCACCGTGAAGACGATCGCGCGCCCGAAGCTGACCGCCAGGTCCGGCGTGCCGGACACCCAGAGATAGCCGACGTCCAGCACCCAGCCCGCCAGCAGCGCCAAGGCCAGGAAGCAAACCAGCTGGGTCAGCCCGGTCAGCGCGAAGCGCACGCTGCTGCCTTTGACCACCGGCGCCGCCGGGCCACCCGCCGACCGCTCCTCCGCCGAGCCCGGGACGCCCGACCCGGGCTGGGTGGCGCCGAGTAGCGTGGCCAGCTCGCGGAGCGTGCGCGCCTCGTACATCTCCTTGATGGAGATCCGCGGCAGGCCGTGGTTTTTGCGCAGCGCGGCGGAGAACTGGGTCAGCGCCAGCGAGCTGGCGCCC
>DATHIT010000967.1:0-8065 GCA_035489915.1 Pseudonocardia sp. | reverse complement strand
AACGCCTTGACCACCTCGCCCATCTCCTCGTCCGGCACCCCGATCACCGCCACGTCGGTCACCGCGGGGTGCAGCGCGAGCACGTTCTCGATCTCCTGCGGGTAGATGTTCACCCCGCCGGAGATGATGGTGAACGCCTTGCGGTCGGTGAGGAACAGGAAGCCGTCCTCGTCCAGCCGGCCGATGTCGCCGACCGTGGTCCAGGTGGGATGCCGGGGGTGCTGCGCCTCCCGGGTCTTGTCCGGGTCGTTGTGGTACGTGAACGGCACCAGGTCACGCTCGAAGTAGATGGTGCCCACCTGCTCCGTCGGCACCTCGGCGCCGTCGTCGTCGCAGATGTGCAACACACCCACCACTCCCTTGCCCACCGAGCCAGGTTTCCCCAGCCACTGGGCGCTGTCGATCATCGTCATGCCGTGCCCCTCGGTGCTGCCGTAGTACTCGACCAGCACCGGGCCCCACCAGTCGATCATCTTCAGCTTCACCTCGACCGGGCAGGGCGCGGCGGCGTGGATGGCCAGGCGCAGCGACGACACGTCGTAGCGGGCTCTGGTCGCCTCGTCCAGCTTGAGCATCCGGACGAACATGGTGGGCACGAACTGGCCGGCACTCACCTGGTGCTCGGCGATCGCGGCCAGGGTGCGCTCGGCGTCGAACCGCTCGGTCATCACCACCGTGCCGCCCAGCCCTTGGATCGCGCCGCACCAGCGCAGCGGCGCGGCGTGGTAGATCGGCGCAGGCGACAGGTAGACGGTGTCCGACCCGAGCCCGAACACCGAGGCGGCCAGCTGGGTGACCATCTCCCCCGGCTCGTGCACCTGCCGCTCCGGCAGCGGCGGGCGCACCCCCTTCGGCCGGCCGGTGGTGCCGGAGGAGTACAGCATCGTGGCGCCGCTGGGCTCCTCGGCCAACGGCTCGGCGGACGCGGCGGCGAGCGTGTCGGCGTAGCTGAGGTAGCCGGCCACCTCCCCGCCGAACGCCAGGCGCAGCTCCACGTGGGGGGTGAGCGGCGCGATCGCCTCGGCCAGCTCGCCCTTCGCGGCCGCCACCACCAGCGCCCGGGCGCCGGAGTCGTTGACGATGTAGGCCACCTCCTCGGCGGCCAGGTGGTGGTTCACCGCGGTGATGTAGAGCCCGGAGCGCATGGCCGCCCAGTAGACCTCGAAGCAGGCCAGCTCGTTGCCGCTGAGCAGGGCCACCACGTCGCCCCGACGCAGGCCTGCGTCGTGCAGCGCGTGCGCCAGCCGCAGCGACCGCTCGTCCAGCTCGGCGTAGCTGATCTCCTCACCGGTGTCGGCCAGCCGGGCGGCCACCTTGTCCGGAGTCTGCAGGGCGTGCGTGCCGGGGTACATCCTCGGACCTCCAGGGGCTCGACCGGTGGCCGCGGGCGGTGCGGGCCGGTCTATCTTCTACTCGAGATTAAATGACAACGGCGGATGGGGCGCGGTGAGCGTATCCAGCGAGCCACCGGGGTGGGTCCTGGTCGCCGGCGGCTCGGGCGGCATCGGCGGGGCCACCGCGCGGCTGCTCGCCCAGGACGGCTGGGACGTGGCGCTCACCTCCCACCGCAATCCGGACCGAGCCGAGCGGGTGGCGGACGCGGTGCGCGCGCACGGCCGGCGGGCGTTGGTGGTGCCGCTGGACCTCACCGACCCGGACCAGTGCGCCGAGGTGGCGCGTACCGTGGCCGCGCCCGACCCGCTGGCCGGGGTGGTCTACGCGGCCGGCCCGCACATCACCATGGGCTACGTCTCCGCGGTGGCGGCCACCGCGTTCCGCGACCAGCTGCTGGCCGACGCCGCCGGCGCCTACCAGCTGCTCCAGCCGGCGCTGTCCCGCCTGCGGGAAACCGCCGGTGCCATCGTCGCGGTGACCACGGTGGCCCTGGACCGCTACCCCAAGCGCGACGTGCTCTCGGTCGCCCCGAAAGCCGCCGTGCAGGCCACCGTCCGCGCCATCGCCGCCGAGGAGGGGCGCTACGGGATCCGGGCGAACTGCGTGTCGGTCGGCGTGGTCGAAGGCGAGGGCATGTGGACCGAGTTGGTGGAGCGCGGCGACTACACCGAGGAGGTGCTCGCGGTGGCCAGGCGCAACCTGGCGCTGCCCCGCTTCGGCACGGTGACCGACGTGGCCGAGGCGATCCGGTTCCTGATCTCCGCGCGCGCCGGGTGGATCACCGGCCAGACGCTGAATGTGGACGGGGGTTACACGATCTGACGGCCGGCGGCCCCGCGTGTTGTGGCCACCGCCGTCGCCGACCTACGGTCGAACCTGGCCCTCGGGGTCTCCGGCCTCGGGCCGGGGCCAGGCCGAGCCCGGTTCGCCCGGGCGCGCAGACCATCATCAACCGGCAACCGACCTGAAGGGCGAGGCGCATGACCTCCCTAGCGGACAGCCCGCAACCGTCCTCCACCTCGTCCGCGCCGGCCGGGCAGACCCGCCCCTCGGCCACCGAGGAGCAGGTCGCCCAGACGGTCGCCCGGCTGCGGGCCACCTTCGCCGGCGGCCGTACCCGGGAGCCGCGCTGGCGGCTGGACCAGCTGGCCGCCGTGCAGAAGCTACTGGACGAATCCGAGGGCCAGATCGCCGAGGCGCTGGCCAGCGACCTCGGGCGGCCGGCGCACGACGCGTGGCTGGGCGATGTGGCGAGCAGCAGGGCCGAGGCCAGCTACGCCCGCAAGCACCTGCGCCGGTGGATGCGCCGGCGGCGCACCTCGATGCCGCTGTCCATGCGGCCCGGGCGGGCGTTCTACCAGTACGAGCCGCTGGGCGTGGTGCTGGTCATCGGCCCGTGGAACTACCCGGTGTACCTCACCCTGGGGCCGCTGATCGGGGCTCTGGCGGCGGGCAACTGCGCGGTGGTCAAGCCCTCCGAGCACGCCCCGGCCACCTCCGCGCTGCTCGCCCGGCTGATCCCGGAGTACCTGGACCCGGACGCGGTCGCCGTGTTGGAGGGCGAGGCGGGCACCACTCAGGCGCTGCTCGAGCAGGGTATGGACCACGCGTTCTTCACCGGTGGCCCGGAGATCGGCAAGCGGGTCATGGAGGGCGCGGCGCGCCATCTCACCCCGGTCACCCTGGAGCTGGGCGGGAAGAGCCCGGTGATCGTGACCAAGGACGCGGACCTGCAGGTGGCCGCCCGGCGGATCGCCTGGACCAAGCTGCTCAACTCCGGGCAGACCTGCATCGCGCCGGACTACGTACTGGTCGAGGAACCGGTCAGGGACGAGCTGGTGGAGCTGATCACCACCACGGTGCACGCTTTCCGGGGCGACGCGCAAGGCGGGCTCCGGGTGGTCAACGAGCGCCAGTTCGACCGGCTGTCCGGGCTGCTGGCCACATCCGGCGGCCGGGTGGCGCTGGGCGGCGCCAGCGACCGGAGCACCCTGACTGTGGACCCGACGGTCTTGGTCGACCCCGATCCGGAGTCGCCGGTGATGACCGAGGAGATCTTCGGGCCGATCCTGCCGGTGCTCACCGTGTCCTCGCTGGGCGAGGCGATCACGTTCGTGAACAGCCGGCCCAAGCCGCTGGCCGCCTACCTGTTCAGCTCGTCGAAGGAGTCCCGCGAGCGGCTGCTGGCCGAGGTCAGCTCGGGCGGCGCGGTGATCAACCACCTGTCCATGCACTGCCTGGTGCCGCAGCTGCCGTTCGGCGGGGTGGGCAACAGCGGGATGGGCGCCTACCACGGCGAGTGGGGCTTCCAGACGTTCAGCCACCGCAAGGCGGTGCTGGCCAAGCCCGCTCGGCCCGATCCGATGCTGATGTACCCGCCCTACACCGATCGGGCCAAGAAGATCATCCGCAAGCTCTTCTGAGCCAGCCGCCGCTGAGCCGGCCGGGGCCGCCGGGCCGGGGTCAGCTCTGGCTGCCGGACCAGCGGCGGTAGAGCTCGGCGGCGGCCCGGGAGAACCCGTCCGGCAACCCGAGTTCGGCCATGGCGTCCGCGGCCTCGTCCATCTCGCCGGCCCAGCGCCACGCCTTGGGGCCGGCGCTGGAGGACAGCTTGGCCAGCCGCTCGGGCAGGTCGATGCCGACCCGGGTCAGCTCGCTGTGCAGCGCCTCGGACACACCGGCTTTCTCGGCGGCCTCGGCGATCTCCAGCCAGATCGCCGGCATCGCCTTGCTCTGCAGCGCGTAGCAGGCCTTCAGGGTGCTGGCCGGCCCCAGCTCGGTACCGAGCACCCGGGCATTGAACGGCGAGTCGGCGAACAGCTCGGCCACCTCGCCCGCGTGGGTACCGGACAGCCACAGCGCGCTCTGCCCGCGCTCCCAGGCCGGCTGGCCGATCACCGCGCCGTCCACCACCCGGTCGGTGCCGAGCAGCTCGGCGATCCGTCGGACGGTGGCCGGGGCGACCGCGTTGGCGTCCAGGTACAGCGGCCAGCGCTCCGGCTCCCGGTCGGCCAGCCCGGCCGCGACCTGCTCAGCCAGCTCCAGCGCGGCGTGCGGCGGGCAGATCGAGACGATCAGGTCGGCGCGCTGGGCCAGCGCGGCCACGTCCGGGACCGCGATCAGGTCGGCCAGCTCGGCCCGCTTCGCGGTGGCATGCGACCGGCCGCCGTCCGCCCAGATCACCACCCCGGCCCTGGCCTTGAGCGCCGAACCGAGCGCGGCCCCCATCGCCCCCGGATGCAGCACACCGACCACCGGTCGCGAGCCCAACCGGCCGCCGGATCGTTCCTCATTCGCACTCATCACCACCATCATCGCGCCGCACACGGGTGGCCGGCAAACTCGTCGGCAGCCGCCCTGATAGCCGGCGGCGCCGCGGCGGTCGCCAACGTGATTACACGCCCGCTTTCTGCGCGTTGAAGATCAAGCGGAGTCCGAGGGCCGCGATGGCACCGGCTGCCAGCCGATCGACCCATGTCTTCCATCGCATGTAGAGCGCCCGCGGGCTTTCGCTGGAGAAACATAGCGCGACGACGGTGTACCACCCGGCTTCCACCGCGAAGACGAGGGGCGGCAATGCGATGTAGCACCACAAAGGTGGATTCTGCGGAAGCAATGCGGCAAAGATGCTGCCGTACACGATCGCCGTTTTCGGGTTGCTCATTTGCGTGCCGAGCCCGGTCCAAAACGCTTTGCGCCCAGTGCCCGCATGGCCAGGCTGCATGCCGTCCAGCGACAGAGGCGTCTTCGCCCCGCGCCAGATTTTCGATGCCAGGTAGACCAGGTAGATGCCGCCCGCAATCTTGAGGCCGATGTAGAGCCACGCCACGGCGGTAAACAATGTGTAGAGTCCGACCAGGGCGATCGCGCTGAAAACGACCCCGCCGACACCCATGCCAACGGCCGTTGCCACACCCGCGCGCCGCGACAATCCGATTGAATTGCGCGCCACCACGATAAAACTCGGGCCCGGACTCACGGCGCCCAGCATCAATGCAGCAAGAATTGCAGTAACTGCGGCCAACGGGCTCATCGCTATATCATCTCCCACGCCGGACGCCACGACACCACCGCCGCGCACGCGCGGGCCGACCCCGCCGGCCAGGAGCGGGCCGCCGACCTCGGCTGGATCAGCACGCCGACCCTGGTGATCGATGCTCCCCAGGCGCCCCGAGCGGATCATTCCACCCAATTAGCGCACTGCCCGAACGGTGGAGACGGGGCAGGATGCGGCAATTGGCCGCGGCGTGGCGGAGGTGCGGAGTGACCAGTACAGCCAGTGACGACACCACGGACACCCGAGGACCGAGGCGGCGGGCCGTTGTCGCCAGCGCGGTCGGCACGACCATCGAGTGGTACGACTTCTTCCTCTACGGCACGGCCGCCGCGCTGGTCTTCCCGAAGCTGTTCTTCCCCGGCCAGTCCCAGTTCGTCGGCGTGCTCGCCGCGTTCACCACGCTGTTCGTCGGGTTCCTCGCCCGGCCCATCGGGGCGGCGATCTTCGGGCACTACGGCGATCGGATCGGCCGCAAAACCACGCTGATCGCCACCCTGCTGCTGATGGGCGTCAGCACCTTCATCATCGGGCTGATCCCCAGCCACGCCTCGATCGGCGTGCTGGCCCCGATCCTGCTGGTGCTGATGCGCATCGGGCAGGGCCTCGGGGTCGGCGGCGAGTGGGGCGGCTCGGTGCTGTTGGCCATGGAGTGGGGGCACGGCAACCGGCGCGGGCTGTTCGCCAGCTGGCCGCAGTTCGGCGTGCCGATGGGCCTGCTGCTGTCCACCGGGATCGTCGGGGTGATGAGCGCCTGGACCGGACCCGACTTCCTGGTCTGGGGCTGGCGGGTGCCGTTCCTGCTGTCCGTGGTGCTGATCGGGATCGGGCTGTACGTGCGGTTGCGGGTGCTGGAGAGCCCGGAGTTCGAACGGGCCAAGGCGGAGCAGACCGTGGTCAAGCAGCCGGTGGCCGAGGTGCTCCGCACGCAGTGGCGCGAGGTCGTCATCGCGGCCTTCGTCCGGTTGTCCGAGCAGGCGCCGTTCTACCTTTTCGTCACGTTCGTGCTGACCTACGGGACCCAGCAGCTGAAGCTGCCCCGCGGCGAGGTGCTCAACTACACCATGGTCGCCGCCGGGGTCGGCCTGCTCACCATCCCGTTGGCCGGCTACCTGTCGGACCGGTTCGGGCGGCGGTTGATATACGGCATCGGCATTGTGGCCACCGCGGTGTTCGCGTTCCCCTACTTCGCGCTGCTGGACACCAAAATGGGCGGGCTGGTGCTGCTCGCGATCGTGCTGTCGCTGGTGTGTCACGACCTGCAGTACGGGCCGCAGGCCGCGCTGATCGCCGAGACGTTCGGCACCAACGTGCGCTACAGCGGCGCCGGCCTGGGCTACCAGCTGGCCTCGGTCATCGCCGGCGGCCCGGCCCCGCTGATCGCGGCATGGATCCTCAACGCCACCGGCTCGAGTGTCGGCATCGCCTGGTACATCGTGGGCTGCTGCGTGGTCTCGATGTTGGCCCTGCTGCTGATGCCGGACCGTGCGACAGTGGAGCGGCGGCTGTCCGCCTCGACCGATCGAGCGGGGGCCGGCTGAGCAACGGCGCACACCGGGAGGGCATGTGACGCAGGGTCGCGCGGACGGACGGGTAGCACTGGTCACCGGGGGGAGCCGGGGCATCGGGCGGGCCATCGCGCTGCGGCTGGCCGCCGAGGGCGCCGACGTGGCGGTGAACTACCGGCGCGACGCCGAAGCCGCCGAGCAGGTGGTCGCCGAGATCCGCGCCGCCGGGCGCAAGGCGTCCGCGTTCGCCGCCTCGGTGGACGACCCCGAGCAGGACGCCGCGATGGTCGAGGCGGTGCTCGGCGAGTTCGGCGGGGTGGACATCCTGGTGCACAGCGCGGGCATCGCCAGCCGGGGCCAGCGGGTCACCGACACCGACCCCGGCGAGCCGTTGCGGCTGATGGCCACCCACGCGTTCGGCGCGCACCACCTGTGCCGCCTGCTGGTGCCCCAGATGCGCGAGCGGGCCAGGGGCGACGTGGTGCTGCTGTCCAGCGTGGTCGGCGCCAACCCGATGGCCGGCGGGGCGCCCTACTCGATGGCCAAGGCCGCGTTGGAGGCGCTCGCCGGAGCGCTGGCCCAGGAGGAGCTGCCGCACGGGATCCACGTCAACGTGGTGGCTCCCGGGCTGGTGGCCACCGACATGGGCGACCGGCTGGCGCACGCGCTGACCGGCGTCGGCGAGGCGGCGGAGCTGGACGCCAAGGCGCCGTTCGGCCACGTGGGCCGGCCCGAGGACGTGGCCGACGTGGTGGCGTTCCTGGTCTGCACGCCCTATGTCACCGGGCAGCGGATCACCGTGGACGGCGGTTCGTCTCCGCTTCGCTGAGCAGCTCGAGCGGATCGGGCGGCCGGCGTGTTCGGATCAGCTGTCGGAGTCCTTCGCGCCGTCCGAGCTCGTGTCGGCTTTACCCGCGCGTGCCTTCCGCTCCTCCGAAGCCCGGACCACCTGGACCTGGTCACCGATCTGCAGGTAGTCGAACCAGGCCTGGGCGTCCTTCGTCGGATCGAGGTGAATGCAGCCGGCGGAGGATCGGTCCGGG
Organism: Pseudonocardia sp.; assembly: GCA_035489915.1. Classification (GTDB taxonomy): domain Bacteria; phylum Actinomycetota; class Actinomycetes; order Mycobacteriales; family Pseudonocardiaceae; genus Pseudonocardia. The sequence continues at coordinate 65 of DATHIT010000967.1, read as the reverse complement.
TCGCCGCCGTGGAAGGCGATACCGCCGTCGGCGAAGAACACCGAGTACGGCATGGGCGACGGCTG
>DATHIT010000966.1:0-28033 GCA_035489915.1 Pseudonocardia sp. | reverse complement strand
TGCAGGATCCCGCCGTTGCGGTAGTAGTCCGCCTCGCCGGGGGTGTCGATCCGCACCACCGCGTCGAACTCGATCTTCTCGCCGCCCTGCTTCGTCGCGGTGACGTGCACCGTGCGCGGCGTGGAGCCGTCGTTCAGCGCGGTGATGCCGCTGATGTCGAAGGTCTCCGTGCCGTCGAGGCCCAGCGAGGAGGCCGACTCACCGTTCGGGAACTGCAGCGGGACGACGCCCATGCCGATCAGGTTGGAGCGGTGGATCCGCTCGAACGATTCCACGATCACCGCCCGCACGCCGAGCAGCGAGGTGCCCTTGGCCGCCCAGTCCCGGGACGAGCCGGAGCCGTACTCCTTGCCGCCCAGCACCACCAGCGGAATGCCCGCCTCGGCGTAGTGCTGCGCCGCGTCGTAGATGAACGCCTGCTCGCCGCCGGCGGTGAAGTCGCGGGTGTAGCCGCCGCTCACCCCGTCCAGCAGCTGGTTGCGCAGCCGGATGTTGGCGAACGTGCCCCGGATCATCACCTCGTGGTTGCCCCGCCGGGAGCCGTAGGAGTTGAAGTCCTTCTTGTCCACCCCGTGCTCGGTCAGGTACTGCCCGGCCGGGGTGTCCGCCTTGATCGACCCGGCCGGCGAGATGTGGTCGGTGGTGACCGAGTCGCCGAGCAGCGCGAGTACCCGGGCGCCGGCGATGTCCTCCACCGGTGTCGGCTCCGCGGACATGCCCTCGAAGTACGGGGGCTTGCGCACGTAGGTGGAGTCCGGGTCCCAGTCGAAGGTGTTGCCCTCCGGGGTGGGCAGCGAGCGCCACCGCTCGTCGCCCTTGAATACGTCGGCGTAGTCCTTGGTGAACATCTCCTGGCTGATCGCCGAGTCGATGGTCTGCTGGACGTCCTTCGGGCTCGGCCAGATCTCCCGCAGGAAGACCGGCGTGCCGTCGGTGTCGGTGCCCAGCGGCTGGTTCTCGAAGTCGAAGTCCATCGTGCCGGCCAGCGCGTAGGCGATCACCAGCGGCGGTGAGGCCAGGTAGTTCATCTTGACGTCCGGGTTGATCCGGCCCTCGAAGTTCCGGTTGCCGGACAGCACCGACACCACCGACAGGTCGGCCTCGTTGACCGCCGCCGAGATCTCCTCGGACAGCGGGCCGGAGTTGCCGATGCAGGTGGTGCAGCCGTAGCCGACCAGGTGGTAGCCGAGCTTCTCCAGGTACGGCCACATGCCGGCTTTTTCGTAGTAGTCGGTGACTACCTGCGAGCCGGGCGCCATGGAGGTCTTCACCCATGGCTTGACGGTGAGCCCGCGCTCCACGGCGTTCTTCGCCAGCAGCGCGGCGCCCAGCATCACCGACGGGTTGGACGTGTTGGTGCACGAGGTGATCGAGGCGATCACCACCGCGCCGTGGTCGAGCACGAAGTCGCCGCGCGACTCCGACCGGACCGGGGTCGGCTTGGACGGCCGGCCCTCGCCGCCGTTGGCCGCCGAGTGCACCAACGGAGCGGCGACGTCATCGTCCGCGAAGGACAGCGCGGGGGAGTCGCTGGCCGGGAAGGACTCCTGGCCAGCCTCGTCAACGTGGTTGAGCGCCGCCTCGGCGTCGTCGGTGTAGTCGTGCACCGACTTGCGGAACGAGGACTTGCTGTCGGTCAGCGCGATCCGGTCCTGCGGGCGCTTCGGGCCGGCGATGGACGGCACCACGGTGGACAGGTCCAGCTCGAGGGTCTCCGAGTAGGTGGCCTCGTGCGACGGGTCGTGCCAGAGGCCCTGCTCCTTGGCGTACGCCTCGACCAGCGCGATCTGTTCCTTCGAGCGGCCGGTGAGCGTGAGGTAGCGGATCGTCTCGTCGTCGATCGGGAAGATCGCGCAGGTGGAGCCGAACTCCGGGCTCATGTTGCCGATGGTGGCCCGGTTGGCCAGCGGCACCGCCGCCACGCCCTCGCCGTAGAACTCCACGAACTTGCTGACCACGCCGTGCCGGCGCAGCATCTCGGTGATGGTCAGCACCACGTCGGTGGCGGTCGCGCCGGACGGGATCTCCCCGGTCAGCTTGAAGCCGACCACCTTCGGGATGAGCATCGACACCGACTGCCCGAGCATGGCCGCCTCGGCCTCGATGCCACCCACGCCCCAGCCCAGCACGCCGAGGCCGTTGACCATGGTGGTGTGCGAGTCGGTGCCGACCAGGGTGTCCGGATACGCCCGGCCGCCGCGGGTCATCACCACGCGGGCCAGGTGCTCGATGTTGACCTGGTGCACGATGCCGGTGCCCGGGGGCACCACCTTGAACTCGTCGAACGCGCCCTGGCCCCAGCGCAGGAACTGGTAGCGCTCCCGGTTGCGGCTGTATTCGAAGTCCACGTTGCGCTCGAACGCGTCGGCGGTGCCGAACACGTCGATGATCACCGAGTGGTCGATGACCAGCTCGGCCGGCGCCAGCGGGTTCACCTTTGACGGTTCACCGCCCAGGTCGGTGACCGCCTCGCGCATGGTGGCCAGGTCGACCACGCACGGCACGCCGGTGAAGTCCTGCATGATCACCCGGGCGGGGGTGAACTGGATCTCGGTGTCCGGTTCGGCGTTGGGATCCCAGCCGGCCAGCGCGGTGATGTGCGCCTCGGTGACGTTTGCGCCGTCCTCGGTGCGCAGCAGGTTCTCCAACAGCACCTTGAGGCTGTAGGGGAGTCGGTCCGCGCCGTCGACGGCGGACAGCCGGAAGATCTCGTGGTCGACGCCGCCGACGCTCAGAGTGCCTCGCGCGCCGAAGCTGTCCGGGGCCTCGGTGCCGGCCGGGTCTGTGGAACTCACGTCGCGTCCTCTCCTGCAGTGCCGACGTCCCTGATCGAGTCGATCGGGACCGGGTGGTGGTACGGGCGTCACGGGCAGTCTGTCGCACGAGCCCCTTCGGGTAGTCACGAGGCCTGCACCCCAAACAGTACGCGCGTACTGCTTGGCTGTCGAGTGCTGGCGGGGCTGGGCACTCGCGGTGTTTCGCGTGAGGCGGCTCATATCCCTCACGAGGTACAGATGTGGTCGAAGGTGTGTGTCGGTACCACGATTTCGGTGCGCTGAGTGAGAAAGTCCGGCCGTCTGTCGAACTCGAACGTGCGATGGAGGGTCGGTCGTGGCTGTGCTGCGCGTGCCTGCCCGGCGGGTGGCTGTCGTCGTTGCCCTGCTTGTCGGGGCCATGATCTTGAGCAGTGGCCCGGCCATGGCCGACCCCGCGCCACCGCCCTCGCCGCCGCCGAACCCGTCCGAACAGCAGCTGGACAAGAGCAAGAATGACGTGGCCTCGGCCGCCGGGCAGGTCGGCAAGCTGACCAGCCAGCTGGCCGCCGTGCAGGCCGAGGCCGATGCGCTCGGCGCGAAGCTGGAGGTCCGCCAGGAGTCCGCGAACAAGGCGCTGGTGGACCTGCAGGTCGCGCGGGACGCCGCCCAGGTGGCCGCGCAACGGGTTCAGGCCACCCAGCTGGAGGCGGCCGCCGCCGCGGACGCAATCGAACAGGCGCACCGCCAACTCGACGAGTTCATCGCGGTGGCCTACGAGCAGGGTGTGCAGAGCGGCTCGTTCGGCCTGCTCATGGAGGCCAGCGACCCGTCCGACCTGGTGCAACGCGCCGAGTTCACCCAGGCGATAGCCGAGCAGCAGAGCACCGCGCTGGACGGCATGCAGCGCGCCCGGATCGCCAAGGTCAACGCCGACTCGGTGGCCAGGGCGGCCGAGCTGGACGCGGTGGCCAAGCAGAACGCCGCGGCCGGTGCCAAGCGCTCCGCCGACGGCGCGGTGGCCAGCGCGCAGGCCGCGCTGAGCGCCGGCCTCGCCGAACTGCGCCAGGTGGACCTGCGGCGGGCCGACCTGGAGCACCAGCTGGACACACTGACCGCCAAGGACGCCGGGCTGCGCGCCCAGCGTCAGCAGTACCTGGCTTACCAGGCTCAGGTGGCCGCCGCCGCCAAGGCCGCCGCGGCGGCGGCCGCCGGCCGGGTGGCCGGAGCGGGGGCGAGCGCGGTCGGCGGGATACGCGGAGTGATCGACCGGGCGGTCTCCCAGCTCGGGGTGACCTACGCCTGGGGCGGCGGCAACGCCAGAGGACCGACCAGGGGGATCCGGGACGGCGGGGTGGCGGATGCGTTCGGCGACTTCCGCAAGACCGGGTTCGACTGCTCGGGGCTGATGCTCTACGCGTTCGGCGGCGCGGGCATCGGGCTGCCGCACTACAGCGGGTACCAGTACAACGCCGGCAAGAAGGTGCCGATCTCCCAGATCCGCCCCGGCGACATGCTGTTCTGGGCCGAGGGCGGCACCATCCATCACGTCGCCCTGTTCATCGGCGACGGGAAGATGGTGGAGGCGCCGTACTCCGGCGGAGCGGTCCGGATCACGCCGGTGCGCTACGGCGGCGGCCTGATGCCCTACGCCACCCGCCTGGTCGGCTAGCCACGTAGCCGCAGCCGCTAGGGCATCGGCAGGTGGGCGGTGAGGGAGTAGAGCCGGGTGGTCTGGCTGCCGTTCTGGTTGTCGTCGCTGACCAGCAGCAGCCGGAGGCCGCCGTCGGCGTCGCGGCTGGTGATGGTCATGCCCTCGATGTTGTCCAGCAGCGGGTTGGCCTGCTGTTCCCTGGCGGTGGCGCCCAGCGAGGGGCAGTTGACCAGGTCGGCCAGCAGGCTCTTGTGGATCAGCCGGACGGGCGGCTGGTCGGTGAGGTCCCGCACCCCGCGCACATCGGTGGCCTGGGTCAGGTCCGCGAGGTAGAGCCGGATCGTGTTGCCGGCCGAGGGCACGTACCCCCGCTCCAGCACCAGGAGCCGCCCGTCCCCGGTGGCGGTGAGCTCGGAGACGCCCAGCGCCGGGTCGACCGGGTAGCCGTACTCGGCGCCCAGTTGGAACTCGTCGGTGTCGGCGACCCGGGCCCAGGTGGGGAAGCGAACCAAGTTGCCCTGGTCACCGGCCAGCGCGGCCTCCATCGAGGCGATCAGGGTGCGGCCGTCGGGCTGCAGCGCGATCCCTTCGAAGGTGAGGTTGCGGGTCGCCCGCCCGGCCGGGGCGACCCGCAGGCTGTCCGGCACCGGAAGGCTGCCGAGCAACTTGCCGTCCCTGGTGTAGCGGCGAACCGACGGCTCGACCTCCGAGGTGATCAAGAGAGTGCCGTCCCGGTCGACGACCAGGCCCTCCGAGTCCAGCGGCTTGCCGGACTCGTCGGCCAACGCGACGACGCTGATCGGGCGGTGGGTCCGGGCATCCAGGGTGAACAGCGAGGAGCGGTCGGACAGCGCCGCGATGCTGCCGCCTGGGTTGACCGCCAGGCCGGACAGGTTGCCGACGTAGGTGTCGTCGAACGTGGTCTTGTCCAGGACATCGGAAAAGCCGTCGATCTGGACGGCGGGCGAGCAGCTATCGCCGGGCTGACCAGGTGCTTCGGCGGACGGACGGGGAGCGCCCGGAGCCGGGCCGGCCCCGGGGCCGGTGGCGCACGCGGTGGCCAGAAGGCCGACACCGGCAACCGTCAGTAGAGCGCGCACGCGCACGAGACCTGTTCCCCCTCACAGTCCGCGCGGGCGGCTCCGCCCACCGGTCGAGCACCGTCAACCCCGATTGTGTCCGCCGCCCGCCCCGACCGCGCGCCGGGTTGCTAATCCGGGGCAGGGGAGACCAGCGCCGCTGCGCCCAGCGCCACCGCCCGTCCCCCCAACTCGGACAGCCGAATCGCCACCGACCGCCCGGACACCAGCGGGTGTTGCCGAAGCGCCTCCAGCAGCGGCCGCTCCAGCAGCTCCCAGGACCGAACCACGCCACCTCCCAGGATGGCCAGGTCGATGCCGAGCAATCCGGTGGCCTGGCCGATCGCCGTGCCCAGGCACCGCCCGGCCCGCTCGAACACCGCCCTGGCCACCGGGTCGCCGCCGAGTGCGGACGAGGCCACCCGCTCGGCGCTCCACTGCTGCTTGGTGGCCGCCGCGTACCGCCGGGTGAGCGCGCGGCCACCCGCGTACGCCTCCAGGTGTCCGCGCCGCCCGCAGGAACACGGCTCGTCGCCGAAATCGCCGATGTGTCCGATCTCGCCGGCGCCGGCGCCACCGCCGCGCAGCAGACGCCCGTCCACCAGCAGCGCGCCGCCCACCCCGGTGCCCACCACTACAGCCAATGCGTGCCGGGGCTGGTCCGCGCCCAGTTCGCCCAGCTCGGCCCGCAGGAACGCGGTCACGTCGTTCTCGCTGCGCACCGGGACCCGGTCGAGCCGCCGGGACAGCTCGAGGTCGATCTTCGTACCCACCCAGCCGGAGAACGCGTCACCGGCCGCCGTGACCATTCCGCCCGTTGAGATCACCCCGGCGGCCCCGACCCCGACCGCGCTCAGCTCCGTTGGGTTGGCCCCGACCCCGGCCAACACCCCGCGCACCAGCTCGGCGGCGGTGTCCAGGATCGCCTCGCCGCCGCGCCGGGCCGGGGTGGGTGCCTCCGCCTCGGCGAGCAGGCAGTCTTCCTGGTCGCGCAGCACGACGAACGTCTTGGTCGCGCCGATGTCCACGCCAGCACGCAGCCCGGTGTGCGGGCGGATGCGCTGACCGGCCGCGCGCTGGGTCCCGGTGGCCCCGCTCATGCCGCTGGCCTCGGCGGCGCCGCCGGGTCGGCCTCGGACAACCGCCGGGCGCGCCGTTCCCGCCGTTGCCCCGGATCGGGCACCGGGGAGCTGAGCAGCAGTTCCCTGGTGTACGGATGCGTCGGGGAACGCAGCACCTCGGCGCGCGGCCCCTGCTCGACCACCCGCCCCGAGCGCATCACCGCGACCCGGTCGCACAGGCTGTCCACCACGGCGAGGTCATGGCTGATGAACAGGCAGCCGAAGCGCAGCTCGTGGTGCAGGCGGCCGAGCAGCTCGAGTACCGAGGCCTGCACGGACACGTCCAGCGCGCTGGTGGGCTCGTCGGCGATCAGCAGGTCCGGCTCCAGCGCGAGGGCGCGGGCCAGGCTGACCCGCTGGCGTTGCCCGCCGGAGAGCTCGGGCCCGTAGCGGTGCAGCATGGCGGTCGGCAGCTCCACCGCGTCCAGCAGTTCGCGCACCCTGGCCAGCCGTTGCCGGCGGGCCGTCCTGGTGTGCACCGCCAGCGGTTCGGCGACGGTCTGCGCCACGGTCATCCTCGGATCCAGCGAGGACGCCGGGTCCTGGAACACCGCGCCGATCCGCCGGCGCACCGCGCGAGCCCGCCGCCCGGTACCCCGGGGCAGCGGGGCGCCGAACACCCGGACCGCCCCGGTGTGCGGCGCGACCAGGCCGAGCGCGCAATTTCCCACCGTGGTCTTGCCCGAGCCGGACTCGCCGACCAGCCCGAGGATCTCCCCGGCGTGCACGGTCAGCGATACCGAGTCCAGTGCGCGCCGACCGCCGAAGTCCACCACGACCTCGGACAGTGCCAGCAGCGCCGGGGAACCGTCCAGCAGGTCCAGGGTCTGTTGCCCCGCGGTGACGTCCAGCGCGGTGGTCGGTTCGTCGGCGATGATCAGCTTCGGGCGGGCGGCGATGGCCATCGCGATCATCACGCGTTGCCGCTGCCTGCCGGACAGCTGGTGCGGGTAGTGGCGCAGCCGGCTGTCCGGTTCCCGGAGGCCGACCCGGCGCAGCAGGGCCAGCGACTCCTCCCGGTACCCGCCGCGCCCCCGGCGTTCCGGGTCGTGGTTGCGGATCGCCTCGGCCAGCTGGTTGCCGATGGTCAGCAGCGGGTTCAGCGCGGTCATCGGCTCCTGGAACACCATGCCGGCGGCGCCGCCGCGCAGCCGCCGCAGCGCCTCGCCACGCAACCCGCGGACGTCCTGACCGGCCAGCCGGATGGTCCCGCTCAGCTGGGCGGCGGGCGGCAGCAGGGCTAGCGCGGCGAGCGCGGCGGTGGTCTTGCCCGAGCCTGACTCGCCGACCAGCGCGACGATCTCCCCGGGTGCCACGGTGCAGCTGAACCCGTCCAGCGCGGGCCCGGAGCGGTAGGTCACCCGCAGGTCGCGGACGTCCAGCACCGGCTCTGGGTTGGTCCGTGCGGACCTCCGCTGGCTGGTCATCGCCGGCCTCGCACCGCGAACGCGTCCCGCAGGCCGTCCCCGACGAAGTTCACCGCGCAGACGACCAGCACGATGGCCAGCCCGGGCGGCAGGATCAGCCACCAGGCCCCGTCGTAGGCGAAGGTGAGCCCCTTACTCAGCATGGCACCCCAGTCGGTGGTCGGCGCCGGTACTCCGAGGCCGAGGAAGCTGACGTAGCTGACCAGCAGGATGGCGTCGGCGATCTGGAAGGTGGCGTTGACCAGTAGCGTGCCGATCGCGTTGGGGATGATGTGGCGGAACACCACACGCAGCCGGCCGGCGCCGATCGCCGCGATGGCCCGCACGTAGTCGCGCCGGAGAGCAACGGCTGGCCCCGGTCACCGCATCGCCCCTGCCCTTGCCCGCCGCGCCGGTATCCGCACCCTCGGGTCGAGCAGCAGCTGTGCCAGGTCGGCGAGCAGCGCGCCGACCACCGTGGCCACCCCGACCACCAGCACCACGCCCAGCAGCACCGGGAAGTCCGCGTTGCGCGCCGAGGTCCAGAACAGCAGCCTGACGCGCTCGGCACGGATCGCCCCGTTGAAGCTGGCGGTGAAGCCGGGCAGCGAGATCGGCAGGAGCCAGTTCGGCGTGGCCCCGGGCGGCAGCGCGAAGGACAGCGAGCCACCGGTGACCGCCCGGCCCTGGCCCGCGCCGTGTTGGCGCGGCGCTCCGGCGCAGCCGGCGATGCCCAGGCAGGCGCAGAGCATCAGCGCCTGGAACGCCCTGGACAGCCCCCCGCGGCCCATCTTTCCCGCTTTCATCAGTACTGACAAAAGTGCCGTCTACTGGTCTCACCACAGTCGTTGGCAGGTTGTCCAGCGCAGCGTATCCGGCATATGGTCGATCGGGGTGAACCAGTCGGCCCCTGACCTGGTGCCGGGGCCGAGCGTAACAATCCAGTTCCGGCGAACTTGTAACAAAACTGCGAAAAGTGGTTCGGCATGTCCCTCCCTGAGCCCCTCGGTCTGATGCCGCTGCTCTGGCTGATCGCCAGTGGCCGGGCGGTGACCCGGCTGGAGTTGGCCACGCTGCTGCATCAGCCGCAGTCCACCGTCTCGCTGCGGGTGCAGGCGCTGATCAACGCGGGTGTGCTCACCGAACACGGCGAGGGCCCGTCCCGGGGTGGCCGTCGGCCGCGGCTGCTCGGGGTGAACGCCGAGTACGGGCACGTCTGGGCGGCCGACCTGGGATCCCGGCACGTGCGGATCGGCGCGCTGGACCTGGCCGGCACCCTGCTGTGCGTCTACGAGCGATCGCTGAACATCGACGAGGGCCCGGAGAAGGTACTCACCGACCTGGCCGACACGGTGCACGAGTTGGCCGACAGCACTCAGCTGCCCGGCCGCTGGCTCGGGGTCGGCGTCGGGCTGCCCGGGCCGGTGGATGTGGTCTCCGGCAACGTCACCCTGCCCTCCCGGATGCCCGGCTGGCGCGGCTTCCCGGTGCGCACCGCGCTGCGCCGGCGGTTCAGCCAGCCGGTCGAGGTGGACAACGACGCCAACCTGCTGGCCCTCGGGCAGGCCAGGGGCGGCGCCCCGGAGGAGACCCTGGTGGTGGTCAAGGCCGGCACCGGGATCGGCTCGGGGCTGATCGTGCGGGGCCAGCTGCACCGGGGCAGGGGCGGCGTGGCCGGCGACATCAGCCACGTACGGATCACCGCCGGCGCGGACCACCCGTGCAGCTGCGGCAACCGGGGCTGCCTGGAGACGGTGGCCAGTGGCGCCGCGCTGGTGGCCCGGTTGCGCGCGCAAGGTGTGCCGGTGGCCAACACCGCCGAGATGGTCAGCGCCGCGGAGGACGCTCATCGCACCGTGACCACGGCGGTGCGCGGCGCTGGCCTGGTGCTCGGCGAGGTGCTGGCTACGGTGGTCAACTTCGCCAATCCGGACGCGGTGCTGCTGGGCGGCCTGCTGGCCGGCTCGGAGGTGTTCGTCGCCGCGGTGCGCAGCGCCCTCTACGAGCGCTGCCTGCCGTTGGCCACCCGGGAGCTGCGGATCGAACGGGTGCGGGACGGCGCCGACGCCGGGGTGCGCGGCGCCGGGATCTTGGCGCTGGAGCGGGTGTTCGAACCGATGGTGTCCGGCCCGCCGGCCCGGCTGGTCGAGGTGGCCCGGGGCGCGACCGGATGAGCGGCGCAGTCGGATGAGTGGCACTGGATGACCGTGCCGAGGATCGGTATCGCCGGTATCGCGATCGAGTCCAGCACGTTCTCGCCGCACCGGAGCACCCTGGCCGACTTCCGGGTCACCCGGGGCGCGGACCTGCTCGCCCGCAATCCGTTCCTGGCCGCCGGCGCGCCGCTGACCCAGGCCGCCGAGTGGGTCCCGGTGCTGCACGCGGTCTCGCTGCCCGGTGGCGCGGTGACCGAGGAGAGCTACCGGGCGCTGGCCGACGAGCTCTGTCAGCGGCTGTGCGCCGCCGGCCCGCTGGATGGTCTGCTGCTGGACCTGCACGGCGCGATGAGCGTGGTCGGCCGCACCGACGTGGACGCCGGGCTGGTGGAGCGGATCCGGGGCATCGTGGGTCCCTCGGCGCTGTTGTCCGCCTCGATGGACCTGCACGGGAACGTGTCCCGCCGGCTGGCCGCCGCCCTGGACCGGCTGCGCTCCGGCGGCCGGCCGGTCAAGGCCTGGGTGCCGGTGCCGGTGCTGCTGCCGGGGGAGAAGACCAGCACCCGGTTGGAGCCGGCCAGGGGGCTCTACCAGCTGGTGGTGCGGGCTGAGGCCGCCGAGGGCGTGCTGGACGCGGCGCTGTGGGTGGGTTACGCCTGGGCCGACGAGCCGAGGTGCCAGGCGGCGGTGGTGGTCACCGGTGATCGGGTCGAGCCGGTCCGGGCCTGGGCCGGTCGGCTGGCCGCCGCGTACTGGGCGGCCCGGCGGGACTTCGGCTTCGTTGCGCCGACCGGCACGTTGGCGGAGTGCCTGGAGGCCGCGCTGACCAGCCCGGCGCGGCCGTTCTTCATCAGCGACTCCGGCGACAACCCCACCGCGGGCGGCGCCGGCGACACGTCCTGGAGCCTGGCTGAACTGCTGACCAGGCCCGAGGTCACCGGCGGTGGACTGACGGTGATCTACGCGGCGATGGTGGATCCCGCCGCCGTCGCGGTGGCGGTGGCCGCCGGGGTGGGTGCCACGGTGCGGGTCTTCCTCGGCGGCAAGATCGACCCGGGGCCGGCCGGTCCGGTGGAGCTGGCCGCCGAGGTGATCGCGGTGGACGACGGCGACCCGGTGGCCGGCACCGCCGTGCTGCTCGGCGTCGGCGGGCTGCGGGTGATCGTGACCGCCCGGCGCAAGCCGTACCACCTGGAGTCCGACTTCACCGCGCTCGGATTGCGACCGCTCGCGGCCGACCTGGTGATCGTCAAGATCGGCTACCTGGAGCCCGAGCTGTACCGGATGGCGGCGGACTGGCGGCTGGCGCTCACCCCCGGCGGAGTGGACCAGGACCTGCTCCGGCTCGGACACCGGGGCATCGTCCGGCCGATGTACCCGTTCGACCCGGACATGCCCGACCCCGATCTCGCCCCCGAGCTGCTGTGAGCCCGGGGATGGAGCTCACGCCGGGGGTGGAGCGGTGCGCGGGGGTGGAGCTGAGCGTGGACACGCTGGCCGGTGCACTCGCGGCGGACCGGCTGGGCGCGCGCCGGATCGAGCTGTGCTCCGCCGGGGCGCTGGGCGGGCTGACCCCGGGGCCGGGGCTGCTGGCCGGCGCGCTGGCCGGTTGCCGGTCTACCGAGGTGCACGTGCTGGTGCGTCCCCGTGACGGCGGGTTCCGGTACTCCTCGGCCGAGGTGGACGTTATGGCGACGGATGTGGCGCACGCGGTGGCGGCCGGCGCGGCCGGTGTGGTGGTCGGCGCGCTGACCCGCCACGCCGACCCGGACCGAGGCGCGCTGGCGGAGCTGGTGGCCGCGGCGGCGGGGCGCCCGGTCGGTTTCCACCGCGCGCTGGACGTCTGCCGCGACCCGCTGGACGCCGTCGAGCGGCTGGTCGAGCTCGGCGTGCGCCGGGTGCTCAGCTCCGGCCAGGCCGCCCGCGCCGAGGACGGGATCGGCGTGCTGGCCGCGCTGGCCGGCGACCGGCTGGTGATCACCGCGTGCGGCGGGATCCGGGCGCACAACGCGGTCGAGGTGTTGCGCGCCAGCGGGGTCGGCGAGGTGCACGCGGCGCCCCGGGTCGTGCCGGTGGAGCAGCCGCCCATAGCGGCCGGCGGGGTGGACTTCGGCGCCCACGCGGAGCTCGACGTGCCGGCCGCCGCCGCCCTCATCGCCGCCGTCAACCGGCCACGCTGAACCAGCCGCGCTGAACCGTCCCGGGTGGGTCGACTCGGCCGGCGGCGCGCGGAGCTCCCGGCGTGCTTCACGGTGGTCATACGGCGTCCCGGGTTTGCTGCCCGGGGAGACTTGGAGGCGGGAGCCGCTTCCGGTGGAGGGAGACACGACGGTGACCAACCCGGAGCAGGCGGGGGCCGAGGGCGGCGACCGGCCAGCGGCGTCGGCGGCAGCGGCAGCAACGTCGTCGACGTCGTCGACGTCGTCGACGTCTTCGGCGGCGCCCGCGTCGTCCACGGCGTCGGCGCACGGTGATGACCGGCCGGCCCCATCGGCGGCCGAGGGCGGCCACCCCCGCCCAACCCCCGCGCCCAGCGGTGGCGGCATGCCCAGCCCGGCCCGCGAGGGCGAGCTGCTCGAGCGCACCGTGTTCGAGGTCAAGCGGGTGATCGTCGGCCAGGACCGGCTGGTGGAGCGGATGCTGGTCGGCCTGCTGGCCAGGGGGCACCTGCTGCTGGAGGGTGTGCCCGGCGTGGCCAAGACCCTCGCCGTGGAGACCGTGGCGAAGGTGGTCGGCGGTTCGTTCTCCCGGCTGCAGTTCACCCCCGACCTGGTCCCGGCCGACATCCTGGGCACCCGGATCTACCGGCAGGGCCGGGAGGAGTTCGACGTCGAGCTCGGCCCGGTGGTGGCCAACTTCGTGCTGGCCGACGAGATCAACCGGGCCCCGGCCAAGGTGCAGTCGGCGATGCTCGAGGTAATGGCCGAGCGGCACCTGTCCATCGGCGGCAAGACCTTCCCGATGCCCGACCCGTTCCTGGTGCTGGCCACCCAGAACCCGATCGAGAACGAGGGCGTCTACCCGCTGCCCGAAGCGCAGCGGGACCGGTTCCTCTTCAAGATCATTATTGAGTACCCGAACCTGGAAGAGGAACGGGAGATCATCTACCGGATGGGCGTCGAGCCGCCGGTCGCCGATCAGGTCCTCACGCCGGCCGAGCTGGTTCGCCTGCAGGGCGTGGCCTCCCGGGTGTTCATGCACCACGCGCTGGTCGACTACGTGGTCCGGCTGGTGGTGGCCACCCGCTCACCCGGCGAGCACGGCCTGGACGACGTGGCCGGCTGGGTGTCCTACGGCGCGTCCCCCCGGGCCAGCCTGGGCATCGTGGCCGCCGCGCGGGCGCTGGCGCTGATCCGGGGCCGGGACTACGTGCTGCCGCAGGATGTGATGGACGTGGCACCGGACGTGCTGCGGCACCGGCTGGTGCTGTCCTACGACGCGGTCGCGGACGCCGTCCCGATGGATCACATCCTGTCCCGGGTGCTGCAGACCGTGCCGCTGCCGCAGGTCAGCTCGCGCCCGCAGTACGCAACCACCTAGGAGCGCCCCGCATGACAGCGGCCAACCCAGCGCCCTACCCGGCGGCGCCCAACCTGCGCGACGGCAAGCTGGAGGCGGCGCTGCGGGTGCTCGAGCTGACCGTCCGGCGCCGGCTGGACGGCCTGCTGCAGGGCAACCACATCGGCCTGGTGCCCGGCCCGGGTAGCGAGCCGGGTGACACGAGGCCGTATCAGCCGGGCGATGACGTGCGCCGGATGGACTGGGCGGTGACCGCGCGTACCACCGAGCCGCACGTCCGGATGACCGAGGCGGACCGCGAGCTGGAGACCTGGGTGGTGGTGGACCTGTCCGCCAGCCTGGACTTCGGCACCGCCGGCTGCGAGAAGCGCGACCTGGCGGTTGCCGCCACCGCCGCCGTGGCCCACCTGACCAGCGGCGGCGGCAACCGGATCGGTGCGGTGGTGGCCACCGGCGAGCACACCAGCCGCATCCCGGCCCGGGGCGGGTTGATGCACGCCCGGGGGCTGATCCGGCGAGTGGCGCAGACCCCCCGTGCCCCGGAAGGTGTCCGGGGTGACCTGGCCGAGGCCATCGAGCAGCTGCGCCGCCCGCCACGCCGCCGCGGCCTGGCCGTGGTGGTCTCCGACTTCCTGGGCGAGATGGACTGGGAACGCCCGCTGCGTGCCCTGTCCGCCCGGCACGACCTGCTCGCCGTCGAGGTGCTCGACCCCCGCGACCTGGAGCTGCCCGAGGTCGGCACGGTGGTGCTGGCCGACCCGGAAACCGGCCGGCAACGCGAGGTGGACACCACCCCGCTGCTCTGCCGGGAGTTCGCCGCCGCCGCCGCCGAACACCGCGAGCAGGTGGCCGCGACGCTGCGCCGGTGTGGCTCCGCGCACCTGGTGCTGCGCACCGACCGGGACTGGATCGCCGACGTGGTCCGCTTCGCGGTGGCCCGCAAGCGGCAGTGGTCGGACGCCCCCGGCGCGCTGCCGATCAGCGGCGGCCGCCCGGCGGCCATGTGATGCCCCCCAGCTCAGAGCCCGTGAGTGGTAAGTGGTCCTATAGGACCACTTACCACTCACGGGTCTTGACCTGCGGGAACAGGGGCGGGGGATGAGCTTCCTGCAGCCGTGGTGGCTGCTGTTCCTGCTGGTCGTGGGGGCGCTCGCGGCCGGATACTGGCTGATCCAGCGGCGTCGGCGCCGGGACGTCATGCGGTTCACCAACCTGGAGCTGCTGGAGCGGGTGGTGCCGCGCCGGCGGGGGTGGCCCCGGCACGTGCCGACGGCGGCGATCCTGGTGGCGCTCGCGCTGCTCACCGTGGCGATGGCCGGCCCGACCGCCGAGGCCAAGGTGCCGCGCAACCGGGCCACCGTCATCATGGTCATCGACGTCTCGCTGTCCATGCAGGCCACCGACGTGTCGCCGACCCGGTTGCAGGCCGCCCAGGTGGCCGCCAAGACCTTCGCCGACCGACTCACCCCGGGCATCAACCTCGGGCTGATCTCGTTCGCCGGCACCGCGGCCGTGCTGGTCTCGCCCACCGTGGACCGGGAGCCGGTGAAGCACGCCATCGACGCGCTCAAGCTCTCCGAGTCCACCGCCACCGGCGAGGCCATCTTCGCCGCGCTGCAGTCCATCCAGAGCTTCTCCGAGGGGCTCGCCGGCGGCGGCGCCGAGGGCCCCCCGCCGGCCCGGGTGGTGCTGATGAGCGACGGCAAGCAGACGCTGCCCGGCCCGGAGGGGGAGAACGAGCCGAGGGGTTCGTTCACCGCCGCGCACAAGGCCGCCGAGGCGAAGATCCCGATTTCCACCATCTCCTTCGGCACCCTGCTCGGCCGGATCGACCTGAGCGGCCGCAGCACCGCCGTGCCGGTGGACGATGCCTCGCTGCGGCAGATCGCGCAGATCTCCGGCGGGCAGTTCTTCACCGCGGCCAGCCAGCAGGAGCTGCAGCAGGTCTACGCCACCCTGGGCGAGCAGATCGGCTACGAGACCCGCCGGGTCGATGTCAGCCACACCTGGCTGGTCGCCGGCACCCTGCTCGCCATGCTCGGCCTGGGCACCGCCGTAGCCCTGGGCCGCCGAGTCCCCTGACCAACTTCCCGCGAGTCGGGGCTCCCGGCACACTGAGTCGGGCGTTTCAGCACACGCTGTGCCGAACACGACACGGTGTGCTGAAACACGCGACACGGTGTGCCAGGAATCCCGACTCGCGGGAGGTTGGGCGTGCCAGGGTTGGACGGGCTCGTTAGCCTCCCTGGCGTGGGACGCAGCGTGTTGGTCACCGGAGGCAATCGAGGTATCGGTCTGGCGATCGCGCGAGCGTTCGCCGAGCAGGGGGACAAGGTCGCGGTGACCCACCGTGGCTCCGGTGCCCCGGACGGGTTATTCGGCGCACAGTGCGACGTCACCGACGCGGACAGCGTGGACGCCGCGTTCACCGAGATCGAGAAGGAGCTGGGCCCGGTCGAGGTGCTCATCTCCAACGCGGGCATCACCGACGACACGTTGCTGATGCGGATGGGCGAGGAGCAGTTCACCAGGGTGCTGGACGCCAACCTGTCCGGCGCCTACCGGGTCGCCAAGCGGGCCGCCCGGGGCATGCTGCGGGCCCGGGCCGGTCGGATGATCTTCATTTCCTCGGTGGTCGGGCTGAGCGGCGGGGCGGGACAGGTCAACTACGCCGCGTCCAAGGCCGGCCTGGTTGGGCTGGCCCGGTCGATCGCCCGCGAGCTGGGCAGCCGTTCGATCACCGCGAACGTGATCGCCCCCGGCTTCGTGGAGACGGACATGACCGCCGAGCTGGGTGAGAAGCGTCAACAGGAGATCCTCGGCCAGATTCCGCTGGGCCGGATCGCCAAGCCGGAGGAGATCGCCGCCGCGGCGACCTGGCTGGCCTCGCCCGCCGCCGGGTACATCACCGGCGCGGTGATCCCGGTGGACGGCGGCCTCGGCATGGGGCACTGACGGCCGCGGCATGCGGCACTGACCAGATGGCAACAGGAGAGGGACACACGTGACGGGGCTACTCGAGGGCAAACGCATCCTGGTGACCGGCGTGATCACCGACGCGTCGTTGGCGTTCCACGTCGCCAAGGTGGCCCAGGAGCAGGGCGCCACCGTGGTGCTCACCGGGTTCGGCCGGCTGCGGCTGGTGGAGCGGATCGCCCAGCGGCTGCCTCAGCCGGCGCCGGTGTTGGAGCTGGACGTGACCGATCAGAGCCAGCTGGACAGCCTGGCCGACCGGGTCGCCGAGCACGTCGACGGGCTGGACGGGGTGCTGCACTCGATCGGCAACGCCCCGGCGTCCTGCCTCGGCGAGGGGGCGTTCCTGAAAGCTCCCTGGGCGGACGTGGCCAGCGCGCTGCAGGTCAGCGCCTATTCTTTCAAATCGCTGAGTACCGCCTGCCTCCCGCTGCTGAGCCGAGGTGGTTCCATCGTGGGCATGGACTTCGACAACCGGCAGGCCTGGCCGGCCTACGACTGGATGGGCGTGGCGAAGTCCGCTTTGGAGTCGATCTGCCGCTACCTGGCGCGCGACCTGGGCCCGCAGGGCATCCGGGTCAACCTGGTGGCCGCCGGCCCGGTCAAGACCATGGCGGCCAGGTCCATCCCGGGCTTCGCCGCGTTCGAGGACGCCTGGGACGGGCGCGCCCCGCTGGGCTGGGACGTGAGCAACCCCGAGCCGGTGGCCCGGACCTGTTGTGCGCTGCTGTCGGACTGGCTGCCGGCGACCACCGGGTCGATGGTCTGGGCGGACGGCGGGTTCCACGCGATCGGAGTCTGATGCCTGACCCTGACCCAGTTGATTACGACGCCCTGCTCCTGCTGTCCTTCGGCGGTCCGGAAGGGCCGGACGATGTGCTGCCGTTCCTGGAAGGGGTCACCCGGGGCCGCGGGATCCCGCGCGAGCGGCTGCTCGAGGTGGCGGCGCACTACGAGCACTTCGGTGGGGTCTCGCCGCTGAACGCGCGCAACCGGGAGCTGATCTCGCGGATCCGGGACGCGCTGGCCGCCGCCGGCCTGGAGCTGCCGGTCTACTTCGGCAACCGCAACTGGCATCCGTTCGTCGAGGACACCGTCGCCGAGATGACCCGCGACGGGGTCCGCCGTGCCCTGGTGTTCGCGACCAGCGCGTACGGCGGCTACTCGGCGTGCCGGCAGTACCACGAGGACATCGCGCGGGCCAGGGCGTCGGTCGGCGAGGGGGCCCCGGAGCTGGTCAAGCTGCGGCACTTCTTCGACCACCCGGAGTTCGTCGGGTCGGCCGCCGACGCGGTCCGCTCCGCCGCCGCCACGCTGCCCGACGAGCGGCGTGAGCAGGCCCGGCTGGTGTTCACCGCGCACTCCATCCCCACCGCCGCCGACGCGGCGGCCGGCGTGCCGGCGGAGGGTGGCCACCGCTACTCCCGGCAGATCGCCGAGGCGGCCAGGCTGGTCGCCGCCGAGGTCGCCACGGACGACTACGACGTGGTGTGGCAGTCCCGCTCCGGTCCGCCGAGTGTGCCGTGGCTGGAGCCGGATGTGCTCGATCACCTGGACACGCTGCACGCCAAGTCGGTGCCCGCCGTGCTGGTCTGCCCGATCGGGTTCGTCAGCGACCACGTCGAGGTGGTCTGGGACCTGGACAACGAGGCCAACGAACGCGCCGCCGAGTACGGCATGTCGTTCGCCAGGGCGGCCACCGCGGGCGCGGATCCCCGGTTCGCCCGGATGGTGGTCGAGCTGGTCCGCGAGCACACCGAGGGGGCTCCGGCGCGAGCGCTCGGCACCGTGGGGTCCGCCGGCTGTGGCGTCAACGGCCAGCTGTGCGCGGTGGACTGCTGCCTGCCGGCCCGCCCGCCAACCCGGAGCTGACGTCTCGCTCAGGTGCGGTCGGCGCTGCCGGCGAGCACCCGGACGGCGTCGGCCACGGCGGCGCGCCGAGCCACCCGAATCGCGGTCGCCAGCGGGCGCAGCGCGTCGGTGCGGGCCTGCGCGGCGGTCGCGGTCAGCGCCGCGCCGGGGTCGTCCACCAGCGCCGCCGCGAGGATCGCCTCCACCTCGTCGGCGTGTTGCAGCACCCGCAGGCTGTGCCCAGGCATGCCGTCCGGCCACAGCGACCGGGGCCGGGCCCGCAGTGTCTCGGCGATCTCCTGGCGCACCCCGGGCCGGTGCCGGGCCACGCCGAGCTCGGTCAGCGTGGAGGCCGACTGGCGCACCTGCTCGCGCAGCCCGAACTCCGCCTCGCTGAGTGCCACGTGGTCCTCCGGCATGACCGGTTCGAGCACCGAGTGCACGGTCCAGCGCAGCAGCCCGCCACCCAGCGGGGTAGGCACCAGCCCGTAGCCGATGTCGGCGAACAACAGTCCCTGGCCGGACTCGATCACCGCGCGACTGAACTGTCCGGGCCCGGGCAGTCCGCGCAGGTCGCCGGGAGCGGTGAGCGCCAGCCGAGCCGGACCCGGCATCACCGGCCCGCGCACCTTGCGCAGCGCGGCCAGCAGGAACGTGATCGAAGTGGGTCGGTCGGTGGGCCCGGGCAGCCCGATGCCACGGGCCGTGGCGTCGTCGGCGGTCAGCACGTCGTGTGCCTCGCCCCACGGCTCGAGTGCATCGAGTACGTCGTCGGGCGCGGCGCCGCCTACCAACCAGGCGGACACCCACACGGTCATCGTCGCGGAAACGCAGGACACCCGAGTCAGGCTAGAGGGCAATCCTCGGCGTGGCACTCCCGCCGTGCGGGTGAGGCGTGGATAACGTTGTGCAGTCATGGATGGGTTCTCCCGCACCGATCGTGTGCAAAGCCAGCGCTATCGTGACCCGCTTGCCGACGGGGCCCGGCGAAAGCGCGAAATTCCGACCGTCATTGGCGAATCTGGCCTGGTCGTGGAGGACCCGGCGAGCGGATTCTGCGGTGCGGTGATCAGCGTCGGGAAGGACGGCGCGGTCCTCGAGGACGCCAAGGGCCGGCGTCGGGTGTTCCCGCTGCGCCCCGCCGGGTTCCTGATAGATGGTCAGCCGGTGACCCTGGTCCGCCCGCCCGTCGCGCCGCCCAAACCGGTCCGCAGCGCGTCCGGGTCGGTGCGCATCGAGGGGCTACGGGCCCGCACCGCGCGGGGCGGGCGCATCTGGGTGGAGGGCATCCACGACGCGGCTCTGGTGGAACGGGTCTGGGGGCACGACCTTCGGGTGGAGGGCGTGGTCGTGGAGCCTCTGCACGGCATCGACGACCTGGCCGGCGCGGTCGCCGAGTTCGGGCCGACCGAGACGAGCCGGCTCGGCGTGCTGGTCGACCACCTGGTCGCCGGCACCAAGGAGACCCGCACCGCGGCCGGTGTGGCCGGGCCGCACGTGCTGGTCACCGGGCATCCCTACGTGGACGTCTGGCAGGCGGTGCGGCCCGCCACGGTGGGCATCCGCCGCTGGCCCGAGGTGCCCAGGGGGACCGACTGGAAGACCGGGGTGTGCACCGCCCTGGGCTGGGGCGAACCGGCCGACGGCGCCCGCCGGGTGCTCGGCGCGGTACGGGATTTCCGGGACCTGGAGACTCCGCTGATAACAGCCGTGGAGCAGCTTATTGATTTCGTTACGGGGGCACCCTGAGCTCTGGCACTATCGTGCTATGACCGAGGCGGTCGTGTGGCTCATCGCGGGCCTGGTGTTGATCGGCGTCGAGGTGCTCACCGGCACCTTTGTGCTGGTGATGCTGGGCGGCGGGGCACTGGCCGCGGCGGCCGCCGCCGGCTTTCTAGACACCCCCCTCACGATCAACGTGGTGATCTTCGCGGTGGTCTCGGCGGCGTTGCTGGCCGGGGCGCGCCCGGCGCTGCGCCGCCGGATGCACGTCGAGCTGGACTCCGGGCACAACCCGGTCGGGGTGAGCGGGTTGGTGGTCCAGCGAGTGGACCGGGACCATGGCCAGATCAAGATCGACGGTGAGCTCTGGTCGGCGCGCTCGATGGAGGTCGGTCGGGTGTTCGAGCCCGGCGAGCGGGTCACCGTGATGCAGCTGTCCGGGGTCACCGCCGTGGTGGCTTCGGAGCTGTGACGGTCAGCTGAAGGGGCGGGAAGGGCGATGCTCGAACTGAATTCGATCGTGCTGCTGGTGGTCGGGCTGATCGTATTGCTGGTGATCGTGATCGTGGTTAAGTCGGTGCAGATCGTGCCGCAGGCCTCCGTGGCGATCGTGGAGCGGCTGGGCCGGTACAAGGCCACCAAGGAGGCCGGGCTGGCGTTCCTGGTGCCGTTCGTGGACAAGGTCCGCCAGCGGGTGGACATGCGCGAGCAGGTAGTCACCTTCCCGCCGCAGTCGGTGATCACCCAGGACAACCTGACGGTGCACGTGGACACGGTCGTCTACTACAAGGTGATCGACCCGAAGAACGCGCTCTACGGGGTGGCGAACTTCATCGACGGCGTGCAGAACGTCACCACCACCACGCTGCGCAACGTGGTCGGCGGGCTGAGCCTGGAGCAGACGCTGACCTCCCGGGAGCAGATCAACACCGCGCTGCGCGGCGAGCTGGACGAGGCCACCGGCCGCTGGGGCATCCGGATCAACCGGGTGGAGATCAAGTCGATCGACCCGCCGTTGTCCATCCAGGACTCGATGGAGCGGCAGATGAAGGCGGATCGGGAGAAGCGCGCGATGATCCTCACCGCCGAGGGGCAGCGGCAGTCCGCGATCAAGGCCGCCGAGGGGCAGAAGCAGGCGCAGATCCTGTCCGCCGAGGGCGCCAAGCAGGCCGCGATCCTGGGCGCCGAGGGCGAGCGGCAGTCCCAGATCCTGCGCGCCATGGGCGACCGGGCGGCCCGCTACCTGCAGGCGCAGGGCCAGGCGAAGGCGATCGAGAAGGTGTTCGCCGCGATCAAGGCCGGCAAGCCCACCCCGGAGCTGCTGGCCTACCAGTACCTGCAGACGCTGCCGCAGATGGCGCAGGGTGGGGCGAACAAGGTCTGGGTGGTGCCCAGCGACTTCGGCAAGGCGTTGGAGGGTTTCACCCGGATGCTCGGTGCGCCCGGTGAGGACGGGGTGTTCCGGTACGAGCCGAGTCCGTACGAGCCTCCGGTGCGCACCCGGCCGGAAGACGAGGACGACGACGTGGACGGCTGGCTGGACACCGCCACGGACCCGGAGATCGCCAGGGTGGTTGCGGAGGCGGAGGCGGAGGCGCGCCGTGACGTGCCGCCGCTGACCGGTCCGCCAGCCAGTGTCGTACCGCATCCGGGGGCGCCGGTGGGCGGCTATCCGCCGGCCGCTGAGCTGCCGCTGGGACCGGGTGCCGGCAATGGCGGGCCCGGGCTGCCCGGTCCGCGCAGCCAGCACGAGCCGCCGCTGCACTGAGCTCTTTGTCGCCTCCTTGCGCACACAGCCGACGAAATGGGCCGCCGGGTAGCAGACTGTCCCCCTGGCGCCCGGCTGCGGCTGGGGCGCCACCGCCGGGACGACCGAGAGGATGCCCATGCGCGCGCTCAACGCCGAGACGCTTGCCTCGCTCAGCGACTCCGTACCGGTGCCCACGTATCCCCGCTCCCCGGAACAGACCGGCATCGTGCACTTCGGCGTCGGCGGGTTCCACCGGGCGCACCAGGCGATGTATCTGGACCAGCTGATGTCCCAGGGCACCGCGTTGGACTGGGGGATCTGCGGGGTCGGGGTGCTGCCCTCGGACGCCGCGATGCGGGACGCGCTGCGCGCCCAGGACCACCTCTACACGCTGGTGCTCAAGTACCCGGACGGCCGGCTGGAGCCCCGGGTGATCGGCTCGATCATGGACTACCTGTTCGCCCCGGACGACCCGGAGGCGGTGGTCGAGCGGCTGGCCGACCCGCGCACCCGGATCGTCTCGCTGACCGTCACCGAGGGCGGCTACCACGTGCACCCGGTGACCGGCGAGTTCGACGACCGCGACCCGCGTATCCAGGCCGACCTGGCCCCCGGGGCGACCCCGACCACCACGTTCGGCCTGATCACCGAGGCGCTGGTACGCCGCCGCGACCGGGGTGTCGCACCGTTCACGGTGATGAGCTGCGACAACATCCAGGGCAACGGGCACGTGGCGCAGCACATGCTCACCGCGTTCGCGGCCAAGCGGGATGCCGAGTTCGGCGCCTGGATGACCGAGAACGTGGCGTTCCCGAACTCCATGGTGGACCGGATCACCCCGGTCACCGCCGACTCGGACAAGGAGACGCTGGCCGAGCGGTTCGAGATCCAAGACCAGTGGCCGGTGGTGTGTGAGCCGTTCACCCAGTGGGTGCTCGAGGACCACTTCACCCAGGGGCGGCCGCCGCTGGAGCAGGTCGGCGTGCAGGTCGTCGAGGACGTCACGCCCTACGAGCTGATGAAGCTGCGCCTGCTCAACGCCGGCCACCAGGTGATGTGTTACCTGGGCTACCTGGCCGGCTACCGATACGCCCACGAGGCCGCCGCCGACCGGAACTTCGTCGAGCTGCTGATGGGCTACTGGGAGCGGGAGGGCACGCCCAGCCTGCAGCCGGTGCCCGGGGTGGACCTCAAGGAGTACCGGCAGACGCTGATCGAGCGCTTCGCCAACCCGGCGGTGGCCGACACCCTGGCCCGGCTGTGCTTCGGCAGCTCCGACCGGATCCCCAAGTTCCTGGTCCCGGTGCTGCACCACCAGCTGGAGCACGGTGGCGAGTACCGCCGCTCGGTGCTCACCATCGCGGCCTGGGCGCGCTACGCCGAAGGCGTCGACGAGGACGGCGAGCCGATCGACGTGCAGGACCAGCTGCGCGACACCCTGATGGCCAACGCGGCCAAGCAGGGCGTGGACGGGCTGGACTTCGTGGCCAACCGGGACCTGTTCGGCGACCTGGTGGACGACGAACGCTTCATCACCGAGTACCGCGCCGCGCTGCGGTCACTGCACGAGCGCGGCGCCGCCCGGACCGTCGCTGACCTGGTCGGCCAGTCCGGCTGACCCGGCCGGCGCCAGCCCAGGCTGAGCGATCCGGGCCCAGGCACCCAGCGCGAACACCGCGACGACGTCCGACAGCGCGATCAGCCGTTCCATACCGCCCAACGGGAACACCCGCCACCATCTGGTATCGGTGAAGAAGCTCTGCACGATGGCGTAGATCAGCAGCGAGAAGCAGGCACACGCGGCGATCGCCGCCCACCGGGTCCACGTCGCCGGCCGGCGCCAGCTGGGGTTTCGCCGGGCGGCGCCGCGGCTGGCCAGCAGCACAGCGATGGGCAGGCTGAGGAACGCGACCAGGCTGGCCATCCGGTGGATCATGCCGCTGGCCCCGGTGCTCGCCCCGTTCTGGTAGTCGTACTTCTCGAAGACCACCAGCACCGCCAGGCTGACCGACCAGAACGTGAGGAACAGCGAGGTGCCGCTGATCGCGCGCACCACCCCGGCCCGAACCAGCCCGGCCAGTACCGCCATCGACCCGACCGCCAGCGCGAACACCCCGACGTCGAACATCCAACCGTTCGCTTCGAGCGCGTACTGCGAGATGGTCCGCGTCATCGGGTTGACCCGGTTGGACGGCGGCAGCACGTGCAGCAGCAGGATCAGCAGCGAACCCACGGAGAGCAGGCTCAGGCCGGCGGTGGGCAGCGCGGCGGCCGCGCGCTCGACGGCCGACGCTCGACCGGTGGTGACCGGATCACTGATCGTGGGCATGGGTGGGTTGGACACAAGCCGCTCCGGAGCTAGGACGGATCTTTCCTTTTGCAAACGGGATTTGGTGTCCGGGTAGTTCCTGTCTACCCCGCGCCGGCGCCGATTCATAGCCACATCACAGGCAGCGCCCGATCGGCCGCGAGCGGTGTGTCCGGCGGCCCGAGGTGGCCCGTGCGAGGATCGGCCGGTGAGCACACCGGGTGAGTTGGATGTGGCCCGGGCGCTGGCCCTGCCGTCGGTGGCGCTGGCGCCGGAGACCGAGGAGCTGCGCTCGGAGGTCCGGGAGTTCCTGGCCAAGGAGCGTGCCGAGGGCGGGTTCGTGCCGCACTGCGACGTCTGGCTGTCCGGCTGGGACGAGCGGTTCAGCCGGGAGCTGGGCGCCCGGGGCTGGCTGGGCATGACGCTGCCGACCGCGTACGGCGGGCACGGGCGGACCGCGCTGGACCGCTATGTGGTCACCGAGGAACTGCTCGCCGCCGGCGCCCCGGTGGCCGCGCACTGGGTCGCCGACCGACAGATCGGGCCGTCCCTGCTGCGCTTCGGCACCGAGTGGCAGAAGCAGCGCTATCTGCCCCGGATCGCGGCCGGCGAATGTTATTTCGGCATCGGCATGAGCGAGCCGGACTCCGGCTCCGACCTCGCCTCGGTACGCACCCGCGCCACCCAGGTCGACGGCGGCTGGAAACTCTCCGGTACCAAGGTGTGGACCTCCGGCGCGCACCACGCGCACGCGTTCTTCGCGCTGGCCCGCAGCGCGCCGGTGGAGGACGGGAACCGGCACAGCGGCCTGAGCCAGTTCATCGTGGAGCTGAACTCGCCCGGCGTCCAGATCAACCCGATCCGGCTGCTCACCGGGGCGCACCACTTCAACGAGGTGGTGCTGGACGAGGTGTTCGTGCCGGACGATCTGGTGCTCGGCGAGATCGGCGCCGGCTGGCACCAGGTGACCTCGGAGCTGGCCTTCGAGCGCAGCGGCCCGGAGCGGTTCCTGTCCACGTTCCCGCTGCTGGTGGCCCTGGTGGGGGAGCTGGCCGCGGAGGGTGATCGGCTCGGCACCGAGGGCTTGCGTGATCTGGGCGCGCTGGTGTCCCGGGTGTGGACGCTGCGTCGGCTGTCGCTGGGTATCGCCGCGTCGCTGCACTCCGGGGCCGCCGCCGACGTGCCCGCCGCGCTGGTCAAGGACCTGGGCACCCGGTACGAGAACGAGGTGATCGAGGCGGCCAGGCTGCTGGTGGACATCCCGCCTGACCCCGGCGCGGAGGGCGGGTTCGCCCGGCTGCTGGCCGAGGCGGTACTGCACGCCCCCGGGTTCACCCTGCGCGGCGGCACCAACGAGATCCTGCGCGGTGTGGTGGCGAGGGGGCTGGGCCTGCGATGAGTGAGACCGTGAGCGAGACCGATGAGCTGACCGCGATGGCGCGTTCGGTGTTCGCCGACCATCCCGCCGAGATCGCCGACGGGTTGCCCACTCAGCTGTGGTCCACGCTGACCGAGCTGGGCCTGACCCAGCTCACCCTGCCGGAGGACGCCGGCGGCAGCGGCGGCACGCTGGCCGACGCGGCCGCGTTGCTGCTGGTGGCCGGCGAGGCGGCGGCGCCGGTGCCGCTCGCCGAGACCGGTCCGCTGGCCGGCTGGCTGCTGCACGCGGCCGGCCTTGCGGTGCCGCCCGGGCCACTGGCCTGGGCCGCCGCCGGGCAGGATGCGCTCACCGTGCGGGCGGAGAGCGACGGTGAGCTGAGCGTGGCCGGCTCGTTGAACCGGGTGGGCTGGGCCCGCCATGCCACCCGGGTGGCCGTGCTCGCGGCCGACCAGGACGGCTCGGACGTGGTGCTCTCGTTGGACCCGACCGGGCCCGGGGTGGAGCTGACCGAGGGCACCAACCTGGCAGGCGAGCCCAGGGACGGCCTGCGACTCGACATCCGGTTGCCGGCCGACGAGGTGGCCAAGGCGCCCGACGAGGCCAGGGAGCTGCTGCTGCGGCGGGCGGCGCTGAGCAGGGCGCTGCTGTTGGCCGGGGCGGCCGCTCGGGCGTTGACCAGGAGCGTGCGCTACGCCGGTGAGCGGGTCCAGTTCGGTCGGCCGATCGCCCGGTTCCAGGCGGTGCAGCAGCAATTGGCCCTGGCCGCGGCGGAGGTTGCCGCCGGGCGGGCCGCCGCCGAGGCGGCCGCGCGGATCGCGGCGGCCAGCGACTTCGGCGGCCCGGATGCCGGCTTCGCCATCGCGGTGGCCAAGGCACGCACCAGCGAGGCCGCCGGCTCGGTGGCCCGGATCGCGCACCAGGTGCACGGGGCGATCGGGTTCACCCTGGAGCACGACCTGCGGTTGTCCACCACCCGGCTGTGGGCCTGGCGGGACGAGGACGGCAGCGAGGCGCATTGGCACACGGTGATCGCCCGGCAGGCGCTGGCCGAGGGCCCCGAGGGGCTGTGGCCGCTGCTCACCCGGGCCAGCTGAGCCTGGAAACCTGACCCGTGAGTGGTCAGCGCTGCTATAGCAACGCTAACCACTCACGGGTCGTTAGTGCTTCGGGCCCACCGGGTAGCAGCGCACCGGCCTGGCGTGGTTCGGGTCCAGCGCGTTGAGCACGAACTGGCTGGCGACCGGGTCGAACCCCACCGCAACGTGCTCGGACAGAGCCGACGGGCAGTAGTCCTGCAGCACGATGTTGGTCGCGTCCTCGCCGTCCATCCGGCCGCTGGTGTACGGCACGACCGCCTCGTCGTACTTGGTCATGATCATCGTGTAGCTCACGCCGTCGACCGCCGGCCCTCCGTCGGAGTTCATCTTGGCCAGGAACGGCGAGCCGTGCAGGAACTGCCGGCACGACCCGCACAGCGGCGCCAGGACCAGGCCCACGCCGGGGCCGAGGCCGAACTGCACGGCGATGTTGTTCAGCTCGGCGAGGCCGAGGGTCCGGGTGCCGTCCCACAGCGGGGTCAGCCCCACGTAGTGCTCCACGTACTCGTCGCCGCCGAGGAACTTCACGTAGTAGTTCGGCATCAGGCTGCCCTCGGAGTGCCCGACGATGTCCACCTTGTCCGCGCCGGTGGCGTCTCGCACCTTGGCCACGAAGCGGGCCAGTTCGTGGGCGCTCTCCTGCATCGGCTGCAGGCCGCCGACCTGGCTCAGCGGCGGCGGGGCCAGCGGGTTGCGGCCGTAGGTCAGGGAGAACACGCAGTAGCCGTGCCTGGCCAGCAGCGGGGCGAAGTAGCCCCAGTTCGCCGCCTGGTTGGCGAACAGGCCGTGCACCAGCACCACCGGGTTCGGGTGCTCGTCGCTGGGTTTGCAGTGCCAGTCATTCGCCCCCGACGGTGGCGGGTCGAGCAGCGTGGTGATTCCGTTGATGCCGATCGAGGGGGCGGCGGTGGCCGGCGCGGTGAGTGGGCCGGCCACCAATAACCCGGCGGCCGCGGCGAGCACGCCGACGACCACCGCCCAGCGACGTCGGACCATCTCGCCACCCCCGATATCTCGGGCGCCCGGCACACCCGCGGACCGGGAGTTCGCCCTTGGTCCGCGCAACGAGGAGGCCGGCCGGCTGGTTCGTACATTTGGGTGAGTCCACCCGGTACGGGCGGATCGGCGGGTCGGCGTAGCCACGTCGAACACGCACCGTTACGCTCCGCTGCGGTTAGCTGACCTTGCGGAGGGGGCGCGGCGGTGGGGCCAGTGCGAGTACGGCATGCGATAGGTGCGATGGTCTCGGCGGTCGGGTGTGCC
>DATHIT010000965.1:0-2914 GCA_035489915.1 Pseudonocardia sp. | reverse complement strand
CCAGAAGTCCCACTGCATGTGGTGATCACGCAGGTTGTTGGCCGCCATGCGCTTCTGCGAACGGATGAAGTGCTGGAACTTCAGCGGATCGCGGATGAAGAAGATCGGGACGTTGTTCCCGACGATGTCCAGGTTGCCCTCAGACGTGTAGAACTTTTGGGCAAACCCGCGCGGGTCGCGCCAGGTGTCTGGGCTGCCGCGCTCGCCGGCCACCGTCGAGAATCGGCTGAGCGTCTCCGTTTTCACGCCCGGTTGGAACACCGCCGCCTTGGTGAACTGGCTGACGTCGTTGGTCACCTCGAAGTGGCCGAACGCGCCGCCGCCCTTGGCGTGGGGCTGGCGTTCCGGGATGCGTTCCCGGTTGAAGTTGGCCATCTGCTCGATCAGGTAGTGATCCTGCAGCAGAATCGGGCCATCGGGACCGACGGTGAGCGAATGCTCATCACTGGGTACCGGATTGCCTGCGTCGTTCGTCGTGTAGCTCTCGGTCATGTGCTGACTCATCTCCTTCTCGTGGTTGGGCTGTCTCCACTAGAAGTCCGGATACCCGGCCGTCGCATCACTAAGCCAAATCGGCTCCGGCTGACGATTGCGAACCAGAAAGCGCCCGGTATTGGGCGAACACGTTGGGCTGCAGAGACGTTGAGTTGCCGATCTCGGCACACGACCCATGATCCTTCGAACCTCGACTTGGCCGGGGGATCAGAGCCGTGCACCGAGAGGGACACGCCCTTAGTATGCGCCCTTTCTGGAATGAGTCAAGAAAAGTGCTTTCCGAATCAACGAGGCTGCGTCGGGGCTGCCGACGTGGGCGGCTGGCCGGATCCACCAGGACCGCCCTGTCCACCCGGGCCGAAGCCGGGGAATCCACCCGGTCCGCCTGGGAAGACGAAACCGGGTCCCGGCCGGAACATCGGACCCATTGGCGGCCCCTCGCGGTGCATCATCTCCCCGCCACCGCGATGGTCGCCGTGGCCGCCACCACCACCACGGTGGTGGCCGCCACCGGCGTGCGCACCGAGGATGAAGCCGCTGAAGAAGATGACGGCCACGATGAACACGACGCCTGCCACGATGCCGACCCACGCGACGACCGCAGTGAGCCTGCTCGGTCGGCGGCCACGCTCGTGCGGAGGCGGCGGCGCCGCCGGGGGCTCGGCCGGTGGCGGCGCGGCGGCGATGGGGCCGGTTGTGGGTTCGGTGGACGTGGTTGTTTCGCTCATGTCCCCGATGATGGTCGCGGTAGTGAGGTGTGACTGAAGAACCGCCTATGAATCAGCTATGAAGACTGGTTCCGTTTCCGCGTCTTCATCGACTGTTCGCCCCGTCACCGACTCCGGCTGGCGGGCCGAGCCGCGGTCATCGACCTATCATGGCCCGACATGGGCGAACCCGAACGAGAGCCTGGCTGGTATCCAGACCCAGACGGGTACGGGGCTCGATACTTCGACGGCGAAGAGTGGACCAACGACTGGATTGCCCCAGCACCAGTGCCTGCGCGTGAGGTCATCACAGGGCCCAGGCATTGGCTGCATTTTCTGCTGACGGTGCTTACGTTCTGGGCGCTGGGCGGTTGGGGGTGGATCTGGCTACTCGTAGCGCTCAGCGGCAGAAAGCAGGTGCTGACGGTCGATATCTACGGCAACGTCATCCGTCGCCAAACGATCACGGACGACGCGCCGGCCCTACGGCTTCGATGGTGGGGTTGGTGGATAGTGGGTTGTGCCATCGCGTTGGTCGGCGGAATCGTCGTAACCACCGCCCTGCAGATGGCTGCCCACTAGTACTCGCTCACCACGGCTTGAACGGGTTCACCGCGAACTGGATGACGCGATACGGCGCGTTGTCGCCGCGCGGGTCGGTGTTCCACTGGCTGATGAACACCCGTACCTCGTCCAGCGTGGACCCTGGTGAGATGTATCCGCCGTACGGCTGGGCCAGCCGGTTGTCCTCGGGCGGTGGCAACTGCTCCGCAACGTCGGGCCAGTCGCCTGCGAACACGACCGTCGTCACCGGCGCAGCGCCGAGCCCGGTCGGGTCGACGGCCACGCGGACCTCCATGTTGCCGGTGGTGGCATTGAAGTAGGACAGCACCGTCTTGCCGTCGATCTGGCGGATGCTCATCTCCCCGACCTTGTCCGGCCACAGGGGCGTCGGCGGCTTGTTCCATCCGCCGGTCGCGGACCACGGCTGCCAGCCGGACCGGTCGGTGAAGGCCTGCGGCGTGGACCGGTAGAGCTCCACCGGTCCGCGGCGGTCGAAGTCGTTGGCCACGATGTACACCCAGCCGCTCGGGGAGTCAGGCGTCGGGATCGGGTCGTAGTAGCCGCTGATCTGCGACTGCCGTTCGCCCGCGAAGTCGCCTGGACGCTGTGTATTCGGTACCGTCGGCCAATTGCCCTGCGCCGGATTGGCCTTCACCAGCCGAGACGACTGCGGCACCAGGTCCTTCACGGTGGTGACGAGCAGGTAGTTCTCGCGGTTGATCTGCACCACGCCCGCAGGCAGTTGAGACATGCCCGCCGGTGTCGGATCGGCAAGCAGAGGCTTGTCGTTGCCGGTCACTCGGTCGTAACGCACGCCGCTCTGGTCGTCGATCGACTCGGTTTCGACATGCAGCGCGATCGGAGAATGCCAGGGACCGTAGCCGACGCCCTGACCGGCGAAGCTATCGCCGCAGACCTGCAGGATGCCGCTGGGAAATTCCATGAATTCGCAGAGATCGGTGGCGCCGATATCGTAATCCCTTGTCGGCGTGCCCGTTCCGGCAGTCGGGCCGATGCGGATCACCTGTCCCGGCGCCAGCGGAGGGAGTATGGGCTCCGGGATGGGCGCGGGCGGATCGGCATAGGCGACAGGCCACGGCAGCACGACGGTGCAGAGCAGCGCTACGGCCGCCGCCCGGATCACAGCT
>DATHIT010000964.1:0-4344 GCA_035489915.1 Pseudonocardia sp. | reverse complement strand
CCGGTAGTCGGCGTCCCGGTCGAGCAGCTCGGCGTGGCTGCCCTGCGCCCGCACCGCCCCGCCGTCCAGCTCGACCACCCGGTCACAGGCGGCCAGCAGCGCCGGGCTGGTGGTGGCCACCAGCGTGGTGCGGCCGCGCCGCAGTTCGCGCAGCGCCTCGGCGACCCGCGCCTCGGTGACCGTGTCCAGCGCGGTGGTCGGGTCGTGCAGCACCAGCACCGGCGTGTCGGTGGCCAGCGCGCGGGCCAGCGCCACCCGCTGTCGCTGGCCGCCGGACAGCGACCGGCCCTGCTCGCTGACCGGTGCGTCCAACCCACCGGGAAGGCTGGTGGCCACCTCGTCGGCCTGCGCCGCGCGCAGCGCCGGCCCGGGATCCACCTCCTCGCCGACCGCGGCTGTCACGTTCTCCCGCACCGTCCCGGCGAACAGCTCAGCGTCGTGCGCGGCGACCAGGATCACCCCGCGCAGCAGCCCCGGATCGAGATCCACCAGCGGGTGTCCGTCCAGCTCGATCGAGCCCCACGCGGGGTCCGCCTCCCGGTTGAGGCAGTCCAGCAGGGTGGTCACCGCCGCCGGGTCGGCGCTCACGATGCCCAGCAACTCCCCAGGTTGAACATGCAGGTCGAGGCCGGTCAGCGGGCCCCGGCTAAGCCGGCGCAGCCGCAGCTCGCCACGCGCCGGGGTGTCCGGGGCCGCGTCGCCGCCGTGCACCGAGGGCGGCGCGCTGAGCACCGACTCGATCCGCTCGGCGGATGGCCTGGCCTGAGCCAGCGCGCTGACCACCCGGCCGAACACGCCGAGTGGGCCGAGCAGGAACTGGGCCAGCCCGACGGCGGACACCAGCTCGCCCACGCTGATCGAGCCAGCGGCGGCCAGCCGGCCGCCGACCAGTGCGACCAGCGCCAGGAACAGCCCGTTCGCGGCGAGCACGGCGCCCTGGTACCAGCCCTGCGCACGTCCGGCCCGCAGCGTGGCGGCCAGCGCCTCCCGGCTGGTCGCGGTGTACCGGCGGACCGCGGCGGCCTCCGCGCCGATGCCCTTGACCACCCGGATACCGGCCACCAGATCCGCGGCGACCCCGGCCGCCTGTGCCGCCCGCTCCTGCTCGGGGCCGCTGCGGCGCTGCAACGGTTTGCCGAGCAGCCGCAGCAGGTACAGCAGCGGCGGCGTGCCGAGCAGAATCAGTAGCCCCAACGGCAGCGAGATGCGCAGCAGCGCCACGGCGGCGACCACCAGCGCGGCCAGCCCGGCCAGCCCGAACGGCAGCGCCAGTTGCAGTGCGGCGACCCGCTTGGCGTCACCGACGGCGATGTTCACCAGGGCGCCGGGCAGCCGCCCCGCCTCCGCGCCGCCCCGCGCGTCCAGCACCCGCTCCGTCACCTGTCGGCGCAGCCGTTGGTCGGCGCGGGCCTCGGCCAGCCAGGTGCGGCGTGCGCCCAGCCGATAGCAGTTGGACAGCATGAGGAAGTCCAGCCCGAGCACGAGTAGCCAGAGCACCAGCTGGCCCAGGTCGCCGGTCCGAACCGCGTTGTCGATGACAACCCCGACCAGCACCGGCACCAGCGCCTCGCCGACCTGGTGCAGCATGAGCAGCGGAGACGCCACGGCGAGGTCCCCGCGTTGGGCCAGCACCGAGTCGCGCAGGACGGTCATGAGCCCAGCATGGCAAGGTAAGGCTGTGCTATCAACGCGGCGATCGACTCGAGTGACCCTTGACTCGTGCCGGGCTCGGCGGGCGGGCGGATCATGACTGCTGCCCGGCTCAACGGCATCTCGCTGAACTACGAGGTGGCTGGGTCCGGTGACCTCGTGGTGCTGGTGATGGGCACCGGCGGCCCCGGCCGGGTGTGGAAGCTGCACCAGGTGCCGGCGCTGCTCGCGGCCGGGTACCGGGTCGCCACCTACGACGCCAGGGGAATCAGCTCAGACCCTGTGAGTGGTATTGGTCGCTATAGCGACCAATACCACTCACAGGTCCCGCTGCCGGACGGTGGGCACGGCACGAACGGCGTCGCCCCGATGACCATCGAGGACCTGGTCGCCGACCTGGCCGCGCTGGTCGAGCACCTCGGCGGCGGTCCGGCCCGGGTGATCGGTACCTCGCTGGGCGCGCGGGTCGTGCAGGAACTGGCACTGGCCCGCCCGGATCTGGTCCGCCAGGCGGTGGCGATGGCCGCGCACGCCCGCCTCGATCCGATCCAGCGGATGCTCACCGACGGGCAGCAGGGCCTGTTCGACCAGCGGGTGGTGCTGCCGCCGACCTACCACGCGGCGGTCACCGCGGTGATGAACCTCTCCCCGGCGACCCTGCGCGACGAGGACAAGGTCCGTGAGTGGCTGGACGTCTTCGAGTTCTCCGCCGCCCCGATGTCCGCCGGCGAGCGTGCCCAGCTCGGGGTGTCCGCCCAGCTCACCGACCGGTTGACGGCGTACCGGCGGATCCGGGTGCCCGTCCTGGTCATCGGGTTCGCGGACGATGTGATGATCCCCGCCTACCTGAGCAGAGAGGTTGCCGTGGCCATTCCCGGCGCCCGGTACGTCGAGGTCCCGGACACCGGCCACTTCGGCTACCTGGAGCGCCCGGAGGAGATCAACCGGCTGCTGCTGGAGTTCCTCGCCGCCGAATGAAGTGGGGGTGCCCGTAGTACTCGCCGAAAATCGGGCGGATACGGCTGGGTAGGCTTCTGAGCTGGGGATCTGTGGGCCTGGCGGGAGGTCGTTCTTGGCGACGCAGGTGTTCGCGGACGAGGAGCTGGAGCGCCTGCGGGGGTTCCCGGAGATTGGCAGGGACGAGCTAGCGAGGTTCTTCACCCTGACTCCGGCGGATGTCGCGTTCGTCGGGCAGACGGCAGCAGCGGTCGGGGAGAGCTGGCCATGGGTGCGCCGCTGCCCGTACGAGGGTGAAATCGAGATCCGGTGGGTAGTGCTCGAGCCCAGCCGAGTACGCCGTGCCGAGTCCGGAACGCGAGGACTACCTGCGGATGCAGATCGCGCACCGATTAGGTTTCCGCGCCGCGCCCGTCTGTACGTGTGAGATCGACTCACGGGAGGCTGGCACGATGCGGAAACTGATCTTCGGCATGAACGTGACCCTGGACGGCTACATCGCCGCGACCGGCGACGACATCGGCTGGGGCGGGCCGCCGAGCGACGAGCTGTTCCAGTGGTGGCTCGACCAGGAGCGGGCGAGCGATCTGTCGCTGTACGGGCGCAAGCTGTGGGAGACGATGAGCTCCTACTGGCCGACCGGCGACCAGCAGCCCGACGCTACCCCGGCGGAGATCGAGTTCGCGCGGAACTGGCGGGACACGCCGAAGGTGGTGTTCTCCTCGACGATCGACAAGGTCGACTGGAACACCCGCCTGGTCACCGGCGACGCGGTCGCCGAGATCACCCGGCTCAAGGCCGAAGACGGCGGCCCGATGGGCATCGGCGGCGCAACGCTCGCCGGGGCTGCCATGCGGGCCGGGCTGATCGACGAGTACGCCCTGGCCACCTACCCGGTCCTGGTGGGCGGCGGCACGCCGTTCTTCACGGCGCTGGACAGCTGGGTGAACCTGAACCTGGTGGAGACGCGGACGTTTCCCGGCGGCGTGGTGCTGACCCGATACGAGACGAGGCGATGAGCACGGGCCAGATGCTCGGCTCGTGAGGCCAGGTCGAAATCCTTCCTGGCGTGCTCACCGTGATGTTCTTCGGGGCATAAAGATGCCCCGCCGGCAACGCCGGCGGGGCGGTGGTGTTCGCGTTGTCGCGTTGGTGTTCAGCTGGTCGGGGTGCTCATTCCGCGGTGACTTCGATGACGGAGGCCCGTGCGCTGGTCTCGTCGCCGATGGGGACTTCGTGTGATCACAGTGTCGGGGGCAGGCCCAGCCATGGTTTGTCGGTGGCGTCGAATCCGGTGAGCTCGGCGATCTTCCCGTCGACGATGTGCAGGACCGCGATGGCAAATAGCCGGTACTCCGGGTCGTCGGGGGTGCGGAGGTACAGCGCGGCGGCCGGCATGCGGTTGACCGTCGTGGTGATACAGCGCCAGTCGTCGTGGCCGCGCTGGAAGAGCCCACCGGAGACCCAGCCGTCCACCGCGTCCTTGGCCGTCATGATCACGGTGCCCATATCGGGCAGCATCGCGAAGCGCAGCTCGTCGCGCAGCAGGGACATCAGCCCGTCGAGGTCGTTGCGCTCATGGGCGTCGATATACGACTTCACCACGCCGCGCTCGTCATTCGACAGCTCGTGGGTGGCGGGGCTCCGCCAGTCGAGGCGGCGGTCGGGCAGCTGCTCGCGCATCGTCACACGGGCCCGCTGCAGTGCGCTGGTCACCGATGCGACGGTCAGCTCGAG
>DATHIT010000963.1:0-9776 GCA_035489915.1 Pseudonocardia sp. | reverse complement strand
GCCGACGTGATGATCACCGACGCCAGTGAGACGCGCTGGCAGGCCACCCAGCACCCCCAGCTGTGCGCGGTACACCCCGACCGGCCGCTGAACTTCGTACCCAAGGCGTACCTGCTCCCCCGCGGTGACCTGGTATTCCAGCAATGGGTGAACCAGTGGCTGCGACTGGCCCTGGGCGACGGCACCTACCAGCGCTTCGCCCAGCCCTGGACCGGCTGAACCCGGTGTGTAACAACGCTTGCCCTCTCTTGCTCGATCATCGATAATCGATAAAGTCCCCGCGGGAGGAGTTAGCCGCCCGATGACCAGTGCAGATCGGCCGCTGACCCGACCCGTGCTCCGGGAGCAGCTGCGGGAGCGGATCCTCCAGCGGATCCTCGAGGGCACCTATGGGCCGGGCGCCCGCATCGTGGAGAGCCACCTGATGCGGGAGTACGGGGTGAGCCAGGCGCCCATCCGGGAGGCGCTGCGGGATCTGGAGGCGATGCGGTTCGTCGAGAGCGAGCCCCACCGTGGCGTGCGGGTACGCCGGATCTCAGACAAGGAGCTGGGCGAGATGTACCCGGTGCGCGCGGCACTGGAGGAGGTCGCCGGGCGGGCCGCCGCGCCGCTCATCACCGCCGAGACGCTCGGACTGCTCGAGGGAGAGATCGAGGCGATGCGCTCAGCGGTGCACCGCGACGACCTCCATGCCCAGCTCAAGCACGATGCCCGCTTCCACGAGCTGATCGTGGAGGCATCCGGCAACTCCCTGCTGCTCGAGGTCTGGCGATCACTGCACGCCGAGGTCCGGGCGCTGATCACCTTTGCCCGGCTGCACTCCTCGCTCATGGCGATCGCCGATGCCCACCAGCCGATCCTGGAGGCCCTGCGCCTGCGGGACCCGAACCTGGCGGGCAAGGAGATGCGCGAACACATCGAGCACTTCGGCGCACTCGTCATGGGAGACGCGCTCTAGCCGGGGCGACCAGCTCCCGGTCATTCCTGTCCACACAAGGAGGTGTGGCGTGAAACCAGCGGCGTTCGCCTATCTCGCGCCCCGCGGCGTCGAGGAAGCCGTGGATCAGCTTGCCACCCACGGAGCCGAGGCCAGGGTGCTCGCCGGTGGGCAGAGCCTGGTCAGGTTGATGAACACCCGCATGGCCACCCCGTCGGTCCTGGTCGATATCAACCGGATCGCCGAGCTGGACCAGCTGGACTCCGACGGAGACGCGATCCGGATCGGGGCTACCGTCCGTCAGCGCGGCTGCGAGCTCGCGCGACTGGTCCGTGACCACCTGCCACTTCTCGCCGAGGCCGGCGCACAGGTCGCGCATACCGCGATCCGACAGCGCGGCACCGTGGTCGGCAGCATCGCCTTCGCCGACCCATCGGCCGAGCTGCCGGCGGCGTTGCTCGCGCTGGACGGCCAGGTGGTGGTCCGTGGCCAACGCGGCGAACGACTGATCGACGCCGAGGACTTCTTCGTCGGACCGTTCGCCAACAGTCTCGAGCCGGACGAGCTGGCCATTGCGCTGCGCATCCCTCGAACGCCCGCCGGGCGCACCGGGTCGGCCTTCCTCGAGGTCTCCCGCCGCCAAGGGGACCTGCCGGTCTGCGGAGTCGGCGCGATAGTCCAGCTGGACGGGAACGACGCTGTCGCACTGGCCCGTATCGCACTGTGCGGCGTGCACCAACGCCCGATCCGGGTCCACGATGCCGAGGCCGCGCTGCTCGGCGGCGAACTCACCGATGAGCAGCTCGAGCAGGCAGCGCATCTCGCCGCCACCGCCGCGGATCCGATCGACGACTGCCACGGGTCGGCGAACTTCCGCCGGCACCTCGCGCGGGTGCTCACCCGCCGTGCACTGCTGACCGCGCTCGACCGCGCCCGCCGGGAGGACCGCGCCGATGCCTGAGAAGATCCGCATCACGATCACCGTCAACGACGTACTCCATGACGTACTCGTCGAGCCGCGCATGCTGCTGGTCGATTTCCTCCGCGAGTCCCTCGAGCTGCCCGGCACCCACGTGGGGTGCGAGCAGGGCGTCTGCGGCGCCTGCACAGTCCTGGTGGACGGCGGCGCCACCCGCTCCTGCCTGGTGTTCGCGGCCCAGCTGGACGGGGCCACGGTGCGGACTGTCGAGTCGCTGGCCTCCCCCGACGGCACGCTGCACCCCATCCAGCGCGCGTTCACCGAGAACCACGGCCTGCAGTGCGGCTTCTGCACCCCGGGCATGCTGATGGCCACCTGCGAGCTGCTCGAGCACAGCCCGGCGCCGGAACCCGGCGAGGTCACCGAGGCGCTCGGCGGAAACCTGTGCCGCTGCACCGGCTACCAGAACATCCTGCGCTCGGTCGGCGCGGCGAGCCGGATGCTCGCCGCCGAGGCCGGCACCCCCACCCTGCCGGTGAGCACCGGAGCCAGCGCATGAGCACCATCGAGCGTGGGACACCCACCGATGCGCCCGAGACCGTGTATCGGTGGATCGGCAAGAGCGTGCCGCGTAAGGAGGATCCCAAGCTGCTGACCGGCCGAGGTGGCTACGTCGGCGACCTGACAGTGCCCGGGATGCTGCACGCCGCGGTGCTGCGCAGCCCACACCCGCACGCCCGGATCCGCTCCATCGACACCACCGCGGCCCGCGCGCTGCCCGGCGTGGTGGCGGTGCTGACCGGCGCGGAGGCGCTCGCCCACGTCAACCCGATGACCGCGTTCTGTGCCGAGCCGGTGCCTCAGCACGCGATCGCGGTGGACCAGGTGCGCTACCCCGGCGAAGCCGTCGCCGCCGTGGCCGCCAGAGACCGCTACATCGCCGAAGACGCGTGCGCGCTGATCGAGGTGGACTACGAGCTTCTGCCGCCGGTGGTCGACCCCGTCGAGGCGATGGACGAGGGTGCCGCGCTGGTGCACGACACGCTGGACAGCAACGTGGTGTTCCACCGCTGCCTGGACTTCGGCGACGTCACCGGAGACTTCGCCCGCGCCCACCGGGTGATCCGCCGCGGCGTGCGCTGGCACCGGATGGGCGCGCAGCCGATCGAGACCGCCGGGGCGATCTGCTCGTATGACCCGTTCGACAGGTTCATGACCGTCTGGTCGAACACGAACTTCCACAACTTCCTACCGTGGTCCTACGCCGGCATGCTCGGCGTGCCGAACAACCGGCTGCGGATGATCCCGGCGACCGTCGGGGGCAGCTTCGGCAGCAAGCACCTGATCAACAAAGTGATCAACATCGCCGGCGCGCTGACCAAGGCCACCGGGCGACCGGTGAAGTTCCTGGAGGACCGGCTGGACAACATTGCCGCCAACGACAACGTCGGCTGCGACCGGCTCTACGACGCCGCACTCGCGCTGTCCGAAGACGGCGAGATGCTCGGATTGAGTCTGAAGATCATCGATGACTACGGCGCCTATTTCCAGTTTGCGCACGGCCAGCACGGCAACGCCCTGTCTCAGCCGACCGGCCCGTACCGGATTCGCAGCCTGCGCTACGACGTCTCCTGCGTGCTCACCAACAAGGTCCAGCAGGGCTTCTTCCGCGGCGCCGGGGCCGATCCGGGCAACTTCGTGCTGGAACGGCTGGTGGACGCGGCCGCCGAGGAACTCGGCATGGACCGGGTCGAGTTGCGCCGCCGCAACTTCATCGCCCCCGAGCAGTTCCCGTACAAGGTGCCCACCGGAAACGTCTACGACAGCGGCAACTATCCGGCGGTGCTGGACCGGGCGCTGGCCTTGGCCGACCTGGAGCACTGGCGGGCTGAGCAGGAGCGCCTGCGCGCGGAGGGCCGGTACCTGGGCATCGGCCTGGCCACCTGCCAGGAGCGCAGCGGCTACAACGCCAGCGAGTGGTGGTTCCTCTATGATCAGCCGCCACTGGGCGCCACCAGCACCCCGGAGAGCGTCAAGGTCGACATCGATGCGACCGGAAACGTGCGGGTGGAGATCGGCTGCCCGCTGTGGGGCAACAGCCCGGAGACGGTGGTCAGCCAGGTCGTCGCCGAGGAGCTGGGCATCGATCCGGCGGACGTGGCCGTCGGGTACGCGGACTCCACGACCGGCGCGGTGTCAGCCGGACCGGGCGGCAGCAGGCTGACGATCATGCTGTCCGGCGCGGCCCGGGGCGCGGCCACCACGCTGCGGGAGAAGATGATCCGCATCGCGGCGCACGCCATGGAGATCGACGCGAGCGACGTCGAGTGCGCGGACGGCGCGTTCCGGGCCAGGGGCGCGCCGGGCACCTCGATGTCGATGGCCGACGTGGCCATGCGGGCGCACCTGTTCATGCACGACAACCCGGCCGGGGAGAGCAGCGGGCTGGTCGAGACGCACACCTACGATCACCCGTACTCCACTCCCCCGTCGGCGGACCGCACCGATATGGGCGTGTTCTACCCGATGATGTCGCACGCCTGTCATATCCCGATTGTCGAGGTCGACCCGGAGACAGGCGTGGTGACTGTGGTCAAGTACTACGCGGTCAACGACTGCGGCACGCTGATGAACCCCGCGCTGGTCGAGGGCCAGGTGGTCGGCGGCATCGTGCAGGGTATCGGCGCCGCGCTGATGGAGGAGTACCGCTACGGCGAGGACGGCACGCTCGACACGCCGACCTTCCGGGAGTACCTGCTGCCCAGCGTGCACGAGGTCCCGGAGATCGTCCTGGAGCACGTGCAGACCCCGTCGCCGTTCACCGAGTACGGGGTCAAGGGCGCGGGCGAGGGTGGCCGGCTGATCGCGCCGACCGCCATCGCCAGTGCCATCGACGACGCGCTCAAGCCGTTCGGCGCGCGGGTCGAGGAGCTGCCCATGACGCCGGAGCGGGTGGTCGCCGCGGTGCAGAGCGCTCGGGAGGCGCGGCGATGACCACCGCCAAGCCCCGTCCCGCCGGGGTGGGGCCGGCCGGCGACCTGCCCGCCGAGGTCCGGGTTCGCGCCGCCGCCATGGTGCGCACCGGCCGGCAGTACTCACTGGCCGCACCCCGGTTCCCCGGCATGCCGCTGTTCCCCGGGCACCCGCCGTTCCAGGTGCTGTCCTACCGCACCCCGCACGGGCTGCGGGTCCGGGGGGAGAACCTCTGGGCGCCGACGCCGAACGACGCCCAGCTGGGCTGCATGACCGAGATAGTCAGCTCCAGCACCCACTCCGGGGCGCACATCGACGCGCTCGCGCACATCACGATCGGCCAGGACGCGCACTGGTACCAGGGCGCGAACGCCGAGGCGCACCTCGGCGACTTCGGACCGACCGTGGGGGACGCGGCCAGCCTCCCGCCACTGTTCACCCGGGGTGTGCTGCTCGACGTGGCCGGGCACCGGGGGGTGGACTGTCTGCCCGCCGGCAGCGGTGTGGACGCCGCCGAGACGGCTGCGGTCGCCGCCGCACAGGGCGTCGAACTGCGCGAATGGGATGTGGTGCTGTTCCGCACCGGCTACGGCGGCCTGTGGCCGGACGCGGCGCGGATGGCCGAGCACAAGACACCCGGGCCGGACCTGTCCACCGCCGAGCTGCTCGCCGAGCTGGGCGTGGTGGCGGTCGGCAGCGACACGGAGACCTTTGAGGTGCAGCCCGCGCCCGACCCGGGCCGGCCGGCCAACCCGCAACCGGTGCACACCCGGCTGCTCATCGAGGGCGGCATCTACATCATGGAGTGTCTGAACCTGGAGCAGCTCGCCGCCGACCGGGTCGTCGAGTTCCTGTTCGTCGCGCTGCCTCTGAAGATAACCGGCGCCACCGGCTCGATGGTGGACCCGCTGGCGGTGATCTGACCCGCTCATCCGCCCCGGACCTGCTACTTCGCGGCAGCGGCCGCCGCGTCGACGAACCGAGAGGTGTACGTCCGATTCAGATCGATCATGGAGCGGTGCGCGCGCACGTTCTTGGAGAAGCTGGACAGCACGGTCAGCGCGTTCGCCGCCCCGCCCGGATCCATCCGGCCGTCGGCGTTGAACATCCCGACGCTGTCCCGGATCGAGGCCACGTACAGCGCCCGGTCGGCACCGGCAAACGACGGCGGCATGGCGTCGGCGATCTGCTCGGGCGTGTGCTGGCTCATCCAGCCCAGCGTGCCGACCAGCGCGGTCGCCAGTTGCTGCACCACCTCGGGATACCGCTCCACCACTGAGCAGCTCATGTACAGCGAGGTGGCCGGGTAGAGCCCGCCCAGCGCGTCCCGGGTGCCCCGCTCGGTGCGCATGTCGTAGAGCACCTTGCCCTGGCCGGACGCCACCAACTGGGCCACCGTCGGATCGGTGGTCATCCCGGCGTCGATGCCGCCGTTGTTCAGGCTGGCGATGAATGTCTGCCCGGCACCCACCTTCACCGGGGTGAACTCGTCGGTGGCCACCCCCGCCTTGCCGGCCAGCGCCTTGGTGAGGAAGTCGGTGGACGAACCCAGCGAGGTGATGCCCATCTTGCGGCCGCGGAAGTCCGCCGAGCCGCGGATCTGGTCGGCCTTGCCGGTGCCCACCATGATCACCTCGCCGGGAATGTTCGCCATCTGCACCACGCTGGTGATGCACTGGTCCTTGGCCTGCAGGTCGATGGTGTGGTCGTAGAACCCGACCACCCCCTGCACGTCGCCGGAGATCAGCGCGGTCTCCGCGTTCGCCCCGGAGGGCTGGTTGAGCAGCTCCACGTGCACGCCGGCCCGGTTGAACCCGTCCAACTGCTGGGTGAGCATGGCCGGCAGGTAGATCACCTTCTCCAGCCCGCCCACCATCAGCTTGATGGTCGGCTTGCCGTCATCGCCCAGCGAGAGGGTGCGCGAGTCCCGGCATCCGACCAGGCTGAGCACCGCCAGCAGCACCGCGACCGCCAGCCCGGCCGCCCGATAACCTCGGTTCATCGCCGGCCTCAGATCAGCGGCGCCGCAACGGCGCCCACGTTGGGCCGCCAGCGCAGCAGCCGGTTCTCCAACCGGCCGATGCCCCACTCGGCGAGCAGCGCCACCACGGTGATGATGATCATCCCGGCGAACACCCCGGCGGTGTCGAAGGTGCCCTGCGCGTTGGCGATGAGGAACCCGATGCCGGCCTGCGCGCCGGTGTACTCGCCGACCACCGCGCCGATCAGCGCGAAGCCGAACGCGGTGTGCAGCGAGGACAGGATCCACGAGGTGGCGCTGGGCAGCACGATGGTG
This sequence comes from Pseudonocardia sp., assembly GCA_035489915.1. Classification (GTDB taxonomy): domain Bacteria; phylum Actinomycetota; class Actinomycetes; order Mycobacteriales; family Pseudonocardiaceae; genus Pseudonocardia. Next base: position 2,651 of record DATHIT010000963.1, on the reverse strand, counting down.
CCCAGCACCTGGCCGCGGCTGGCGCCCAGGATGCGGGCGTTGTCGATCAGGTTGCGATCCACCTCGCGGGCACCGGTGAACGCGTTGAAGAACACCGCGAAGAACACCAGCACCACCACGGTGGCCACCTTGGAGGTCAGCCCCAGGCCGAACCAGATTACGAACAGCGAGGCCAGCACGATCCTGGGCACCGCGTTCACCGCCTTGATGAACGGCGCCAGCACGTCGGCCAGGTACTGGCTGCGCCCCAGCAGCACGCCGAGCACCACCCCGGCCACGGTGCCGATCGCGAACCCGATCACCGCTTCCTCGACGGTGACCCAGATGTGCAGCCAGATCGTGCCGAAGTCGGTGCCCTGGGTGAACCACTCGACCAGCCGGGACCAGATCCTGGACGGCCGGGAGTAGAAGAAAGCGTCGATCCAGCCGAGGCCGACCACCAGCTCCCAGCTGCCCAGCCAGACCACCACGAGGGCCAGCCGGAGCAGCCAGGTGTTGCGGGTACGGCGCCGGTGCGCCCGGCGGGCGCCGCTCAGGATGGTCTGTTCGGTTTCCTCGACGGCGGGCCCAGGGATCGGGGCGCCGGGCGCCGGCGCAACGTTCATCGTGTCAGGCATGTGCCACGCTCCGCTGCCGTGTCCTGTCCACCTCGACGCGCAAGGACTCCCAGATCTCCCGGTAGATCCGGACGTACTCGGTGGTCAGCCGCAGCTCCTCCACCGCGCGCGGCCGGGGCAGCGGGATCGGGAACACGTCCTTGATCGTCGCCGGGCTGCTGGTCATAACCACCACCCTGTCGGCCAGCGCGATGGCCTCGTCCAGATCGTGCGTCACAAAGATCACCGCGGCGCCACTGCCCGCCCACAGCCGCAGCAGCTCGTCCTGCATGTTCGCCCTGGTCTGCACGTCCAGCGCGGAGAACGGCTCGTCCATCAGCAGGATGCGTGGGTGGGTGACCAGCGTCTGGGCCAGCGCGACCCGCTTGCGCATGCCGCCGGAGAGCTGGTGCGGGTAGTAGCCCTCGAAGCCGGCCAGCCCGACCCGGTCCACCCAGTCGGCGGCCTGCTCGCGGGCCTCGGCCTTGCCGGCGCCGCGGAACCGAGGCCCGGAGGCCACGTTGTCCAGCACCGAACGCCACGGCATCACCGCGTCGGACTGGAACATGTAGCCCACCCCGTCCGGGATGCCGGCGACCGGGGCGCCGTTCACCAGCACCTGCCCGGCCGAGGCCGGCTGCAGCCCGGAGACCAGCGACAACGTGGTGGACTTGCCACACCCGGTGGGGCCGACCACGGCGACGAACTCGCCGGGGGCCACGGCCATGGTGAGCTCGCGGACGGCGGTGTGCACGGTGCCGCCGGCACCGGGGAACCGCTTGGTTGCTTTGATCAACTCGATCAGCGGGCGATCTGGTGGGGACACGGTGACTCCTTCGTCACGTCACTCGGCGATGCTCAGGGACGGTAGGTCCGGGCCGGCCGCCCTCCGGCGTTTGTCGCGTTCTCCACCCGCTGTGCGCGTTATCCGTCTTTTGCGCGTTGTGCTCAAAGGGCCGGTGAGAGGGGTAGTTTGCTGCCATGTTCGGCAGGCTCCGGTTCAGCCGGCAGATCTTCGTGTTGCAGACCGTGCTCGTGGTGCTGCTGGTCGGGCTGGTCGCGGTGTTGGTCGGCTGGCTGCTGCGCAACACGCTGACCGACGAATACGGCGAGCGGGCGCTGGCCATCGCGCGGACCGTGGCCGCCGACCCCGAGGTGGTGGCCGCGGTCGCCGCCAAGCAGAGCGGCGGGGCGCTGCAGCGCGAGGTGGTGGACCTGACCGCGCGCACCGGGGCGCTGTTCGTGGTGGTCACCGACGACCACGGGATCCGGCTGGCGCACCCCGATCCCACCCAGATCGGCGCGAAGGTCAGCACCGACCCGTCCGAGCCGCTGGCCGGCCGGGAGGTGGTCAGCGCGGTGGAAGAGGGCACCCTGGGCCGCTCGGTGCGCAGCAAGACCCCGGTCCTCGGCCCCGGCGGCCGAGGCGGCCCGGGCGGCCCGGGCGGCCCGGGCGGCGCGGTGATCGGCGAGGTGAGCGTCGGGTACGCGGTAACCGCGCCGGCCGGCGAGTCCCGGCGCCTGCTCACCCTGCTCGGGGTGTTCACCGCGGCCGCCATGCTGCTCGGGCTGGCCGCGTCCTGGCTGCTGGCCCGCCGACTGCGCCGGCTCACCCACGGGGTGGAACCGCGCGAGCTGACCGAGATGCTCTACGGACAGGAGGCGGTGCTGCACGGCATCGGCGAGGGTGTGCTGGCGGTCGACGGGCAACGCCGGATCTCGGTGCGCAACGCCGAGGCGGAGCGGCTGCTCGGCATCGCACTGCCGGTCGGCGCGCCGGCCGACGAGCTGGCCATGTCACCCCGGGTGCACCTGGCGCTGCGCGAGCCACCCGCGGACAACGTGCTCGCGGTGGCCGGCGAGCGGGTCATCGTGGTCAACTCCCGGCCGGTGCGCCGCGACGATCGGGCGCTGGGCACCGTGCTCACCTTCCGGGACCGCACCGACCTGGACATGCTGACCCGCGAGCTGGACTCGGTGCGCTCACTCACCGACGGGCTGCGCGCCCAGCGGCACGAGTACTCCAACCGGCTGCACACCCTGTCCGGGCTGCTC
>DATHIT010000962.1:0-5309 GCA_035489915.1 Pseudonocardia sp. | reverse complement strand
GCCCCGAGGCGAGCCAGTTCGGCGCGGCAGCCGGACTCGTCGGTGAACAAGATGGCGTGGATGCCCAGGGCGGCGGCCGCATCGACGTTGCGTGGCAGGTCGTCGATGAAGGCGACCTGCTCCGCGCGGCGGCCCAGCCGGCGCAGCAGCTGCCGGAAGATGACCGGGTCGGGCTTGCGCGCGCCCACCTCGCTGGAGTCGAGCACCACGCCGAACAGCTCGAACGGGAACGACGAGCGCCAGCGGGCTCCCGCGACGTTGTTCGTCAGCAACGCCGTGCGGCAACGCACTCCGACCTGCCGCACCAGCCGCAACATCGCCGGATTCAGCCGCTCGCCCGCCGAAGCGGAGGCGGCCAACCGGTGGATGTCCAGCCGTTGGCCGTGCTCGCGCTGCACCGCCACGCAGACGTGCTTGAAGAACTCCCGCGCGCTGATCCCGCCGACCTCCAGGCGGGCCATTTCCGGGCCGTCCCGGAAATGCGTCACCAGGCTGTCCACCGGCAGCCCGAGCTCGCCCTCGTAGTCGCTCAGCCCGCCGAACGCGGTGTGCGTGAGCACCCCGCCGAAGTCGAAAGCGACCGCGTCGATCTGGTTCTGCTTGGTCTGGTTCTGCTGGGTCAGCACCCGTCCGCCTCCTCCCGGCCTCGGCCCAGGCTGAGCAGGAAGTCCTCGTGCAGCTGCATCCAGACGTCGTGGTAGGAGTCCGACAGCGGCCGGGCGAACGCGGACCGGTCGCCCCCGCGCAGTCGGTCCAACGCGGCGGTGAACCGCCCTGGGTAGGTGCCGAACCGCGGCAGCACCGCCGCCACCTCGGCGACCAGCTCGGAGATCTCGGTGTGGATCCGGCCCAGCCGATCCACGATCGCCGCGTCGTAACCCGGGTCCGCGTGGTCGTTCGGTCGGTCGGCGCCGTCCGGCCCCGGGCGCAGCTGCCAGTCGGTGCACAGCTGCTTGAAGGCGCTGTTCAAGGGCAGGAACGCCTGGTATGCACGCTCCACCGCCGGGCGTGCGCCGTCCGGCAACGCACCGGCGACCCGGTCGGCGTGCAGCGAACGGCCCTCGGCGGTCAGGCTGTACCCGGACATCCGGCCGGTGCGTTGCTTGACCAGACCGGACTCGGTCAGCGAGGCCAGCGCACCGGCCACGTCGGCCGAGGGCAGCCCGGTCGCGGCCGCGACGGCCGCCTCGGAGGCGAGCCCACTGAGGCGCACCGCGTGCAGTACGTTCAGCGACGGTTCGGACATGCAGCCTCCGCTCCTCCATAAATCGGGTAAATGTGTATCGTATTAAACCACCATGGGGAAGACGTGCCGGAGGTTAGTCCGGCTGGAGGACGGGTGGGCGAGGGCATGGGGCACGTCGTCGACATAGCGGCCGGCGTCGGGATGGACCGGTCGCTGCTGGGCAACAAGGGGGCCGGGCTGGTCCGGATGCGCGGGCTCGGTCTGCGGGTGCCGCCGGCCTTCGTGATCACCACCCAGGCGTGCCGCGGCTACCTGGACGACGGGGCCCAACCACCCGGCCTGCTCGACGAGATCGACGCGGCGTTGGTCGGGCTGGAACGTGAACGCGGGCTTCGGCTGGGGGACCCGGAGTGCCCGCTGCTGCTGTCGGTGCGCTCCGGCGCGGCGGTGTCCATGCCCGGGATGATGGACACGGTGCTGGACCTCGGGGTCACCGAGGCCACCCGGGCGGGGCTGGTACGACGCGGCGGCCCAGGGTTCGCGCTGGACTCGCACCGGCGGTTCCTGGAGTCCTTCGGCACCGTGGTGCTGGGGATCGACCAGCGCGCGTTCGACCTGGCCGCCGAAGAGGTGGCCGCCGGCGCCGGTCGGTTGGCCGCGCAGGTCGAGGCGTTCTCCCAGGTGGTCGCCGCACACTCCGGCGCCGAGCTGCTCGACGACCCCCGGGCCCAGCTGCGGCTGGCCGTCGAGGCGGTGTTCCGGTCCTGGCACAGCCCGCGCGCGTCGGTCTACCGGCGGCTGCGGGATATCCCCGATGACCTGGGCACCGCGGTGGTCGTGCAAGCCATGGTGTTCGGCAACCTGAACGAGCGCAGCGGTACCGGGGTGGTGTTCACCCGCGACCCGAACACCGGCGCCGCGCGACCGTACGGCGACTTCCTGTTCGCCGCGCAGGGCGAGGACGTGGTGTCCGGGCGGCACCGGACCTTGCCGGTGGCCGCGCTGGGCGAGCGGCTGCCCCGGGTGTGGGACGAGCTGTGCCGGATGTTGCCCGAGCTGGAGCGGGAGACCGGCGAGATGCTCGACCTGGAGTTCACTGTGGAGGACGGCACGCTGTACGTGCTGCAGATGCGCTCGGGCAAGCGCGCGGCCGCCGCCGCGGTGCGGATCGCGGTGGAGATGGCCGGCGAGGGGCTGATCGGACGCGCCGAGGCGGTCCGCCGGATCGGCATCGATCAGTTGGATCGGTTGGCTCGGCCGCACCTCGATCCCACCGGCGACCACGACGTGGCGGCGGTCGGGCTGGGCGCCTCGCCGGGCATCGCGACCGGGCGGATCTGCCTGTCGGCGGACGCGGTGGTCGACCTGCTCGACGAACCCGGCGAGGACGGCGTGATCCTGGTGCGCACCGAGACCTCGCCGGCCGACGTGCACGGTATGGCGGCCGCCGACGGCATCCTGACCGGCAGGGGCGGCCTGGTCAGTCATGCCGCGGTGGTGGCCAGAGACCTCGGCACGCCGGCCGTGGTGGGGGTCGCGGAGTTGGTGGTGGAGGAGCGGCAGGGCACGGTTCGGATCGGTGCGCACCGGCTCGCCGAGGGCGACGTGGTCACCATCGACGGCGGGTCGGGTGAGGTGGTGGTCGGCCCGGCTCGCGCGGTGGCGCCGGCGCCGTGCGCTGCGCTGGCCACACTGCTGGAGTGGGCCGACGAGCTGGCCGGCGCCGAGGGCTCGGTGGGGGCGTCGGACGTCGAACGGCTGGCCGCGGCGCACCGAGCGCTGGATACCGCCCGGGTCTAGGTCGCCTGCTCGGTGTGCTGAGAGCGCCGACTCGGTGTGCTGAGAGCGCCGACTCGCCGGCCTTCGACGGTCAGACGGTGTAGGGGTGGACTTTGAGGTAGCCGCCCGCGTCGATGCGCAGTTGCATGCCGGTGACGAAGCGGGACTCGTCCGAGGCCAGGTAGACCACCGCGTGGCTGATGTCCTCGGGCTGCACGTAGGGCACCGGCATCGCGTTCATCACCGGGAACGCCGCCTCGGCCTGCTCCCGGGTCGGCGCGTCCAGGTCAGGGCGGAACAGCCGGTACATGCCCTCGTGGTGCAGCATCTGCGTGTCGGTGTTGGTCGGGTGCACCGCGTTGACCCGGATGTGCAACGGTGCCAGCGCGGTGGCCAGCTCGTGCACGTAGTGCGCCAGGGCCTGCTTGGCGAACTTGTAGCCGGCCGATGCCGGGTCGGCGGAGCCGGAGCGAGGGCGCATCGCGGCCAGTGAGCCGGTGGCGATGATCGAGGCGCCGGCGTCCAGCTTCGGCACTGCCGCATGCAGTGTGTTGAGCACGCCGACCAGGTTCACGTCGACCGTGTCCAGCATGGCCCGCACTGGCTGATCGGTGCCCATCGGCGCGACGCCGGCCTGCGCGACCACCACGTCCAGCCGGCCGAACTCCCGCAACCCCCGGTCCACCGCGTCGCGCATCGCGTCGGAGTCCCGCACGTCCGCCCGCACCGCGAGGATGCGCCGGTCCAGCTTCTCCACCAGCCGCTCGGTCTCCGCCAGATCGGCCTCGGTGCCCAGCGGATAGGGCACCGAGGCAATGTCCGCGCACAGGTCGACGGCCACGATGTCGGCGCCCTCGGCGGCCAGCGCGACCGCGTGGCTGCGCCCCTGGCCGCGCGCGGCGCCGGTGATCAGGGCGACCTTGCCGGCGACTCTGCCCATCGTGACCCTTCCCGTGAAGTAAAAAAGCGATATAAGATTAGCCTATATGAAACCAGCTGGCTGGCGAGGAGCGCGCATGGCGGCCGAGTCCAACGGGCGGTACTGGAACCCCGAAGCGCAGACTATGCCCCGACAAGCGCTGGACGCGCTGCGTACCGAGCGGCTGCGCGAGGCGATCGAGCAGGCCCATCGGGCGCCGTTTTTTGCCCACCGGCTGGACGCCGCCGGGGTGCGTGCCGAGGACATCCGGAGCCCGGAGGACGTCCGCCGGCTGCCCCGCATCACCAAGGCGGATCTGCGGCGCAGCGAGGCGGATATGCCCCCGGTCGGCGACTACCGGCCGTTCGGGCTGGACCACGCGGTGCGCATCGCAATGTCCAGCGGCACCACCGGGCGACCCACCGCGATGATCTGGACCGAGCGCGACCTGGACGTCGAGCGCGAGCTGTCCGCGCGCAACCACTACCGACTGGGCATCCGGCCGGGGATGGTGGTGGTCGGCGCGCACCCCGGCTACCTCAACGGTGGCCAGGGCCTGCAGCAGGCCGCCTACGAGCACATGGGCTGCCTGCTGGTGTCGATCGGCCCGCCCGAGTCGGTGGACGCGGCCGAGCGCGCCCTGCTGTCCATCCGCGACCTGCCGGTGGACCGCTGGCAGCTGTTCCCCGCCGCGCTACTGCGGCTGCGCGAGGCGGCCGAGCGGATCGGCTTCAAAGGCCTGCCCGAGCCGGCGGAGATCGGCCCGCTCACCCAGCACGAGAAGATCAGCGCGGGCATGGAGTGCGTGGCCTACCTGGGCTCCTCCTGCGGGGTCTCCGGGGGCGCGCACCTGGCCGAGGACTACGCCCTGGTCGAGGCGGTCGACCCGGCCAGCGGGGAGCCGGTGCCGGACGGCGAGCGCGGCCGGCTTGTGGTGACCTCGCTGGGTCGGGACAACCCGATGCTGCGCTACGACCTGGAGGACATGGTGCGCATCGAGGCGGCGCCCTGCCCGTGCGGCGAGACCAGCAGGCGCGGGTTCTGGGAGGGCCGGGCGAAGGACATCGTCACGGTGGCCGGCCGCGATGTGCTGCCCATCGACGTGTGGCGGCACCTGGACCCGGGCGCGGAGTTCGTGATCATCCGCCCGGAGCGGGATACCGGGCGGCTGCCGGTCAAGGTGGAGGGCGAGCGGGACCGTGACGTCGAGGACGCCCTGGCCCACGCGCTGGAGCTGCCGGTCGACGTGGAGTGGGTGGCCCGGGGCGAGCTGCCGCGCGCGGCGTACAAGGCGCAGCGGGTCGTGCCGGCCGGCCAGTCCTGAACCGGCCGGGTCAGTCCGGGGGGCGGGTCGGAAACCTGCCTGGTGTGTAGTTGGGTAACGACAGGCTGGTGGGTCGGGTCGGAAACCTGCCTGGTGTGTAG
>DATHIT010000961.1:0-2350 GCA_035489915.1 Pseudonocardia sp. | reverse complement strand
GCCGGCCGACTGCGTCGAGGTCCGGGTCACCCTGACCGACGCCGAGCGGCTCAGCTACGCCACCGCTGAGGCCGACGAGCGCTACAAGCTGGCCTCCACCGCACGCACCAAGGAGGCGGTGGTCAAGGCCATCCTGAACCGACACCCGGGCGAGCCGGCGCTGATCATCGGCGCCTACCTGGAGCAGTTGCACGAGCTGGCAGCCGAGCTGGACTGCCCGGTGATCGAGGGGTCTACCAAGAACAAGGAGCGCGAGGAGCTGTTCCAGGCGTTCCGCACCGGCGAGATCCCGAGGTTGGTGGTCAGCAAGGTGGCCAACTTCTCCATCGACCTGCCGGAGGCATCGGTGGCGGTGCAGGTGTCCGGTACCTTCGGCTCCCGGCAGGAGGAGGCCCAGCGGCTGGGCCGGCTGCTGCGCCCCAAGGGCGATCACCGGCAGGCGCACTTCTACTCCGTGGTCTCCCGGGACACGCTGGACACCGAATACGCCGCGCACCGCCAGCGCTTCCTCGCCGAACAGGGCTACGCCTACCGGATCATGGACGCCGACGACCTGCTAGGCCCCCCCGTCCCCGAAGTAGGCGCCTAACCACCTTCCGCGAGTCGGGGTTCTCAGCACACTGAGTCGGGGTTCTGGGCACACCGGGCCAGGGTGCCAACCAGGGACGGATCCGGGTGCGGCCCTGAGGTAGCGGCGGCCGGCGGGCGGCACGCTTTGTGTCATGGACGAGACCACTGGCGCGCGGAACATCCCCGGCTCGCCGTCACCGACCGAGGACACCACGTCGACGCCGTCGCTCGCCGACGACACCGCACGCGTGCCGACCGACCAGCTGCCCGCCGCGGAGCCGGTGGCCGAGCAGCCGGCCGCGGGGCAGCCCGTGGCTGGGCAGCCGGCCGCCGAGCAGCCCGTGGCTGAGCACCCGGCCGCCGCGGAACCGGCTCCCGGGCAGCCGGTCGCCGAGCAGCCTGTGGCTCGGCCCGAGGAACCGGCTGCGCCGGCGCCCGCCGCCGACCCGGCCTATGCGGCCTCAGCTCCGAGCTATCCGGCCCTACCTCCGGCGTACGGCACTCCACCACCGTTCACTCCGCCCGCGTTCACCCCGCCGCCGCCCGGCACGGGCATCCAGGCGGAGGGCACCGCGGCGGCCGGCACCGGCCGCCCACCGATCCGACTGCGCCGCAGCCGGGACCAGCGGATGATCGCCGGCGTGTGCGGCGGCCTGGCCCAGGTGCTCGGCGTCGACGTGGTGATCCTGCGGCTGGCGCTGGTGCTGGCCACGGTGCTCGGCGTCGGCGCGGGCGTGATCCTCTACCTGGCCTGCTGGATCCTGATGCCAGTGGCCCCGGAGAACGAGTCGACGCCCGCCGCCGAGCAGGCTCCCGCGCCGAGCTACCCAACCTTCTGAACGGTTGTACCACTCGCTGACGAGGCGAGCGACGCCGAAGGGGCGGTACCGGAATGCTCCGGTACCGCCCCTTCGGGATTAAGACGCTGGACTCAGAAGTCCATGCCCCCGCCCATGCCACCGGACGGGTCGCCCGCCGGTGCGGCGTGCTTCTCCGGCTTGTCCGCGATCACTGCCTCGGTGGTGAGGAACAGCGCCGCGATCGAAGCCGCGTTCTGCAGCGCGGACCGGGTGACCTTGGCCGGGTCGATAATGCCGGCCTTGATCAGGTCCTTGTACTCGCCAGTGGCCGCGTCCAGGCCCTCGCCGGCGGGAAGGTTGCGCACCTTCTCCGCCACGACGCCGCCTTCGAGGCCGGCGTTGATGGCGATCTGCTTGAGCGGAGCCTCGAGGGCAACCTTGACGATGTTCGCCCCGGTCGCCTCGTCACCGTCCAGGCCGAGGCCGTCGAACAGCGAGCCAGCACCAGCCTGCAGCAGAGCCACGCCGCCTCCGGCGACGATGCCCTCCTCCACGGCGGCCTTGGCGTTGCGCACCGCGTCCTCGATGCGGTGCTTGCGCTCCTTGAGCTCCACCTCGGTGGCCGCTCCGGCCTTGATCACCGCAACACCGCCGGCCAGCTTGGCCAGGCGCTCCTGCAGCTTCTCCCGGTCGTAGTCGGAGTCGCTCTTGTCGATCTCGTTGCGGATCTGCTGGACCCGACCGGCGATCTGGTCGGCGTCACCGGCACCGTCGACGATGGTGGTCTCGTCCTTGGTGACCACCACCTTGCGGGCCCGACCCAGCAGCGCCAGGTCGGTGTTCTCCAGCTTGAGGCCGACCTTCTCCGAGATGACCTCGCCACCGGTCAGGATGGCCATGTCGGTCAGCATCGCCTCACGACGGTCACCGAAACCGGGGGCCTTCACCGCGACGGACTTGAAGGTGCCGCGGATCTTGTT
>DATHIT010000960.1:0-17622 GCA_035489915.1 Pseudonocardia sp. | reverse complement strand
CTCGAGCTGCCCGATCCGGTACTCGCGGTACTAGTGCCCGAGCTGGACGAACTGGTACCTCTCGAACCCTGCCCAGCTGAAACGGAACTGGAACCGCTTGAACTGGAGCCATGCCCGCCGCCCAGCCAGGACCAAGGCCACCCGAGACTCGGATCGCCGGCTCCGCCCAAGCCTCCATCACCGGGGCCGCCTGAACCGTCGGAACCGCCGCCCCAGGGACCGCCTTACGTCGCGCAACCGAGAAGGCCGACACGTCGGCAGACAACCCATCCAGGGGCAGCCCCCGGTTGCGGCAGCCCAGCGAGATGTCGGACCTGCTGCATCTGGAGCTAGCCGAGCTAGCTGGTAACCCTGTGCTGGCCCTGTTCCTGCGCATCCTGGTTACTCTTCGAACTCGGCTACAGGAGGTCGCCAGTTCGGCAACCACCCCGACCGCGTCTCACGCCACCCCCGCCGAGCAGGAGCGCGAGGCGGACACGGTCGTCTCCCGCACAGATCAGGCCATCGTGGACGCGCTACTGGCCGGCGACCCCGCCCTGGCCCGACACCGCATGCGCCGCAACCTCGATCTATCTGGCTGCGAGGCATCGGCTTACACAGAGCCCGCAGCGGCGCGGCAGGCCGCGGCCATTGATCACAATCACCGTGACAGGCCCTGCTCGCCGCCAGCATCGGGTGCAAAGTGAATCCCCCGGCAGATCCGGAGGCTTATAGGGCTCGGTGAGGGCGGCCTGTTGACAGCAGTAGCAGTCTGGTCTGTCGCGCGCGCGACGCCAAATCGTCCACCAGCTCTGTCATGCGGCCAGCCCTGGGCGGGTGCGCTCTCTTGGGCCAGTGGATGGAGCGGTCTCGATCGGAGAATTAAGGCGCCGCGCGCGGTGCTCTCATCCGCCGTTTGTTCAGGCAGTGCAACGCCTTGGGCGTGGTTCGTTGCGAGCCTCCAGCTCAGCCGCTGGCCGAGCATCGGGGACCGCCAGAGATATCGCGGCGAGCTACACAACGCGTACCCGCACAGCCCTGCGACGTGGTGTGACACGAGACCGACCCGGCAGTCATCGCTCGTAGCGCGTCCGTCATATGGGTACCGGATTCGCCCTTATGGGCGCTCAAGCGCGCCCGAAAGGCGCCGATACCTAAGCTAGTACCACTCAGTTGCTCCCTCGGCTTCCTCGTGAGAGGCGCCGACGCCGAAGGTGGGGTTGTGCGTTGCGCCTCCGGCCGGCCCTGGGCGTCCCGGCCCAAACAACCCCGGGTGCAACGGGCGCGGTAAACCAGGCTCGGCGGCCCCGGTCGAATGATTTCGGCAAGCGACCCGTTTCGCGCTCTTCGAGCCCGTGCGGTTGTAGTACGGTCCGCCGCCGTGGCGGCCACGGTCGAACTGAAATGCCCGATCATCGGATGCGACTACCAAACGACCCTGGTGCTCGGAAAGGGCCAAGACGACGACGCCCGAACCTTCGCCGATCAAGCGCTGTGGCTGCGGCTGGAACACCCGAACCACCCGAGCGCCAGCCCCCAGCCGGGATACGAGTGGTGACGCCCACTGGTCGTTGCGGCACCCCTCGATGAGGCACTCTGTCACTTCTGACTAAAGACCTGCCATCGTCGCTGGGGAGCGGACTGGTGGCTACCGGGCCGAGGTCGCTGCCTCGGGGGCGGCTCGGTGCGCCGACTACCCCAACCTCCCTTGGACACGACAACGGTGACTCGACCGCCCGGCGCGGCGCGGTCCACGGACGCTTCGGTTTGCAGTATGTCTCGGCGCACCTACCAGCGTGAATCCTCGTCGGCAACCGCGGTTTGTACGGCGTGTACAAGCCTCTCGGGCATCTTGGGCGGGCCAAGACATCGTGGCCCCCGGCGATGCCACTTAATCTGATCTTGCCATTCCGGAATTGTCGAATGTCAGGTCGGGGGACCTCGTGGAACTCGTTCGGGGAAATCCAGTGGAGAACGCGGCGCGGGGCGCGGAGCTTTGCCGCTGTGGGCTGCCCACCCGGCCGCCGGTCGGTGTGGCGTGGTGGCGACCTGACCAGGACGAGGATCCGGGCCCCGGGGTTCGGGCGGTGGTCCGCTACGGGGACCAGCCGCAGCTGCGCCGGGTGCAGCGGGTGGACAACAACGCCGGTTGGACCGAGCATGGCGCGATGGTCGACTTCTACCAGGACCGCACGCCGCCGATGTCCTGGGCGCAGGTCGCGCGCTGCTGGGCTGACACGCCCCACCCGGTGGTCGCGGTCCGCAAGGACGCCACGGGTGGCTGGACTATCTGTGCCTGATCGGCTGCCATCCGGAGGGAGTCGACTGGTGGAGCCGTCCGGTCGCGATGCGGGGAAATGGACAGTCGTGACGGTGTCTGGCGCGGTCGACACCGCTGGTGCGGCTCGGCTGGAACGGATCCTGGCCCCGAAAAGCATGTATCGAACACGGCTGGTCGTGGATATGAGCGAGGTGACGCTCCTCGGCCCGGCCGGGCTGGCCGTACTCGCCGAGGCGGCATCGCGGCTAGACAACCGGCCTCTTGCCGTCGTGGTCGGTGACCGCCACGACGCGGTGCTGTGTGCGATAGAGAATGCCCAACTTCAGCAGACCCTGCGACTGTTTGACACCAGCGAGCACGCCATCGCCGGGACCAGTCCCAGGCAGTGAATGCCGCGCGCCCAGGCATCGGGTACTTCTCGCTGTTCATCGCGGTCGCGGCAAGCGCTGTTCCCTGGCATCCGAACCGGGGCCGGCGCGCGATTTTGCCCTTGTGAACACCTTCTTGGAGCCGTCCTCCTCGAGCAGGGCCGCTCGCCACGTCTGGTCCAGCTCGGTCCGACCGGCGACCCCAATCCGGAGCTGCTCACAGTCGGGATCAGTGCATGATCTTGGTGCCGCGTGTCAGTTTGGCTGTGTGCTGTCAGGGGACACGCGGTGGCCGGTGATCTGTTCGAAGCCGTAGGCGATACGGAACATGGTCGGCTCGTCGTAGGGGCGGGCCAGTATTTCGAGGCCGACGGGTAGCCCGGCGTCGGTGAGGCCGGCTGGCACCGTGATTGCCGGCATCCAGGTCTGCGAGCTGATGACGGTGTTGGTGGGGAAGTTCAGCGTGTTCCACACGCCGCTGTCGGTTTCCTCGTGTGTGGGCGGAGGGACTTGGCAGGTGGGGTACACCAGGGCATCGAGGCTGTGGGTCGCCATCTGGTTCACGACCAGTTGGGTGAACTCGGCGCGGGCTTGGTAGGCAGCGTGATAGCTCAGGTCTTGGCGCGGATCGGAGGGGCCGGCAGCGAGGGCTTCGAGTAGGTCCAACTTCTTGTGATAGCGACCGGAGCGGATGATTTCCTCGACCGAGGTCATCGGAGCGTTGGGGCGGGTTTCGAGGAATCGGTCGATGTCATAGCGGGATCGGATTGTGTACATCGACGTGCGGGAGATCCAGCCGCTCAGGTCGTCGATGGTCACCTCGATCAACGTCGCGCCGCCCGCGGTGAGCTCGGCCAGCGCAGCGGTAATCACCTGATTGACCGGCGCGGTGCCGGCGTCGTCGTCTGAGCCGAAGGCACTGCGCAGCACTCCGATCCTGCTGCCCCGCAGAGCGTCGGGCGTGAGGCCGGTGAGGTAGGAACGAGGTGCGCGGGCTACCGAGTAGGCGTAGGTGAGCGGGTCGTCGGGGTCGTATCCGGCTAGCACGGTGAACACCAGTGCCGCGTCCTGCACGGAGCGGGCCATGGGGCCGATGGTGTCCTGGGCACCCACGAGCGGGTTGCAGCCCTTGCGGCTGATGATGCCTGGAGTGCTGCGCACGCCGACCAGGTTGCAGAACGAGGAGGGCAACCGGATCGAGCCGCCGCAGTCGGTGCCCAGCCCGACTGTGGCATAGCCGGCGGCGATCGCCGCGCCGGTGCCGCTGCTGGACCCTCCCGGATCCCGGCGCAGGTCATAGGGGTTTCTGGTGGTGCCGGAGACCGAGGAGTAGCTGAACCACGAGGTCGCCCAGTCCGGAAGCGTTGTCTTGCCGAGGATGATCGCTCCGGCCTCGTGCAGCTTGGCGACGACCGTCGCGTCCGCGCTCGCCCAGTAGTCGGCGAAGATCTCGGAGCCGAACGTGGTCGGCATGTCGGTGGTCTCCAGGCAGTCCTTGATCACCATCGGCACACCGTGCAGCGGTCCGACCGGTCGGTTGGTGGCCCGGAAGGATGCGTCAAGTTGCTCGGCCCGTTGCTGGGCGTGCGGGTTCAGTGTGACCATCGCGTTGAGCGCCGGTCCGCTCCGGTCGATGCGGTCGATCCGCCGCAGGAATTCCGCGACCAGCTGTTCGGCGGTTGCCCGCCCGGTGAGCAGCGCCGCCTGGATGTCGGCGACACCGGCCTCTTCCAACGGGGCTGAGTTGATGTCCATCAGACCTCCGGGGCTAGTCCAGCGGTTTGCGGCCCCAAGTCTTGCGCGGCGCCCCCACACACGCGAGTGCCAATCCGTACAGATTCTGGCGGGGCCGGCCCACCTTGGACGCCACGCGGGCGGCCTTCCCGATACCGCGCATCGGGATGAGGCGTGGACGCGGGCATGCGTGGGTCGGGCTCGGGGGGCAAGCGTGGTCAGGGTATGGCTCGACCACTGTCACCGGTGGCTACGAACTCCGCGGCCGTCAGATGCTTTCGACCTCGACCGGGGTCAGAGGAGGTCGGTGCGTTGCCGAGGTCTGCGAAGACGAACGGGTTGACGGCGTTGACCGTTGACTGGTCTTTGGCGTTCTTAGCCCACGCACCCATCGGTGACATCACCACGCCGGGGGCGATCTCGTCGTTGACCCGGGCCAGCGCGACGAACTGGCCACGGTCGTTGAACGACCGCACGTACTGCCCGTCGGTGATTGGCGCGCTCGGCTGTGGGTGCCGCGGAACTGCCAGGTCGGTCCCGACCGGAGCGCAGCCGGATCGATTCCGGCGGCCTTCAGCTGGGCTACGGGCCGTGGGCCTGCGGGCGTTCGTCACTGGCCGCCCAACAACGCCTCGGCTCGGAGGCGGCAGAGTGTGCCCGCGGATGTGATGGCCACGGTGATCACGCTGCAGGCGCTGCACGGACGCCCTGCTGTCGGTCGGCGAATCGATCTCGGTCGCGCTGGCTTCGATGGCGATCGCCGAGCTCGGCGCGCACGCGGTGTCGCTGACCGGGCCGCAGGCCGGGATCTGGACCGATGACCGCCACGGCAACGCGCGGTTGCGGGAGATCCGGCCCGGACGCATCCACGACGCGCTCGCCCAGGGCTCGATTGTGCTGGTCACCGGCTTTCAGGGGGTGTCGGCCGAGGGTGATGTGACCACCCTGGGTCGGGGTGGCTCGGATGCCTCGGCCGTCGCGATGGCCGCGGCGCTGGGCGCCTGCGAGTGCGAGATCTTCACCGACGTGCCAGCGGTGTTCACCGCCGACCCTCGGGTGGTACCGGACGCGCGTCCGCTGGCCAACGACTCGCCCGCCCGGCCGCCCCACACCTGATCGGCCCTGGCGGCGTGGCTAACCGTGAGCAGCCCTGAGGGCCGTATGGCGAATTGCCCACCGGCAGGTGTTCATCACCGACTGGTAACGGCAACGTTCCGCGTCAACCCGCCCAGAGCGGCGCTCGTCGGTTCCGGCCCGTGAGGACCGAGCTCCCCCGGTTGGGCGCCGAGCGACGGGCGTTCCGTGACCAGCCGGATTGCCGGTTGCATCCACTTGGAGCCGATTGTGACTACGTATCCGACCAGGCTTGTCGGCGAGCACGTACCGAAGGGTGTTGGCCGGTATGAGGTGCGCTCAACCACTCGCCGTCACCGCGCGCTGGTACGCGTGGGGGATGCGGCTGTGGTGCTTGGGGTGCTCGGTTACCGCACCGACGAGCCTCTGGCTCGCGTGCCGGCTACGGAGTTTCTCGCCCGTGCCCGGGCCTGGCTTGCTTGCCATGACCCGCACGGAGTGCGCGACCCCGACTCCGCCGGAGCCATCACCTGGATACCCGACCGGCTCTCCGCTGACGCCTACCACAGCCGTCCCGGCTCCTACCGGAGCGCCTTCTCCGCGTTCACTGGCACCGCCGGGACTCCACGACATTCCGACCGGATTTCCTGGCGGCCGCGGTGATCGTCGGTGTCAAGTGGCATGGGCGCTCGTCTGTGGTAGTAGCCCGGAAACGATCGCGGACGCCGGGGCGGCCGCGGTGAAGATCGCGGATGCTGGCACGACGATTGGATGCAGCGCGGGCGGCGTCATCGGGACCGGCCATGGCGTGGAGCAGGTCGACGCGGTCGCGGTGTGGGCTGCGGTGCTTCCCGGGGTGGAAGGGTGTCCGATTCATCTGAGCGCGCACCGGGTCGGCGGCGCGCTGCTGGTCAGCGGGCTGCCACCGAGCACCCCCGACAACGAGGTCGGGGTGCAATTGCAGACTGATCATTCCGTCTGGGGCCGAAGCGGTCTAAAGAGGGGTATAGATAGCGAAGCTGTGACGCACGTGTGATGAGGCGGTTCTAACGGCGGCGTTATACGTGCAGCAGTACCCACTCTTGATGATGCGGTTCCGGAGCCGATCCTGGCAGCGTATCGCGATTCTCTGAAACTCGCGGGGCCAGAGGGAACTGTGATGATTAATCCAAGGAAGGTTCCAGGGCCAAGATCGGTGGGCAGAGCGGACCGTCGAGAAACACGTCGAACGGCTCCTCGCCAAGACCGGTTCGGCGAACCGCGCCCAGCTGGCCACGTACGCGCTTCGGCTGGTCGCGAATACGTACCCGGATACGTGGGACTACCGGTCCGGGCAGGCCGTCCTCGCTGCCACTCTGGGCCCCATGCTCCAGACAATCGGAGCCCGGCATGCGAAAACTGTGAACCGATCCGAGTCCGCCGCGATACCCTGGGTGATCACCCGCCTCGAGGCGGCACCCGGGCTGCATCTTGCTCAACTCCGGGCTGGTCACCGCCGCCCGGCCGACGCGCAGCTACGCCAGCGATCCGGTCGACTGAGACCCACTGCAGAGCCATACGGACGGTCGGGCCATCAGTCGATGAGCAGGCTGGCTCGAATAGCAGATGCCAGCTTTCTGGCATGGTCCGGGTGCTGACCGCCAGTTAGCATCCCCGTTGGGAAGCACCGACGAGCCGCGCGAATTGATATAAGCAGGCGTCAAAACGATCCTGCCACAGGATATTTCACTTTCGGGGAGGTTATGTGATGGAGCCAAATGACTTTTGGACGCACGTAGGTCTCGTGGCGTCATTCTTCCTGGGGGTTGTTGCGCCGCGATTGTTGTCGCCGGGGCATACGCTGAACTCGATGATCTACATTGCCGGCGGGGCGGTGATGATTGTGGTCGCGACGGCCGCACGGTATCGCGCGAAGGCACACGGCTCGACCGATGCCATCGCGCTCAGCGAGGGGTCGGGACCATGACGACCCCCACGGTGCCCGAGGCTCTAGCGCCGGTCGTGGATGCTACGCCGCCGAGCGAACGACCGCCTCGGCTGAGTGCAGCGCTTACGGAGTGGGTGGTAAAACGGGGAATCGTTTTCGTGCTGCTGATGAGCCCGATTGCGGCGCTGTTCCTGGGTTTGTTGCGAATGGTGCCGACCAGGGTCGGTTACCTCGTGCTGATGTTGGGGTTCATCGCGTTGCCGGTGTGGATAGTGTGGCGCCGCAGTGTGTCGACGGATCCGACCGAGCCGGTGTTCCACCTGCATCGGTACGCGTTGTACGCATTGTTCCCGTATGTCGTGTTCAGTGTGGTGCGGATACCGATGTTCTACATGTTTGACTTGGTCTACTGGGCGCCGTGGCAGACATTCGGGTTCGGTGCTACCGGTAACCCAGTGGGATTCTATCCGTCCCTACTTGCTGGTTCCGCTTTGTACTCGTTGCAGGGTTTCTCGTTGGCGATGGGCTTCTACACACTGTTCAAACGGCACACCCTGCTCAACGGCATGCTGTACTTCTTCGTGTTCATCTCGTCGCTGTACTCGTTCATATTCCCCGTCCTGCTGTTGCGCGGCTCCAAGCCTGGCCTGCCGTTCCACTTCACCAACTACTGGGCGCACCTGTGGATGGGCCTGACCGCGGTGTTCATACCGGTGCTGTTCATGAAGGTATGGCCGAGGCTTCGTGCTCGGGCCAGAACGGCGACAGTCTTCGGCCTGGCGTTGATCTGGCTCACCCCGTACGCCTTTGCGTTCGCCCAGGCGGGGTTGTGGCAGTTCAGCACGCAGGCCAGGCTGGAGCGGGCAGCATATGATGCGATCAAGCTGCAGGTCGGTCCCAGCGCGACGAAGGCGGTCGCCGGTGACCAGGCGCGCTACGCACTCGACCTCAAAATCGGGCCACGTGAGTACGTGACCTACTCGCACTCACACAAGGCGATCGGCGCAGAGGACGTCTCGATCTCCGGGCAACTGATGCACCAGGGCAGCCCCATCGCGTGGTGCTCCGGCGCGGTCGGCTCCCTTCGAGGCCTCGCCAGCGTGCGCGACCCTGAGAAGTACTTTCCCGCGCTGGAAAGGATCAATCACACCACAATCCCGGTGACCTGCGCCGGCTCGGCCGAGACCGCGAACGAGATCAGCGCGGATGAGCCCGTCACATTCGTATACACGGCGCAGATGAGACTGACTGGCGAACGGACCACGGCGCAGCGCGAGTTCGGCGGCTCCGTCCAGACCATGCTTTCCACCGGCTAGAGCGCGTTGGGTTAGCCCGCACCCGAGCGAGGATGACATGACTACGATTTCATATCCGTTGCCGGCACCACAGAAATCTAGTTTCACCCCGATCAGCGAGTGGATAACCAAGCGTGGTGCGCTGTTCCTGTTCCTCCAAATGCCCGCTGCCGCATTGCTGGTCGGCTATCTGCTCCGCCTGATGTCGTTCCCCGTCGCGAACTTCGCGGTTTTTGTTTCGTTCCCAGTGTTCGCCGCCTGGACTAGCTACCGCAAAACAGTCTCGGACGACTCGGACGAGCCAGTGCACCATTTGCACCGCTACGCCCTCTATGCCTTGGTTCCGGTCGCGGCCTTCAGCCTCGCGCAGATCCCGGCATTCCTCGCCGCCGACATCGTGTACTGGCAGCTCTGGTACGAACTCGGGACCCAACTCACCGCCGAGCCTAGCAACCAGCCGTGGTCCCTCACTGCGGGCGTGGTGGCGTACATGCTGGTTGGCATGGGGCTGGTGATGAGCTACTACGTGCTGTTCAGGCGACACAGTTTGCGCAATGCAGCTCTGTTCTTCGGCGTCACGGTAGCCGTGCCGATCCTGTTCCTTTTCCCGACGTTTTCGTTGGCCGGCGTACGGACCGGGCTGACCTGGTATCTCACGCAGGGGCTCGCGTTCGGGGCAGTGACGTTCACCGCGTGGCTTATGCCGCTGTTCTGGACCCGAGTGGCGACCTTACGCGGCCGGGCTTCGGTGGCCGCCTCGACCGGGTTGGTGCTGTTGGTTGCCAGCCCGTTCGCGTTCGCAGTGGAGCGCGCCGTTAACTGGCAGTCCGTCGAGCAGCGGCGGATCGAGCAAGCCGCGTTCGAGCGGGTCGCCGTACAGTCGCGCGGTCCGCTGGTCTTCACCGGCGCAAACGGTGAGACAGCGCGATACGACTTCGCATTGACCTTCGGTCCGCGGGCCTACACCGACGCGGCCGGCGGCGACCGCGCCGTCGACGTCGGCACGGTAGCTGTCGAGGGCCAGTTGATCGCAGCAGGTGCAACGGTCGCCTGGTGCGCCGGCCACGCGACCCAACTGGCCAACCCGAACCCGGTCCGCGATCCGACCGCGGCGCGGCGCCTCGAGTACGTTGACATTCCGGTGTCCTGCGCCGGGCCCGCGGCCGCGACCACGGCCGGCGCCGCGACTGTGCACTGGACCGCCGTCGCAACGCTCACCGGCGATCGAACCACCCAACAACCTGAGTTCACCGGGCAGACCGGGCTGGAGTTCCCGGCGGTCCCGGCGGGTCGCTGAACCCTGTCGGGTTCCAAATCTGGGTCTCTCGACCATGACCTGCGGTGATCCAGGGAATCCGGACGCGAGGAATGATCGTGTTCCGTGTCGCTGCGGATGCTGTACCTGATGTTCAGCCGGCTTTGCGGTTGGCTGCAATGCGCAGTTCGCTGTCCGAGTGGCGCGACTCGCCGGCGCGTTCACCCGGCTTGGCGTGGCGCACGACGAGCGCCAAGATGATTTGGGTGCTCGGCCCCGACCCGCGCCCGGAGCGCGGCGCGCACTGGTTGTGCGTGGGGCAACAACGGTTCAGTGAGCCGTAGCCCCCGTTGACCTGGTGGCGGCGACACCGGGTGAGGGTGGCCGGCCGAGGGTACGAACGCGTAGAGGCGGCGGAGGAAGACGGTGTCGACGTGGGCGAGGTCGACTGCGAGGATCGCGTGGGCTTGCGCGGTGAGGAACTGGGTCCAGGTCGGCCCGGATCTGCGGGGTGCGGGATCTATTCCGGCGGCTTTTAGGATCTTCCAGATTGTGGATGCGGCGATGCTGTGGCCGAGTCCGACGAGTTCGCCGTGGATTCGTCTGTGTCCCCAGGTCGGGTTGTCCCGCGCCAGTTGGAGCACCAGGTCATGAACGGGCTGTGGGGTCGTTGGTCGTCCTGGTCGTCGGCGGGGATAGGTCCAGCGGCGCTTGACCAGTTCAGCGTGCCAGCGCAGCAGGGTGCGGGGATAGACGATCCGATTCAGGCGCAACCGGTGGGGGAGACGGCGCGCGGGCCGAGACGTGCTGTCGAAGTCGCGTCGAGTACGCGGCACCGAGCGTAGCCAGCCGCCTGGCGAATCTAGCTTGGAGATAGCCGGTTCAGGCGCGCCGCGAGGTGATCCGCAGATCGGACCATTCATGGCGAAGCGAGATGTCGACGCAGAACATCCTCGAGCGTATCGACCGCGTCCACCAGGCTGTCCGTGATGCGCAGCAGACGGGGGTCGAGCGCGGTGTGGTCACGCAGCGCGGTCTGGAGCCGACGAAGCGGCGGAAGCGGGCCAGGTGGCTGCAGGGTTCTGAGGCCCATGACCAGGGAGCTCATCGTGGTGCTGAACGCGGCGGCCACGGCGTCGAGACAGCCGGCATCGGCATCGGCGATCCCGCCAACCTCCTTGTCGGTAGCTGTTGCGGGCAGCGGGACGAAGGCGTGCAGTGAGAGCTCGCTGTGGGCCAGCCTGGTCACCGCGGCGACCAGGGTTCGAGCGACGGTTGGAGTCAGCGGGGGGTGCGGGGGCTCGTCGGCCAGGCGGGCCGTGGAGGCCTCGGCGTCGGTGCGCGCGCGGCGGGCGGTGGCTTGAAGGGCGCGCAGCTGGGCCGGGTCGATCTGCCCGGGGTGGGCCAACTGGTGTAGCAGGGCGGTTGTGTACTCGCCATGGGCTTCGAGGAGCCGGGCGAATTTCTCCCGCGCGGTGAGGCCTTCCCAGGTCGGCCATGCGGAGTA
The DNA here is from genome assembly GCA_035489915.1 of Pseudonocardia sp. Lineage (GTDB taxonomy): Bacteria > Actinomycetota > Actinomycetes > Mycobacteriales > Pseudonocardiaceae > Pseudonocardia. Next base: position 6,202 of record DATHIT010000960.1, on the reverse strand, counting down.
GGCGATGAACGCGAACGCCGCTCCGATCGCGGTGTCGGTCAGGCGAGCCATGGCGGTGGTGTCCGCGGGGAGACCGAGGATGCCCATGATGATCACGATGTAGGCAGTGAGGAAGGTGCTGTAGAGCAGATAGTTCGCTTCGACCAGGGCGTAGGCGGCCGCGATAGTGAACCCGGCCGCGGTGATCAGCCCGGCTGGGCCGGGGTGGGCCAGCCAGGCTGCTGCCGCGCCGAGGCCGGCCCCGACGGCCGTGCCGATCGCACGTTGGGCGCTGAGGTTGACCGTGGAGTTGTAGTCCGGCTTGAGCACCAGGAAGATCGTCAACACCACCCAACGCCCCTCGTACAGGCCGGTGGCCTGGACCATCAGTTCGGCGAGCCCCACGATCACGGCCAGCCGCACAGCGTGGCGCCCGGTCTCGCCGGCGGGGCTGAGATTGGCTCGCAGGGTTAGCGCGGTCCACCCGAACTCGTCCTGCATAGGCGGCACGATCGGTGTTCTGTCTCTGTCGCCCTCCAGCCGTCGCACCGACATTGTGTCGAGGCGGGCCAGGTCCTCGGTAACGGCACGGAGTTGCCCAAGGAGGGCCTCACCGACCACCCGTGAGCCGGTGCCGGGGACGGCGGCCCACCACGACAGAAGCTGTCCCAGCACGCGGACCCGTCTAGCACGGTGGACTCGCCTGGCGCTCAGCGTGTCCGCGATGAGGTCCAGCACTCGGGCGGCGTCGGCGGCATAGCGGGAGGCGGACCCCGAAGCGTCATCCACCGCGCGCTCAGCCAGAGCTGCGAGCGAGGTGCGGATGCGTTCCGCATGTTCGAGCAGGTCGAGGTAGTTCAGCCGTGCGGCCGTCGGCAGAAGCGGGTTGGGGTCGGCGAGCGCGGCAGCGGCTGGGAAGGCGATCGACGATGGCGGCCCGAACAGCCCGATCGCCAGGTGGGAGGCGTATGCCGCGAGGATCCGGTAGGACTCGGCCAGCGCCGCGCGCTCCGGATCGCCTCGCCGGAAGGCCCAGGAAACGGCGACCAGGACACCTTGGAACAGCCCGCCAGCGAGCACCAGACCGGCTCGCAGCGCGGCTTCCCTCGGTCCCAACGGCAGGCCGGCCGCGATCATCAACGCGACGGGCCATTGGATCGCTGCCACGCTCAGCCGCAGTCCCAGGCAGGCGGCTAGCCCGGCGAGGTACCCCCAGACGATGACGACCGGTACCAGGCCCCAGGGGGCGGCCGCGGCCGTGGCCGCGCCGACGAAGGTGGACACCGCCATGCCGACGCTGGCCACCGCCACGGCTGTCACTCGGCCGCGGGTCAGGCCCTGGAACGACGCGAGCCCGGCAGTCAGAGCTCCCAGCGACGCAAAGGCACCGTAGTCGAGATGTCGGGTGGCTGACCCGACCACGAGCGGCACCACCACACCGACAGCCGCCCGGACTGCCCGCCAAGCAGCGACATCACTCCCGCGGAGCGGTCCGAGTTGCAGCAGCTTTCGCCACTGGAACCGGCTCAAATAGCTGCGGGTGGACCGCAGATTGCTGTGCGCCCGCGGCCGATGACGGTTCGTCATCCTCGGTCCATATCATCGCAACACTTGATTGCCAGCGTGCGAGCGAGCGGCGCGACCGCGGGAGGCCCGAGCACGGCTGATTCCGACACGCTTCCACGATCTCCCCGGGCTCCTGGGGCCGCGCCGATCGCGGGCACCATGATCTTGTTCCTTGTGGTCTTCCACAACGAGCGAGGCGGAGATCCGCGGGATCAAGGCTCGGCCCGGCAGCCGGTTTCTGATCGTCGCGCACAGTGCTCGCGGAGTTGGCTCTGTCCAGAGTCGCCCCCCAGCGGGCTCCTGTCCTCGCCGCTAGCACCCCGAATGGGGTTGGGCCTGCCGGACTCGAGCGTTCCTGCTGGCACCCACCACCATCGGGCCGTTACCAGCTCCGGTGGATCCGACAGCGCGAATACCACACCGACGCGCGCCTGAGGAATGTCCCGAATGCCATCCGCGCGACCCGATCAGCCGCGTAGTTGTCGATCTCGAGTATCGGCCGCACCTTGATGTCGGCAGGTCTGTCCATACCGCGCCATCTTTGCGAGCGGAACGCCCAGCGGTTGCAGGTAGTCGGTACGCACAGACTCCTGCCGGCCGGAAAGGCAGATGGGCGCCTGCCATGGCGACGTGGGCCTGCGCGACGGCGAGTATCGACCGCATGAGCGTAGCTGCTGGGCCCCACGGCCGGATGAGTACCGTGTTCGCGGCGCCGACGACATCCCTGACCTGGGATGGCGCCCGGGAGCGCGCACACGCGGCCGCCCGGCCGCTGCCTGTGCGGTCGGTCCCGATCGCCGACGCGGACGGTGCCGTGCTGGCCGCTCCCGTGGTGGCGCCATCGAATGTGCCGCCGGTGCACCGCTCGGCCATGGACGGCTATGCTGTGTGCGGCGGGGCTCCGTGGACGCTGGTGGGCAACATCGGCGTCGCCGCCACGGCGCCCGTGCGCCTCGTCGACGGCCAGGCGTGCGGGGTGGTCACCGGGGCGGCCCTGCCACCGGGCACCACCGCCGTGCTGCCCGACGAGGACGCCGCCGTCGACGGTCATCGGGTCAGCGGTGCGGTCACCGCGGGGAAGCACGTTCGCCGGATCGGCGAGGAGTGCACGGCGGGCGAGGAGCTGCTGCCGGCGGGCACCGTCGTCCACCCCACCGTGCTCGGACTCGTCGCCACGCTCGGCCTCGACCGGCTGCCGGTGCGTCCGTGCCCTCGCGTCGCGGCGTTGGTCACCGGAGACGAGCTGGTCACCGACGGGCCGCCCCGAGTGGGCCGGGTGCGCGACGCCATCGGCCCGATGCTCCCCGGCCTCCTGGCCCGGGCCGGCGCGCTCGCCGCGCCCACCGTCCGGCTGCCCGACTCCCGCTCCCAGCTCCTCGACGCGCTCGCCGCCGCCGACGCCGACCTTGTGCTGGTCTCCGGTTCCTCAGCCGCCGGCCCCGCCGACCACCTGCGCCCCGCGCTGGCCGCACTCGACGCCGATCTCCTCGTCGACGGCGTGGCCTGCCGCCCCGGGCACCCGCAGGCGCTCGCCCGGCTGCCCGACGGCCGCCTGGTGGTGGGACTGCCCGGCAATCCATTCGCCGCGCTCGTCGCCTTCCTGACCCTCGCCGTCCCCGCCATCACCAGGCTGCGCGGCGAGCCGCTGCCGGCGTTGGTGGCGGCGCCGCTTCCGGGTGGCTTCGCCCGGCACTCCACGAGCACCCGGCTGGTCCCGGTGCGCGTCGGCCCGCACGGCGCGGAGCCGGTCGGCCACGCCGGCTCAGCCATGCTGCGCGGGGCTGCTCTCGCCGACGCCCTCGCGGTCGTCGATCCCGGCCCGGCCGCGGCGATCGCCGCGCGGCTGCTACCCCTCGACCCTGGAGCGCGCCCATGGGGCGTCTGATCGCACGCCGCGCCGTCCTCACTCCGAACGGCGCCACCCGGCGGCCGGAGCGCGAACGCTATGTCGTCGTGGCGAAGCATTGACGGGCTGCCGCCCGCCCGGACCACGACCGGACGTGGAGAAATCCAGATTGAATGGTTATTTGCGATGACGATTGTGAACATCGGCCTGTCCTACCGGATCGCTCCGGCCGAGATACTCGAAAAGCTCGTTGTGCCGTCCGCAGAGCTCAACGACGTATTGGCACGGCTGCACGCCGAACCGGCCATCGACGAGGTGGTACTCCTGTCCACCTGTAACCGAGTAGAGGTCTACGCGGGCACGCAGGGCCCGGTCGAGCCAGTGACCCGGGCCGTTGCCGACCTGATGGCCGCGCGTGCGCGCATTCCGGCCGACGAGCTCCTGCGGATGGTCCGCATCCACGTCGGCGCCGCGGCCGTCTCGCACCTGTTCTCGGTCGCTTGCGGGCTGGACTCGATGGCCGTCGGGGAGGACCAGATCGTCGCGCAGATTAAGGCCGCCGTCCGGGCGGCCGCCGAGGCGGGGACCATCGGCCCCATCGTCACCGGCCTGACGGACGCGGCTCTGCGAGTCAGCAAGCGGGCGCGCACGGAGACCACCATCAGCACCGCTGGTATCTCGACCGCCCGTGCCGGCATCGACCTCGCCGATGCGCACCTTGATGGGCTCGCCGCCCGCAATGCCGTCGTCGTCGGGACCGGGGCCGTAGGCAGGCTCGCGGCACGGCTGGTGCGTGAGGCCGGCGTGGGGCGGCTGTCGGTGGCCAGTGGCAGCGAAGAGAGAGCCGCCAAAGTGGCCGCGGCGGTGCACGGCAGGCCACTGCGGGCCGTCGACGTGCCCGCCACGCTCGCCGACACCGACCTCTTGATCACGGCCACCGGGTGCGTCGTACCGGTGGTGCTCGCGGAGCAGGTTCGGGCGGCCCGGAAGCCAGCTGGGGGCCGGCCGTTGTTCGTGCTCGACCTGGGTATGCCACCCGACGTTGAACCGGCCGTGGGGCGGCTGGCCGGTGTCACGCTCGTCGACATCGACGCGCTCGGCCGGCACTTGGCAGACCGCGTTGTACCGGACGAGATCCCCCGGGTCCGCGCCATCGTCGCTGCCGAGGTCGCCTCCTACATCGACAGGCTGAACGAGGCGGCCGCGGCGCCCTTCGTAGCAGCGATGCACGCGCAGGTCAGGCTGCTCGCCGAGGCCGAACTGATCCGGATGCACGACCGGCTCCCCAGCCTGAGCGAAGAGCAACGGGCCGAGACGACGGCGACCGTCTACCGCATCGTCCGCAAGTTCCTGCATCGGCCGACGGTTCGGGCCAAGCAGTTGTCCACCGATCCAGAGGGGTCGGTCTATCTCGAAGCGCTGCGACAGCTGTTCGACCTGGGTGCGAGAGAGGCCGTGACTGAGACCGTGGCGAGGGCGACCGCCTCGTGAGAGCGCCGGTGGGCGCGCTGGCGGAGTTGGTCGTCGAGCCCCAAGCCGAACCTGTGGTGCGCCTGTCGGGCGTCATCGCCGCCCCGGACGGCTCCCCGGTGAACCGCGCGCAGATGACCGGTGCGGTCGGCGACGGCGACGCGCTCGGTCGCCGGCTGGCCCACATGCTGCTTGCTCCACCGAGGTTCCGAACGGCGGGAGATGCGCACTCACCAGCCAATCCAGCAGCCCAATACTGGCCCATGCTGATCAACAGTAGGGACCATCACGGGGCCGCCGGCGCCTTCGGGCAAATCAGGCCGGCGATGTTGTGGTCGGCCCGTTCGACATCACCAAGGTGTGGCCGCACGCGGACTACCCGCTGATCGAGGTCGGCCGGGATGACCCGCATGGCTGGTCCCGGGCCTGGCTGCGGTGCGGGTCCGCCGAGTGTGGCCTCGCAGCCTACCTCCGTCTGCACAGCGAACGTCCTAAGTCGACTACGGCCAGCACGCACCCGAGGATTACCGGTAGCAGCAGAAGACGATGGCCGCTGGCCACGATGCTCCTCCATGGACAGTGCACGACGCTGAGAAAGCCGAGCGGCCCGGGGAGTCCCGGATGCCGGGAACGTCGAACGCGGACCGGGCTGGCAAGCAACGTGCCTCCGGATGGCGCTACGAATCTGATTTGACCGTCACGGTTGGAGGTTAGGCAATGACCAGCACATCGGGTTTGATCCCTGGGGATGATTTCGGCCGGGGCGCGCCGGGGCGGGAGGCTCAGGGGCGCGGTCCGAACCGGGGCGGCGAGTTCTCCCAGGAGGATGATCAGGCACCGGCGGCTGGCTGGGGCGCGGCCATCAGTGTCACGAAGGTGCTGGGCCGGACGCGGGAAGTGGTGCGCGGGCCGCACGCAATCCTGAAGATGAACCACGAGAACGGCGGGTTCGACTGCCCCGGCTGTGCCTGGCCGGACGATCGAAATGGCCTGCACCTGGACATCTGTGAGAACGGCATCAAGCACGTCACCTGGGAGATGACCCGCAAGAAGGTCGGCAGGGAATTCTTTGCCGCGCACACCGTCACCGAGCTGTCTGGGTGGACCGATTTCGCGCTGGAGGACCAGGGCCGGCTTACCGAGCCGATGGTCTACGACCCGGTGAGCGACAGGTACCGGCCGATCTCCTGGGAGGACGCCTACCAGCTGGTCGGCGCCACGCTGCGCGGGTTGGACAGCCCGCACCAGGCGGCCTTCTACACCTCCGGCCGGTTGAGCAACGAGGCCACGTTCCTGTACCAGCTGTGGGCGCGGGAGTTCGGCACGAACAACGTGCCGGAC
>DATHIT010000959.1:0-19462 GCA_035489915.1 Pseudonocardia sp. | reverse complement strand
GCGCAGGCGCGGCGGCTGCACACCCACCTGAGCACGCATCCGGACCTGGATCCCGTCGATGTGGGCTGGTCGCTGGCGACCACCCGGTCGACGTTCGAGCACCGGGCGGTCGTGCTCGGCGCGGACCGGGAGGACCTGCTGGCCCGGCTGTCGGCGCTCGCCGAGGGGGAGTCGGCACCCGGCGTGGTGACCACGGGGCCCGGTGCGGTGAGCCCGATCGTCTTCGTGTTCTCCGGTCAGGGGTCGCAGTGGGTGGGCATGGGGCAGGAGCTGGCGGCGGCGTCGCCGGTGTTCGCGGCTCGGCTGGCCGAATGCGGTCAGGCGCTGTCGGCCCATCTGGACTGGTCGCTGAACGATCTCCTGACGGGTGCCGAGGGAGCGCCGAGTCTGGATCGGGTCGACGTGGTGCAGCCGGCGCTCTGGGCGATCCTGGTGTCGCTGGCGGCAGTCTGGCAGGCCGCCGGGGTGGATCCGGCCGCGGTGATCGGGCATTCGCAAGGCGAGATCGCGGCGGCGGTCGTTGCCGGGATGCTCTCCCTGGAGGACGCCGCGAAGGTGGTGGCGCTGCGCGCCCGTGCGCTGACCGCGCTCTCGGGCCACGGCGGGATGCTCTCGGTCGGCGAGCCGGTCCACGTCGTCACCGAGCGGATCGCGGGCCGGGACGGCCGGGTGGGAGTGGCGTCGATCAACGGGCCCGACGCCACCGTCCTCTCCGGGGATGACGCGGCACTGGCCGAGATCGCCGCGGAGTGTGAACGCGCGGGAGTGCGCACCCGACTGCTGCCCATCGACTACCCCTCGCACAGTCCGCAGGTGGAATGCTTGCGCGAGGAGATCCTGGCCGCCCTGGACGGGATCAGCCCACAGCCGGGATCGGTTCCGCTGGTATCGGGCCTCACCGGCGAGGTTCTCGCGGGCGAGGATGCCGGGCCGGACTACTGGTACGCGAGCCTGCGCGGGACGGTGCGGTTCTCCCGGGCGGTGGAGGCGCTTTCCGACGCCGGGCACACGGTGTTCATCGAGGTGTCCCCGCATCCGATTCTGACCGCCGCGATCAGCGCCACGCTCGAGCAGCGGTCGGGGCCAGCGGACTTCGATGGGGAGCCGGTGGTCGTCGGGACGCTGCGCCGGGACGACGGCGGGCCCGAGCGGTTGCTGCTGTCCCTGGCCGAAGTGCACGTCCAGGGTGTGCCGGTCGACTGGGCGGCGGTGCTGACGCCGCGCCGGCCGGTGCAGCTGCCGACCTATGCGTTCGAGCACGAACGGTTCTGGCTGCACGGTGAGCAGCCGACCGGCCCGGCGGAGACCACGCGGGACGCGGACAGTGCCGAGGAGCAGCGGTTCTGGGCGGCCATCGAGGACGGCGACGTCCGGGCCCTGGCCGAGACGCTGGCCGTGGAGGACCAGGGGCGGCTCGAGGGCGTGATGCCGCTCCTGACGTCGTGGCGCCGCCGGGAGCGGGAGGACTCGGCCACCGCCGGCTGGTTGTACGAGATCTCCTGGGCGCCGGTGACCGATCCGGCACCGGAGAGGTTGTCCGGGGTCTGGCTCGTGATCGCCGACGGCCGAACCGGGCAGGCCGAGGAGTATGTGCGGCCACTGACCGCCCACGGCGGCGAACCGGTTGTTGTCGAGGTGGCTGCCGGTGAACTGGACCGGCAGTCGATCGCGGCACGGATCCGTCGGGCTCTCGACAGCGTCCCGGCGGTCGCCGGCGCTGTCTCGCTCCTGGCGCTCGATCCCGATCCGCTGGAGCGGTACCCGGCGGTGGCCGCCGGCATGGCCCGCACGTTGGGACTGGTCCAGGCGCTCGGTGACCTGGGCGTCGGGGCGCCGCTGTGGGTGCTGACCCGGGACGCGGTCGCGGCCAGCACCGGCGAGGCGCTGACCGCGCCGATGGCGGCGCAGGTCTGGGGTCTGGGGCGAGTTGTCGGCCTGGAGCACCCGGACCGCTGGGGTGGCCTCATCGACGTGCCGGAGGTGCTGGACGCGCGGGCGGCGGAGCGTCTGTGCTCGGTGATGGCGCGCACCGGCGGCGAGGACCAGGTGGCGATCCGGGAGGCCGGGATCCTGGGACGTCGGCTGGTGCGGGCCGTACCGGCGCGGGGTCGCGAACGGTGGACGCCCCAAGGCACGGTCCTGATCACCGGGGGCAGCGGGGCGCTCGGTGGGCGCACGGCACGTTGGGTCGCCGATCGTGGCGCCGATCGGATCGTGCTGACCAGCCGCTCCGGAGCGCAGGCGTCCGGAGTGGCGGCACTGGCGGCCGAGCTGGCCGAAACCGGAACCGCGGTGGCGGTACTGGCCGGTGACATCGGTGCTCGCACCGATGTCGCCGGGTTGCTGAGCCGGGTCGCGCGCACAGGGCCCGCGCTGAGCGCGGTGATCCACGCCGCCGGACTGCCCGAGTCGGTCTCCACGGAGGACGCGGACCTGGCCGGCGTGGCCACTGTGCTCGAGGCCAAGGTCAACGGGGCGATCTGGCTGGACCAGCTGACGGCGGACCTCGAGCTGGCCGCGTTCGTGGTGTTCTCGTCGATCTCGTCGACTTGGGGCAGCGGCCGGCAACCGGGCTACTCGGCCGGCAACGCCTTCCTGGACGCGCTGGTCGAGAACCGGCGAGCGCGGGGCCTGGCCGCGACCGCGGTGGCCTGGGGACCGTGGAGTGACGTCGGCATGGCGGCCGGCGACTCCGTGGTCGCCGCCCTGCACTCGCGGGGGCTGCGGCACCTCGACGGCGACCGCAACCTCGGCGCCCTGGCGGCGATCGTGGACGGCGGCGGTGGGGTGGTGGCGGTCGCGGACGTCGACTGGGCCCGCTTCGCCGAGGTGTACACCCTGCGGCGGCCCAGCCCCCTCATCGCCGACCTACCCGAGGTCCGCGAGGCGCGCGGCAGTGCCGAGGAGAACGGCGGTTCCGGCCGGGGCGCCACTGCCCTGGCCGAGCAGCTGGCGGGCCGGTCGCGGGCAGAGCAGGACCGGATCCTCGTGAACCTGGTCCGGACCGAGTCCGCAACGGTGCTGGGCCACATGTCGATCGAGTCGGTCGGCGCCGGCCGGGCGTTCAAGGATCTCGGGTTCGACTCCCTGACCGCGGTCGAGCTGCGGAACCGGTTGAACGCTGCCACCGGTCAGCGGCTGCCCGCGACCGTCATCTTCGACTACCCGACGGCAGCGGCTCTGGCAGCTCACCTTCGGGCCGCGATCTACCAGGACGGGGAAGCCGCGCCACCGGTGCTCACCGAGCTCGACACGCTCGAGTCCCTACTTTCCGCCATACCCGCCGGCAGTGATATTCGCGCGGATATCACCGTCCGCCTGCAGACCGTGCTGTCGAAGTGGATCAGCGCTGACGACATCCCGAAGGACAACGGTGCTGCCGGAAAACTCGAGGCCGCAACCGCCGATGAGGTCTTCGACTTCATCGACAAAGAGCTCGGCGTGCGGTGAGTCCGATGTTTGTTGAACCGTTCAGCGCTGGATTTGGGGGAGAGCTCTGATGGTCGAGAGCGACAAACTTCTGGCCTACCTCAAAAAGGTGTCCGCCGAGTTGTACGAGGCCCGCGAACGGCTGCGCAAGATCGAGACCGGTGAGCTGGAACCCGTCGCGATCGTCGGGATGAGCTGCCGGCTCCCCGGGGGCGTCGACAGTCCGGAGAGCCTGTGGGATCTGCTGGCCGAGGGCACGGACGCGATCTCCGGGTTCCCGGCGGACCGCGGCTGGGAGACCGGCATCGAGCTCGACCCGAACTCGAGCATGTGCCGGGGTGGTTTCGTCGACACTGCCGCCGAGTTCGACTCCGGGTTCTTCGGGATCAGCCCGCGCGAGGCGATGGCGATGGACCCGCAGCAGCGGCTGCTGCTGGAGGCCGCGTGGGAAGCGCTGGAACGCACGGGTATCGACCCGAAGTCACTGCAGGGCTCGCCCACGGGTGTGTTCATCGGCGGGACGTTCTCCGGGTACCCGGTGAGCGCGGCGGCCGGATCCGGTCTCTATCAGCTGACCGGGGCGGCGACCAGCGTCATCTCGGGCCGGGTCTCCTACACGCTGGGTCTGGAAGGGCCCGCGGTCACGGTGGACACGGCCTGCTCCTCGTCACTGGTGGCTCTGCATCTGGCCGGTCAGGCACTCAGGTCCGGGGAGTGTTCGCTCGCGCTGGCCGGCGGGGTGACGGTGATGGCCGTTCCCGCGGCGTTCTCGGAGACGTCTCGCCGGGAAGGGCTGGCCGCGGACGGTCGCTGCAAGGCGTTCTCGGCGGCCGCTGATGGAACGGGCTGGGGCGAGGGCGCCGGAGTCCTGGTACTGGAACGGCTGTCGGACGCGCGCCGGCACGGTCATCCCGTGCTGGCGGTGGTGCGTGGTAGCGCGGTGAACCAGGACGGCGCCTCGAACGGCCTGACCGCGCCGAACGGTCCCTCGCAGCAGCGGGTGATCCGGGCCGCGCTGGCGAGCGCCCGGCTGTCGGCGGCGGACGTCGACGCCGTGGAGGCGCACGGCACCGGGACGGTTCTCGGTGACCCGATCGAAGCCCAGGCGCTGCTGGCGACGTACGGGCAGGACCGGCCGGAGGACCACCCCCTGTGGCTCGGGTCGGTGAAGTCGAACATCGGTCACACCCAGGCCGCCGCGGGTGCTGTCGGGGTGATGAAGATGGTTCTCGCGCTCCAGAACGGTCTCCTGCCGCCGACCCTGCACGCCGAGGAGCCGTCGACGCACATCGACTGGTCGTCCGGCCACCTCCGACTGCTGACCGAAACGGTGCCGTGGGCCGTCAACGGTCGGCCCCGCCGGGCGGCCGTGTCGGCGTTCGGGGTAAGCGGCACCAACGCCCACGTCATCCTCGAGGAAGCTCCCACCGCCGAGCCGGACGCCACCAACACGACCGACGCGGCCGCTCCGGACGACGCCGCCAGGGTGTTGACCGGGTACACGACGGCCTGGTTGCTCTCGGGCCGTGGCACCGCCGGCCTGACGGCCCAGGCTGAACAGCTGCGCGAGTTCACCTCGGTCGGAACACTTCTGGACCCGATGGACGTGGGCTGGTCCCTGGCCACCACCCGGTCGATGTTCGAGCATCGCGCTGTCCTGCTCGGCGAGAACCTGGACGAGCTGACGGCTGGACTGTCCGCCGTCGCCGCCGGCGAACCGGCCAGCGGTGTGGTCAGCGGCATGGTTCCGGTTGGCGGATCCGCCGGGCCGGTGGTGTTCGTGTTCCCGGGCCAGGGTGGTCAGTGGGTGGGGATGGGTCGGGAGCTGGCGTCGTCGTCGCCGGTGTTCGCGGCTCGGTTGGCGGAATGTGGTGCGGCGTTGGCGCCGTTTGTGGATTGGTCGTTGGAGGAGGTGTTGGCGGCTGGTCCGGGTGCTCCGGGTCTGGATCGGTTGGATGTGGTGCATCCGACGTTGTGGGCGGTGATGGTGTCGCTGGCGGCGGTGTGGGAAGCCGCCGGCGTCCGACCGGATGCGGTGATCGGCCACAGCCAGGGTGAGATCGCCGCCGCTTGCGTGGCCGGGGTGTTGTCGCTCTCGGACGGTGCGCGAGTGGTGGCGCGTCGTGGTCAGGCGATGCGCGCGATGGCTGGTCTGGGCGGGGTGCTGTCGATCGCGGCCCCGCTGGAGGCGGTCGAGGAGCGGCTGCGGGGCGGGCACCGTCGGGTGACGGTGGCGACGGTGAACGGTCCCGAGGCTGTCACCGTGTCCGGCCCGGTCGAGGCCCTGCGGGAAGTGGCGTCCGAGTGTGACCGTGACGGCGTTCGCGCCCGGTTCGTGCCGATGGACTACGCCCCGCACGGCCCCCAGGTGGAGATCATCCGGGACGAGGTCCTGGCGGTTCTGGACGGGATCACTCCCGGTGCCGCGGTGGTCCCGATGGTGTCGGGGATGACCGCGGAGTACCTGGACGGGTCCGAGGCGGGGCCGGAGTACTGGTACGAGAGCTTGCGGACGACGGTGCAGTTCGCGCGTGGTGTGGAGCGTCTGGGCCGTGACGGGTACGGCGTGTTCGTCGAGGTCTCGCCACATCCGGTGCTGACCGCGGCGATGGCGGCGACCCTGGAGAGCGTCGACCGGCTGGAGAACACGGCGGCGGCGGTGGTGACCGGGACGCTGCGCCGCGACGACGGTGGCCCGGCCCGACTGCTGGCTTCGCTGGCCGAGGTGCACGTGCACGGGGTGCCCGTCGACTGGGCCGTGGTGCTGCCCGCCGGGCGGCGTATCGACCTGCCCACCTACGCGTTCCAGCGCGAGCGGTACTGGCCGGAGACCGCGGCCGGGGCCGCCGATGTCGCCTCGGCGGGTCTGGGGTCGGTCGGGCATCCGCTGCTCGGCGCCGTGGTCGAACTGGCCGACGGCGACGCCCTCGTGTTCACCGGACGGCTGTCGCTGGCGGCGCAGCCCTGGCTCGCCGACCACGAGATCGGCGGAGCGGTGTTCTTCCCCGGGACCGGGTTCGCCGAGCTCGCGGTGGTGGCGGGCGGGCGACTGGGGTGCACGCGGATCGACGAGCTGAAGATGGTCGTGCCGCTGGTGCTGTCCGCGACCGACGTCGTTCAGGTCCAGGTCACGGTGAGCGGCCCCGACGGCGACGGGCGCCGGACGGTCGAGATCTTTGCCCGACCGGTCGACGCGGGAGTCTCGTGGACCCGTCACGCCTCCGGGCGGATCGCGCCGGCCCAGCCCGCCGCCGACGTCGCCGGGAGTGAGCTCACCGTCTGGCCCCCTGCCGGCGCCGCGCTCGTGCCGGTGGACGGCCGGTACTCCGACCTCGCGGCGGCCGCCGGGTTCGGGCCCGCGTTCCAGGGCCTGCGGGCGGCCTGGCGACGCGACGGTGACGTCTTCGCCGAGGTCGTCCTGCCCGAGACGGTCGTCGGCGGCGCCGGCGATTTTGGTCTGCACCCCGCCCTGCTCGGTGCCGCTCTGCACGCCCTCTGGCTGGCCGAGCCGGAGACCGCCGCCGACGCCGCGTGGATGCCGTTCACCTGGTCCGGGGTGTCGTTGTACGCGGTCGGTGCCTCGGTCCTGCGGGTCAGGTTGCGGCGGTCGCCGACCGGTGCGGTGTCGCTGGTCGCGGCGGACCTGACGGGCGCGCCGGTGCTGTCGGTGGAGTCGCTCGTCCTGCGTCCGGTGGCGGCCGCCGCGGTGGCCGGAGGTGCCCTGCGGGAGTCCCTGTTCACCATCGAATGGATCCCGGTTCCCGTCGCGGCGAGCGGCCCGGGTGGCCACTGGGCGGTCGTCGGGCCCGACCGGCTGAGGCTGACCGAGCGCCTGGGTGCGGCCGGCATCGAGGTGCGTGCCCACGCCGATCTGGCCGCGCTGGCGGCCGTGATCGAGACGGGTGGACCGGTTCCGGAGACGGTGCTGGTCGGCGTAGGGAGCGCGGCGCACATCCAGGACGAACCGGACCAGGGTGTGGTCGCCCGGCGCATAACCGGTGAGGCACTGGAGCTCGCGCAGCAGTGGCTGGCGCTGGAGCTGCCGGCGCGGCTGGTCGTCGTCACGCGGGGCGCGGTCGCGATCGAACGCGGCGAGACGGTGGGCGACCTGGGTGCCGCCGCGGCCCGGGGGCTGCTCCGCTCGGCACAGTCGGAGAACCCCGGCCGGCTGGTCCTGGTCGACCTGCCCGCCGGGGACGATGCCGCTCAGGAAGACGCTGGAGCGGCTCCGGATCCGGTCGGGGTGCTGGTCGGCGCGCTGGCCGCCGTGGAGCCGGAGGTCGCCGTTCGCGGTGGGCGCGCCTACGGTCTCCGGTTGGCCCGCCCGTCCGCCGCGGCAACGCCGGCCGACACCGCGGACGAGACGGACCCGGCCGGTCTCACCTCGCTCCCGAGGGTCCCCGGCACGGTCCTGATCACCGGCGGCACCGGAAACCTGGCCGGCCTCACGGCCCGGCATCTCGCCGTGACCGGCCGCGCTGCCCAGCTGGTCCTCGTCAGCCGCTCCGGGCCGAGCGCCTCCCAGGCCGCCGCCCTGGCCGCCGACATCGCCGCCACCGGGGTCGGTGTACAAGTCACCGCCTGCGACGTCGGGGACCGGGCCGCGCTGACCGGTCTGCTGGCCGCCCTGCCCGCTGAGACCCCCTTGTCCGGCGTCGTGCACACCGCCGGGATCGTCGACGACGGCATCATCGGCTCACTCACACCTGAGCGGGTCGACACCGTGATGCGGCCCAAGACCGACGCGGCCTGGGCCCTGCACGAGCTGACCCTGGGCCTGAACCTGGACCTGTTCGTCCTCTTCTCCTCAGGCGCGGCCACGTTCGGCGCGGCCGGGCAGGGCAACTACGCGGCCGCCAACACCTTCCTCGACGCGCTGGCCATCAGCCGCCGCGCCGCCGGCCTGTCCGCCGTCTCGCTGGCCTGGGGGCCGTGGGTGGCCAGTGAGGGCATCGGCCGCAACCTCAGCAAGGGCCTGCTGGAGCGGGTTACCGGCGGCACCATCGAGTTGTCCGAGGACGAGGGCCTTACCCTGCTCGATCTCGCCCTCACCCGGGACGAGGCCGTACAGATGCCGGTCCGTTTCGATGTCGCCGGCATGCGGGCCCAGGCCGCCCACGGCGCCGGGATCCCGGCCCTGCTGAGGGGGCTCGCCGGGCCGGTTCGACTGACCGCCGCCGCGGCCGCGAACCAGGGCGCCCGTGCGGACACACTGCGCCGGCAGCTGGCCGGAGTGTCGGCGGCAGAACGCGACCGGGCCTTGACGGACCTCGTGCGTACCCACGTCGCCGCCGTCCTGGGGCATGCGTCGGCGGGCGCGGTCGAGCTGGGCCGGCCGTTCACCGACCTCGGGTTCGACTCGCTGACCGCTGTCGAGTTGCGCAACCGGCTCAGCGCCGCCACCGGGTTGCTGTTGCCGACCACGCTGGTGTTCGACTATCCGACGACCGCGGTCCTGGCCGGCCATCTGGCCTCGGAGCTGCTCGGCGTGCTGAACCCGGCTACCACCGGGCCGGCGCTCACCGCCGCCCTGATCGAGCCCGGTGAACCGATCGCGATCGTCGCGATGGCCTGCCGGTATCCCGGCGGCGTCCGCGACCCGGAGTCGTTCTGGGATCTGCTGGCGGCCGGTGGTGACGCGGTGACCCCGCTGCCGCTGGACCGGGGCTGGGACATCGCCGGCAGGTACGACCCGGATCCCGACAAGACCGGCACGTTCTATGCCCGCTCCGGCGGGTTCGTGCACGACGCGGGCGAGTTCGACCCGGGCTTCTTCGGGATCAGTCCACGTGAGGCGCTGGCGATGGACCCGCAGCAGCGGCTGCTCCTGGAGATCTCGTGGGAGGCGCTGGAACGGGCCGGGATCGATCCGATGAGCGTGCGCGGGTCGCAGACCGGGGTCTTCGCCGGCGGGACGACATGGGGGTACGGACTCTTCGCATCGACCGGTTCCGACGGCCACCTGATGACCGGGGGCGCGACCGCCGTCATCTCCGGGCGCGTCTCCTACACGCTCGGTCTGGAAGGCCCGGCGATCACCGTGGACACGGCCTGCTCGTCGTCGCTGGTGGCACTGCACCTCGCCGCCCAGGCGCTGCGGGCGGGGGAGTGCTCGCTGGCCCTGGCCGGTGGCGTCACCGTGATGGCGACGCCGGGGGCGCTGATCGGGTTCTCCCGCCAGCGTGGCCTGGCCCAGGACGGGCGCTCCAAGGCGTTCTCCGCGTCCGCCGACGGCATGGGTATCGCCGAGGGTGCCGGGATGATCCTGCTGGAGCGGGTGTCGGACGCGCGGCGCAACGGTCATCCGGTGCTGGCCGTGATGCGGGGCAGCGCGGTCAACCAGGACGGTGCGTCGAACGGGTTGACCGCGCCGAACGGTCCGTCGCAGCAGCGGGTGATCCGGGCAGCCCTGGCCAACGCGCGGTTGTCGGCCGGGGACGTCGACGTGGTGGAGGCACACGGCACCGGGACGACGCTGGGTGACCCGATCGAGGCGCAGGCGTTGCTGGCCACCTACGGGCAGGGTCGGCCGGAGAACCGGCCGCTGTGGCTCGGCTCGGTGAAGTCCAACATGGGCCACACCCAGAGCGCGGCCGGTGCGGCCGGGGTGATCAAGATGGTGCTGGCCCTGCAGCATCAGCGACTGCCCCGCAGCCTGTACGCGGAGGAGCCGGCGACCAACATCGACTGGTCGGCCGGCGACGTCGAGCTCCTGGCCGAAGCCAGGCCGTGGCCGGTCAACGGTCGGATCCGGCGGGCCGGGGTCTCCTCGTTCGGCATCAGCGGCACCAACGCCCACGTCATTATCGAGGAAGCCCCCGCCGCCGACGACACCCCGGCCGTCGACGAAACCCCCGGCACCGACCGCGGCCCGAGGCCCACCGTGCTGGTGTCGACGGGCTCGGCGGCGTGGCTGGTCTCGGCCCGCTCGAGTGTCGGACTGGTGGCGCAGGCCGGCCGGTTGGGTGAGTTCCTGCGGGCTCGTCCTGAGCTGGACGTCGGGGATGTGGCCTGGTCGCTGGTGACGAGCCGGTCGGTGTTCGAGCACCGGGCGGTGGTGCTGGGTCAGGACCGAGGTGAGCTGCTGTCGGGGTTGTCGGCGGTGGCGGCCGGTCGGCCGGCGGCCGGAGTGGTGGCCGGTGCGGTTCCGGCTGGTGGCGGTGGTGGCCGGGTGGTGTTCGCGTTCCCGGGCCAGGGTTCGCAGTGGGTCGGGATGGGCCGGGTGCTGGCGGAGTCGTCGCCGGTGTTCGCGGCTCGCTTGGCCGAGTGCGAGCGGGCGCTGGCTCCGTATGTGGACTGGTGTCTGGACGATGTGCTGGCTGGTCGCGAGGGCGCCCCGGGATTTGACCGGGTGGACGTCGTGCAGCCGGCGATCTGGGCGGTCACCGTGTCCCTGGCCGCGGTCTGGCAGGCCGCCGGGGTGCAGCCGGATGCGGTGGTCGGTCATAGCCAGGGTGAGATCGCGGCGGCGGTGGTGGCTGGAGTCCTCAGCCTGGAGGACGCGGCCAAGGTCGTGGCGCTGCGTGGCCGGGCGCTGACGGCACTGTCGGGTCGGGGCGGCATGCTTTCGATCCCGGAGTCCGCCGAAGACGTGGCCCTCCGGGTGAAGCCCTGGGACGGGCGGGTATCGGTGGCCGCGGTCAACGGGCCGGTGGCCACGGTCGTCTCCGGTGACCTCGAGGCCGTGCGGGCGCTGCACGCCGACTGTGCGCGGGACGGCGTCCGGTCCCGGATGCTTCCCATGGAGCTCGCGTTCCACAGCCCGCAGGTCGACGAGCTGAGCGAGGAGATCCCGCGACTGCTCGACGGCGTTGTCCCCGGACCGGCCCGGATCCCGATGGTGTCGGCGATGACCGGCGAGTTCCTGGAAGGTCCAGAGCTCGACGCCGAGTACTGGTACGCCAGCACGCGGGCGACCGTCCAGTTCAGCCGAGCGATCGAGGCACTGGGCCGGGCCGGGTACGAGGTCTTCATCGAGACCTCAGCGCACCCGGCGCTCGTCCCCGCCATCGGCGCCACACTCGAGCACGCCGAACCCACTGACGACGGGACGGAACCCGACACCGACCGTGCCCGAGGTCTGCGCCGGCCGCCGGTGCTGACCGGAACATTGCGTCGCGACGACGGCGGTGCCGACCGGCTCCTGGCTTCACTGGCCGAGGTGCACGTCCACGGCGTGCCGGTCGACTGGGCCGCCGTCCTGCCCGCCGCCACTCGGGTCGACCTGCCCACCTACGCCTTCCAGCACCAGCGGTTCTGGCTCGAGGCGGCAACGGCACGCGAGACCGGCAGCGTCGCCGAGAGCCGGTTCTGGGCCGCCGTCGACGACGGTGACCTGGCCGGGCTGAGCGACGCGCTCGCGGTCGGCGCCGACCAGCCGCTGCGCGAGGTCCTGCCCGCGCTGGCGTCCTGGCGGCGGCGGGAACGCGGCTCGACGGTCACGGCCGGCTGGCGGTACCGGACCTCCTGGCGCGCCCTGCCCGATCCCCGGCCGGCGCCGCTGACCGGGACCTGGCTGTTGGTCGCCGCCGCCAACCAGTGGGAACTCGGCGCCGCGTGTCGCCAGGCCCTGACCGAGGCCGGCGCCGACGTCGAGTTCCTCGAGGTCGCACCCGACGCGACCAGGCCGGAGCTGGCCGTCCGGCTCGATCCGGACCCGGCCTTGGCGGGGGTGGTCTCGCTGCTCGCCCTGGACGAGACCTCGCGGTCCGACGCGCCGGTGGTCACCACCGGCCTGGCCGGGACGCTCACGCTGCTCCAGGCGCTGGGCGACCGCGGGATCGAGGCGCCGTTGTGGGTGCTGACCAGGGGAGCTGTCGCCGCCGAACCCGGCGACGTGCTCACCGCGCCCGCCCAGACGCCGGTGTGGGGTCTCGGCCGGGTGGCCGGCCTGGAGCATCCCGGCCGCTGGGGCGGTCTGATCGACCTGCCCGCCGAGCTGGACGGGCCGGCCACGGACCGGCTGGTCGGACTCCTGGCCGCCGGCGGAGGTGGCGGCGACGGAACTGGCGACGGAACCGGCGCCGGTGAGGACCAGGTCGCGATCCGGGGCAGCGGAAGCTATGGCCGCCGCCTGGTCCCGGCCCCCCGGAACGGTCCGGCGGCGCGCTGGACACCGCCGGGCACGGCCCTGGTGACCGGTGGGACCGGAGCCATCGGCGGCCGGGTCGGCGGCTGGCTGGCCGGGCGAGGGGCTCCCCGGATCGTGCTGTCCAGCCGCTCCGGGCCGGCCGCCGCCGGCTCGGCCCCCCTGGCCGCCCGGCTGGCCGAGGCCGGCACCTCCGTGGAGGTGGTCGCCTGCGACACCGCCGAGCGGGCGCCGACCGCGGGGCTGTTGGCCCGGATCGACCGGTCCGGGCCGGCCCTGGCCGCCGTCTTCCACGTCGCCGGCGCCGGCCAGACGACCCCGCTCGACGACCTCACCATCGCCGGGCTGGCCGCGGTCGCCACGGCCAAGGTGGCCGGCGCGGTGAACCTGGACGAGCTCACGGCCGGCCGGGACCTGGACGCCTTCGTGCTGTTCTCCTCGGGCGCGGCCACCTGGGGCAGCGGCCTGCAGGCCGGCTACGCCGCCGCCAATGCGTTCCTCGACGGCGTGGCCGAGCACCGCCGGGCCCGCGGGCTGGTGGGGACGTCGGTCGCCTGGGGTCTGTGGGGCGGCGGCGGGATGGGCCACGGCGAGGGCGGGGCCCAGCTCCAGCGGCTGGGCCTGCGTGAGATGGACCCCGAGCTGGCCATCCAGACACTGGCCGACATCGTCGACGACGCGGCCGGCGACCATCCCGGCGGCGGAGCGACGGAGACGGTCGCCGACCTGGACTGGGCCCGGTTCGCGCCCGTGTTCACGCTGCACCGCGCGAGTGCCCTGATCGGGGACCTGCCCGAGGTGAGACGGGCCCTCGCCGAGGATACGAGCGGGTCCGGCGACCGCGACCACGGAGCTGTGGACGGCACCGCGCTCGCGCGGCAGTTGAACGGGTTGTCCGGCGTCGAGCGGGAGCGGATGCTGACAGACCTGGTCCGGGCCGAGGCCGTCGCCGTCCTCGGGTATGCCTCGACGGACGCCGTGGAGGCTGACCGGGCCTTCAAGGACCTGGGGTTCGACTCGCTCACCGCCGTGGAGCTGCGCAACCGGCTCAACTCGGCCACCGGGTTGAAACTTCCGGCCACGCTGATCTTCGACTATCCGACGCCAGAGGTACTGGCCGGCCATGTGCGGACCGCGCTGAGCCCAGAGGAGGGAACCGGCGCGCCGTCGATCATCGCCGAGATCGACCGGCTGCGGTCCACGCTCTCCTCGGCGACCGCGGACCTCGAGATGCGCGACGACGTCACCAAGCTGCTGCGGGGACTGCTGTCGAACTGGATCGAGATGCATCGGGCGGACCGACCTGACAACTCCGGAATCCAGTTCCAATCGGCCACGCCCGACGAGGTTTTCAGCTTCCTGGACCAGGAACTCGGCCTTCCGCCGTCGGCGCCGCAGACCAACTGACCTGCTCACCACTTCAGGGAGTCCGTCATGGATAGCCAAGAGAAGCTTTTTGACTACCTCAAGAGGGCTACGGCCGAGCTCCAGGAGACTCGCAACCGGCTGCACCAGCTGGAGGCGGCCGAGCAGGAACCGATCGCGATCGTCGGCATGGGCTGCCGGTTCCCTGGCGGTGTCCGGGACGTGGAGAGCTTCTGGGACCTGGTGGCGTCCGGCACGGATGCGATCGGCGGGTTCCCGACCGACCGCGGCTGGGACGCCCTTCGGCGCCTGAGCCGGGACAGCGCTGGCACCTTCGTCTACCAGGGCGGATTTGTGCACGACGCCGCGCGGTTCGACGCCGGGTTCTTCGGGATCAGCCCCCGCGAAGCGCTCGCGATGGACCCCCAGCAGCGGATGGTGCTGGAGGTGGCCTGGGAGTCGATCGAGCGGGCGCGGATCGACCCCCGGTCGCTGCGCGGCTCCTCCACAGGCGTGTTCGTCGGCGCCAGCTCCGACGGGTACGGCGAAGGCCTGGCCCAGGTGGACAGCGGCTCGGAGGGTTACCTGCTGACCGGGACGCAGACCGCGATGATCTCGGGCCGGCTGGCCTACACCCTCGGCCTGGAGGGCCCGGCGCTGACCATCGACACGGCCTGCTCGTCGGCCCTGGTCGCCCTGCACCTGGCCGCCCAGGCCCTGCGCTCGGGGGACTGCTCGCTGGCACTGGCCGGCGGCGTCGCCGTGATGATCACGCCGGGGGTGTTCGCGGAGTTCGCCAAGCAGCAGAGCGTGGCCGGCGACGGGCGCAGCAAGCCGTTCGCCGGCGCGGCGGACGGCATGGGATGGGGCGAAGGCGCCGGGCTGCTCGTGCTGGAACGGGCTGCGGACGCGCGCCGCAACGGCCACCCGGTGCTGGCGTTGATCGCCGGTACCTCGGTGAACCAGGACGGCGCCAGCAACGGGCTGACCGCGCCGAACGGGCCCTCGCAACAGCGGCTGATCCACGCCGCCCTGACCGACGCCCGCGTCCGGGCCGACCAGGTGGACGTGGTGGAGGCCCACGGCACCGGCACCCGGCTCGGCGACCCGATCGAGGCACAGGCGCTACTGGCCACCTACGGTCAGCATCGGCCGGAGGGGCGTCCCCTGTGGCTGGGTTCGGTGAAGTCGAACCTCGGTCACACCCAGGCGGCGGCCGGCGCGGCCGGGGTCATCAAGATGGTGCTGGCGCTGCGGCACGACCTGCTGCCGCCCACCCTGCACGTCGATGTGCCCACGCCGGAGGTCGACTGGACGGCCGGCGATGTCCGACTGCTGACCGAGGCGGTGCCGTGGCCGAGGACCGGGACACCCCGGCGGGCCGGCGTCTCGGCGTTCGGGGTCAGCGGCACGAACGTCCACGTCATCGTCCAGGAGGCGCCCTCGGACACCGCTGCCGAGGGTGAGCCCGCCGAGAGCCCCCGGCCCGCTGGCGACACCACCGACCGAGCACAGCCGGTGCTGTCCGAGGGCACGGCCTGGTTGGTGTCGGCGCGCACCGCGTCCGGCCTGCGGGAACAGGCCGACCGGCTGGCCGGGTTCGTCCGAGGGCCCGGGTCCCGGCCCGGCCTGGAGCTGACGGACATCGGGTGGTCGTTGGCGACGACGCGATCGACGTTCGAACACCGGGCCGTGGTGCTGGGCGCCGACCGCGACGAGTTCCTGTCGGGGCTGGCCGCGCTGGCGGCCGACCTGCCCGCCGGCGGCGTCGTCAGCGGAGCGGTGCCGGCCGGGGGCGGGCGCGGCCGGGTGGTGTTCGTGTTCCCGGGTCAGGGTTCGCAGTGGGTGGGGATGGGGCGGGAGCTGGCGGCGTGCTCGCCGGTGTTCGCGGCTTGCTTGGCGGAGTGTGGGCAGGCGTTGGCGCCGTTTGTGGACTGGTCGTTGGACGAGGTGCTGGCTGGGGTTGAGGGTGCGCCTGGGTTCGACCGGGTGGATGTGGTGCAGCCGGCGTTGTGGGCGGTGATGGTGTCGTTGGCGGCGGTGTGGCGGGCGGCCGGGGTGGTGCCGGATGCGGTGTTGGGGCATTCGCAGGGTGAGATCGCGGCCGCTGTGGTCGCCGGCATCCTGTCGCTGGAGGACGCGGCGAAGGTGGTGGCGCTGCGTAGTCGGGCGCTGCTCGCGCTGTCCGGGCGGGGCGGGATGCTCTCGATCGCGGAGCCGGAGCCGACGGTCACCGCTCGGGTGGCGCCCTGGGCCGAGTCGGTATCGGTGGCGGCGGTGAACGGCCCGGAGGCGACCGTCGTATCGGGCACTCCGGAGGCCCTCCGGGAGATCCAGGCCGCGTGCGAGCGCGACGGTGTGCGGACGCGGTTGCTGCCGGTGGACTACGCCTCGCACGGCCCGCAGGTGGACTCGCTGCGCGAGGAGATCCTCGGCCAGCTGGCCGGGATCGACGCGCGCCCGGCGCGGCTGCCGATGGTGTCGGCGATGACCGGCGAGATGCTGGCCGGCCCGGAGCTCGGCCCCGAGTACTGGTACGCGAGCCTGCGGGCGCCCGTACGGTTCTCCCGCGCCGTCGAGGTGCTCCGCCGGGCCCGGCACAGCGTGTTTCTGGAGACCTCCGGCCACCCGGTGCTGACCACGGCGATCGCCGGCACCCTGGAGGACCTCGCCGGCGACGAGCACACCGACGGTCCGGTCGGCCCGGCGCCGGCGGTGTGCGGGACGCTGCGCCGCGACGACGGCGGTCCGGCGCGGCTGCTGGCTTCGCTGGCCGAGGCGCACGCGCACGGCGTGGCCGTCGACTGGTCGGCGGTGCTGCCGGCCGGTCAGCGCGTCGACCTGCCGACGTACGCGTTCCAGCGCGAGCACTTCTGGCCGGCCCCGGTCCCGGCCTCGCTTCTCGCCGGTCTCGGTGAGCCCGACCCGGAGCGGGACTGGCGGTACCGGGTCTCCTGGGTGCCGGTACCCGACCCGGCTCCGGCCGCCCTGCGCGGGACCTGGCTCGTCGTGGCTCCGGCCGGTGGGCCCGGGACCGAACTGCTGACCGAGTGTGCGGCGACCCTGACCGCGAGCGGCGCGGAGGTGCTGGTCGCCGAGGTACCGCCCGGCCCGGTCGACCAGACGACGCTCGCCGCCCTGATCACCGACGTCCTCGACCGGCCGGGACAGACCCCGGTCGACGGCGCGGCCGTCGCCGGTGTGGTGTCGCTGCTGGCGCTGGACGAGACGCCGCTGCCCCACCGGCCGGTGGTGACCAGCGGGGTGGCGGGCACGCTGGGCCTGGTCCAGGCGCTCGGCCGGGTCGGCATCGGGGCACCGCTGTGGGTCCTGACCCGAGGTGCGGTGGCTACGACTCCCGGCGAGCTGCCGATCAGCCCCGCCCAGGCGCAGGTCTGGGGCCTGGGCCGGGTCGCCGGCCTCGAACACCCGGACCGGTGGGGCGGCCTGCTCGACCTGCCGCCCACGCTCGACGCCCGGGCCGCGGGCCGGCTCGGCGCGGTGCTGGCCGGCTGTGGCGAGGACCAGGTGGCCATCCGCCCGGCCGGTATCGTGGGCCGGCGCCTGGTGCACGCCGGGCCACCGAGCGACGGTGGCGGGTGGCGGCCCCGGGGCACCGTGCTGGTGACCGGCGCGAGCGGCGCGGTCGGCCCGCACCTGGCCCGCTGGCTGGCCGACGTCGGCGCCCCGCACGCGACGCTGGTCAGCCGGCGGGGACCGCTGGTCCCGCAGGCGCCCGCCGTGGTCGCCGCGATGGCCGCCGCCGGAACCTCCGTCAGCCTGGTGGCCTGTGACGTGACCGAGCGCGCCGCGGTCGGCGGCCTGCTGACCTGGATCGATCGGCGCGGACCGGCACTGTCGACCGTGATCCACGGGGCGACCTCGGTCGAGCTGCTGCCCCTCTCGGACACCGACGTGGCCGGACTGGCGGCGACCCTGGACGCGAAGGTCACCGGCGCCACGCACCTGGACGAGCTGACGGCCGGTCTGGACCTGGACGCCTTCGTCCTGTTCTCGTCGATCGCGGCGATCTGGGGTGTCGGCGAGCACGGCGCGTACGCGGCGGCCAACGCCCATCTGGACGCGCTGGCCGAGAACCGGCGCGCCCGGGGCCTGCCCGCGACGTCGGTGGCCTGGGGGGTCTGGGACACCGGGCAGGACTCCGACGGGCAGGACAGGGCGCTGAGCGTCATTCCCGAGCGGTTGCGCCGCCAGGGGCTGCGGCTGCTGGAGCCGGCCAGGGCACTGGCGGCTCTGGGACAGGCGCTCGCCGACGACGAGACCGTGCTGTCGGTGGCCGACGTGGACTGGCCCCGGTTCGCGGCGGTGTTCAACGCCAAGCGGGCGTGGCCGCTGCTGGCGGACATCCCCGAAGCGCGGGAGGCCGGGTCCAGCCCGACCGACCCGGCCACGGTCACGTCGGGTGCGGCGGTCGAGCTGCTGGGCCGGCTGGTGGCAGCGGCGCCCGGCCAGCGGGAGCGCATCGTGGCGGACCTGGTCCGCGCCCACGCGGCCGCCGTTCTCGGCCACGCCTCCGCCGAGGCTGTCGAGCCGGGACGGGCGTTCCGGGACATGGGGTTCGACTCGCTGACGGCGGTGGAGCTGCGGGGTCGGCTCAACGAGGCGACGGGTCTGCGGCTGCCCTCGACGGTGGTGTTCGACTACCCGTCCCCGGTGATGCTGGCCCGCCAGATCGTCGGCCAGCTGCTGGGCACCCAGACGGTGGCGTCGGCGGTCTCGCGGGTGGTCCCGGTCTCGGGCACCGACCCGGTGGTGATCGTGGGGCTGGGCTGCCGGTTCCCCGGAGGGGTGGACGGTCCCGAGGCGCTGTGGGAGCTGTTGGCGGCGGGCGGGGACGCCATCGGTGGGTTCCCGACCGACAGGGGCTGGGACATCAGCGGGGTGCGGGGCGCCGGCTCCGCCGCGGAGTCGGACCTGGCGACGGGCACAGGTGGGTTCGTCAGCGGGGCGGCGGACTTCGACCCGGCGTTCTTCCGGATCAGTCCGCGTGAGGCGTTGGCGATGGACCCGCAGCAGCGGTTGCTGCTGGAGACGTCGTGGGAGGCGCTGGAGCACGCCGGGCTGGACCCGGTGTCCCTGCGCGGCTCGCTGACCGGGGTCTTCGTCGGTGGGGCTTCGTCGGGGTACTCCGGGCAGGCGGGGTTCGACGACGACTCGGCCGGCCACCTGATCACCGGGAACGTGACGAGTGTGATCTCGGGTCGCGTGTCGTACACGTTGGGTCTGGAAGGGCCGGCGGTCACGGTCGACACGGCGTGCTCCTCGGCGCTGGTCTCGACCCACCTGGCGGCGCAGGCACTGCGGGCCGGTGAATGTGATCTGGCGTTGGCCGGCGGCGTGATGGTGATCGCCGACCCGGCCGAGTTCATCGGGTTCTCCCAGCAGGGGGCCCTGGCCGCGGATGGCCGGTGCAAGGCGTTCTCGGCCGAGGCGGACGGTATGGGTCTGGCCGAGGGCGCCGGGATGGTGGTGCTGGAGCGGCTCTCGGACGCCCGCCGCAACGGTCATCCGGTGCTGGCCGTTGTCGCCGGCAGCGCGGTGAACCAGGACGGTGCCTCC
>DATHIT010000958.1:0-2335 GCA_035489915.1 Pseudonocardia sp. | reverse complement strand
AGCACGTGGGGCCGGACGCGCCGGCCTGGGTGCTGGTGGAGGATCTGGGGGAACGGGTGCTGGTCAGCGTGCGGGACGACGGCCCAGGTATCCCGGCGGGGCGGCTGGCGGCCGCCGAGGCGGAGGGTCGGTTGGGCGTGTCGCGCAGCATCCAGGGTCGGATCGAGGCCGTCGGCGGCGCCGCGCGGTGCGACACCGGCCCGGGGTTGGGCTGCGAGTGGACCTTCGACATACCGGTGCGCGCGAAGCCGGCGGGGCGGCGCTGATGACCCTCACGCCGGAGCCGAGCGTCGACGAGATCACCGTGATGATCGTCGACGACCACCCGATGTGGCGCGACGGGGTGGCTCGGGACCTCGCCGAGCGCGGTTTGCGGGTGGTGGCCACCGCGCCGGACGCGCCGGCCGCCGTCCGGATCGCCACCGCGACCCGCCCCCGGGTGGTGCTGATGGACCTCAACCTCGGCCAGACCCAGGGCGTGGTGGCCATCTCGGAGATCCTCGAGCGGCTGCCGGACACCCGGATCCTGGTGCTCTCCGCGAGTGGCGAGCACCAGGACGTGCTGGACGCGGTCAAGGCCGGGGCGAGCGGCTACCTGGTCAAGTCGGCCAGCATCACCGAGCTGGTCACGGCGGTGGAACGCACCGCGGCCGGGTCGGCGGTGTTCACCCCGGGGCTGGCCGGACTGGTGCTGGGGGAGTTCCGCCGGGTGGATACCGGGGGTTCCGGCGTTCCCGCGGGGCGGGACGAGGACGACCCGGGGTTGCGGCTGACCGAGCGGGAGACCGACGTGCTGCGGCTGGTGGCGAAGGGGATGACCGCCCGGCAGATCGCCGCCCGGCTGGTGCTCTCGCACCGCACCGTGGAGAGCCACGTGCAGAACACGCTGCGCAAGCTGCACCTGCGCAACCGAGTTGAGCTGACCCGCTACGCGATCGAACGAGGCCTCACCGAGGAGCCCTGACACCCGGCGCTCAGCGCACGCCGCCGTCAGGGCGGCTGTTCAGCCGGTGTCGAGGGTGCGCAGGCGGCGCAGGATCTCCGCTTGCAGCAGGGGGATGGCGGCGTCCACCGCGACGTCCACCGGGCGGGATCCGGCGCCGGCCCGGTCGGTGACGGTCAGCCGGCCCCGCTGGTCGCCCGGGGCGCGGAGCACGGCCAGCCGCATCGGTTCGGTGCGCAGCGTGCCGGGCCTCACCGCTTCGAGTACCGCGACCACGTCGTGCAGGGGTGCCGCGTCCGCTCCGGTCTCCGCGCGGAACCGGGCCCGGTTGTGTTCGGCCATCGCGCTCAGCGTCGCCCCGCGCGGCCCGCCGGCGGCCAGCTCCGCCAGCCACTGGCCGGGTACCGCGCAGCGCACGGTCAGATCCAGCGGCACCAGGGTGACCGGCACGGACTGCTCGGCCAGCACCCGGTGGGCGGCCTCCGGGTCGGAGCTCACGTTGAACTCCGGGGTGCCGTCACCCAGGCGTCCACCCATCACAACGATCCGGACGATCTTGGACGTCAGCTCGGGGTGGGCGGCCAGCAGGGACGCGGTGTTGGTGAGCGGGCCGATGGAGGCCAGGGTGACCGGCTCCGCCGCGCTCCGGAGCAGCTCGGCGAGCAGCGCCACGGCGTCGGCGGGATGCAACGGGCCGGGCTCGGGCAGCTCCCCGGCGCGCCCGCCGAGCCCGTCCGCGTGGTGCCGCCCGGCGGAGCCCGGGGCCGCCGCGGCGACCAGCGGCCGGTCGGCGCCGGCGGCCACCGGTACGTCGGTCCGGCCGGCCAGGGCGAGCAGCCGCCGCGCGTTTGTCGTGGTGGTTTCCAGGCCGACGTTGCCGAACACCGTGGTGACCGCGAGCAGCCGGGCCTCGGGGCTGCCCACGCCGAGCAGGATGGCCAGGGCGTCGTCGATGCCGGGGTCGGTGTCGATCACGAACGGCGGGCGCAGGTGTGCTGAGACGGCCGACTCGGGGTGCTGAGAGCGCCGACTCGCCGGAAGAGGAGCCGGCGCTGACCCGGTGCTGGACATCGGGGCAAGCCTGGCACACGACCCTGTGCCGCTCTGTGACGCGGCCCTCCTGTGACCTGGCTAGCAGGGTCGAAACGATTCGATAAAACGTGCCGATACTGGATATGTGCCCGCCGGACAGCGCGGTCCGTTCCCCCGGACGGAACACGGCGACCTCGAAAATCGGCCGCCGGCGTGGCACATACCCACATCCCGGAAGAGGAAAGATGCACACCGACATCGAGCAGCAGCTGCGTGAGCTGCACGACTACTACGCGTTCCAGGTCAACGTGGCCATCGAAGAGGGCCGCGAGCACATGATCGACGGCCTGGTCGCCAGGT
>DATHIT010000957.1:0-2293 GCA_035489915.1 Pseudonocardia sp. | reverse complement strand
TTCACCCCCGAGCAACACCACCCCCGCCGAGGTCGCGACGCCCAGCGCCTGCTCGATGCGCACGGCCGCGGTGGCGGGTTCGGCCCATGCCGCGGTGATCGCATCGGCCAGGCCGAGTGCCTCGGCGGCCATCAACCCGGGATGGGTGTCCAGGAACGACCCGTGCGCGGCGACCACCTCGGCCGCCTCATCGGTACGGCCGAGCTGGCAGAGCGCCCGCACCAGGGGAAGCAGGACGGTACTGGCGCTCACCGGCTCGCCGATCCCGATTGCCAACCTCTGCGCCTGCCGCCCGTACGTGCAGGCCTGCTCGAAGTCTCCGGTCTGCGCCGCGACCTCGGCGCGGATCGCGGCATCCCAGGCCCACAGCTGGGCGTGACCCAACCGGGTCAGCGCGGGCAGCGAGGTATCCGCGCAGTCCAGCGCGGACCGGTGATCGGTTCGGAAAGCGTGCGTGTACGCCTTGGCCTGGAGTGCTTCGACTTGGCCCCAATCGTCGCCGGCTCGCTCTGCTAGGCGGACGGCCTCGGCCAGAACCAGCTCCGCGGCCGCCGGGTCCACGAATAGCCACGCGATTCCGACCAGGATCAGCGACCGCGCACGGATGGCCGCGTCACCGGCAGCCGCAGCCTGCTCGGCGGCCGCCTCGGCCAGCCCCAGACCCACCTCGAGATCACCGGAGTAGGTGGTGAGGAACGCGTTCGCCCAGGCCAGCCCTGGCGGTGCGGAGCCCTGCGCGGCGCTGATCCGCGCCGCCCAGTCCCGGCCCTCGGCGCAGCGCCCGCGGAGGAACCAGCTGAAGGCAAGGTCGACGACAATCCCGGCGGCCAGCTCCAGGTCGGCGCCGGTGGCCACGGCATGTGCCAGCACCGAGCGCACCGCGGCGTCGTCGTGCCCCACCCGGGACAGCGCTTCTGTCTCGGCCCGGCCCAAGCCGGCGCTCGCGGCGGCGGCGAGCCGCGCGACCCAGCCGATCAGCCGGGCATATACCTCTCGCCTGGTGTCCCCGTCACCGAGCTCGGTCGCCGCGAACTCGCGGATGGTGTCGAGCAGGACGTAGCGGCCCTCCCCCGCGTCGAACTGCACCAGACAGTGGTCCACCAGCGACTCCAACGCCGCCCGCCCGTCCGGACCGGCGGCCGCCAGCGCGGCGTCCAGGGTGAAGCGGCCCTCGAACACCGAGAGTGCGGCCAGCACGCGGCGCGGTCCCTGCCCCACCAGCTCGACGCTCCAGGCGATCGAGGCCTGCAGCGAGCGGTGCTGAGGCAACGCATTCGGGTCGTGGGTAGCCAGGAACCGCAGCCGCTGCGCCATCCCGGCCTCGATATCAGCCAAGGACAGCGCGCGGGCGTGCGAGGCGGCCAGCTCGATGGCCAAGGGGAGACGGTCGGCCAGCTGGCAGATCCGGCGGGTGGCCGCGTCCGTGCCCGGCCCGGTCGGCAACGCGGGCTGAACCCGGCGGGCCCGGTCCAAGAACAGCGCGGCGGCCTCACCGTCACTGTCCAACCCGCCGAGGGACAAGACCGTCTCCCCGGCAACCCGGAGCGTCACCCGGCTGGTGGCCAGCACCTGAAGGCCCGGGCAGTCCCGCAATAGGCCCGCGACCATCGCGGCCAGCTCGTCGCGGATCTGCTCGCAGTTGTCCAACACCAGCACCCCGCCGCTCCGCCCCAACCGGTCGCGCAACCGATCCAGCGGGCTGCGCCCCGGCTCGTCCCGGAACCCGCACCTGGCCAGCACCACCGGCGCGAGCGCGCGGCCCGACCGGACCGCGGCCAGCTCAACAAAACCGTGCACCCCGAACGCGCCGGACCGCACCGCCTCACTCACCAGCCGGGTTTTCCCACAGCCACCCGGACCGACCACCGAGACCAGCCGCTCCTGGGCCACCAGCCGCGCGACCGCCCTGAGCTCGCCGGCCCGGCCGACAAACGACGACGCGACAGCCGGCACGACCGGCCACACCGACGTGGGCTCACGCACAAGCAGCAGTCTGCTCCGCCAACCGTCCCAACGACAGCAAGCCCGGCAGCGGCGCAGCGTTCGTCGAGCTTCAAGAACACGCACGTGCCTTCGACGTGACGTCCTTGCCGCACCAGACCTGGGCGTACGGCCCGCTGCTGAAGGCCGGGATCTCGCGGTAGCCGTGCCGGGCGTAGAGCGCGCGGGCCTCGACCAGGTCGAGCCGGGTGTCCAGCACGATCCGCCGGGCGCCGAGCGAGCGGGCGGCCTCGTCCGCGGCGGCCAGCAGTCGCGCGCCGCCGCCCGTGCCGCGCAGACCGGGCCGGACAAA
>DATHIT010000956.1:0-27774 GCA_035489915.1 Pseudonocardia sp. | reverse complement strand
ACCGTCTCCGGCGCCCAGACGACGCCTGGCGGCGTTCTCGGACCGCCTGGATATGCCCGATATCCAGGCGGTCCTCGGCCTTGCCAGCCGCCGCCTGGATCACCGGATCCGGCAAAGGAAATCGGACACGAGACACTAGGTGGTGGGTTGCTGGGCGGGTTGGAACAGTTCGATGAGGTTGCCGGCGGGATCCGTGAGCAGGATCTGGCGTCCGCCGGGGCCGGCGACCACGTCGCTTCGGAAGGACACTCCGGCGGCACCGAGCCGGTCGATCTCGGAGTCGAGGTTCTCGACGATGAGATGGATGCGGTTGCGGCCGGCGAGGGTGTCGTTGGGTGTGGCGCGGGCGCCGGAGCTGGCCGGCCCGGAAAGCAGTAGCCGTAGCGGGCCGCGAGTGACGTCGGCGAAGGCGGGTGCGGCGCTGGTACGCACGGTGAAGCCGAGGTGCGCGGTGTAGAAGTCGATGGCGGCTTGGACGTCGTCGACGAGGTAGCGCACGCTGGCGAATTGGTCGGCTGCGGTCATGGCTAGGCCTCCTGTGCGGTGCGGGCGAGGACGGGCAGCAGGTGCCGAATGCGGATGTCGATTTCGGCTGCGGTGCGGCGAAAGGCGGGGTAGCTGGCCTGGTTGGTGTCGCCAGAGGTAGCCGGGTCGGGGATGCTCCAGTGGATCAGCCGCGGATGAGTGGGAAACTCAGGGCAGACCTCGCGGACCTTGTCGCACAAGCTGATCACGTAGCCGAACTGGTGGCCCGTTAGCGTGTCCAGATGCCGCGGACGCTGAGCGGCCACGTCGATGCCGAACATCTCGCGCAGCACCCGCACGGTATTCGGGTGCAGGCACGGTTTGGGATGACTGCCGGCGCTGGTCACCTGCACGTGGCCGGCACCGTGGTGGCGCAGCAGAGCCTCCGCGATTGGTGAGCGGGCACTGTTGCCGGTACACGTGAACAGCACGGCGGGCCGTTCCGCTGGTTCGGCGGTCATCATCGACGGCGGGCTCGGGTCCAGGCGCAGCGCGGGATGCAACGCCGCGCCGGTGTCGGCGAGCGCGTGCGCGCAGCGGTCCAGGTCCAGGTGGTAATAGCTGTCGCGGCCATCGAAACTGCTGCGCCGGGCACGGACCAGCCCGCTGCTACGCAGCAGCCGCAGGTGATAGGAGACCAGGTTCTGCGGTTGATCGACCCGCTCCACCAACTCGCGGACCCGGTAGTCGCTGGCGACAAGCTCGTTCAGCAGCCGCCAGCGCAGCGGGTGCGCGGCCAGTCGCACAAACGCCGGCGTGGCTTGACCCGAGTACGCCATGACCAGCAGGGTACATCAAACCAATTTGATGGAATGTCCGGCGCCAGCCATGGAGCAGCGCGGCTCCGGGTTAGGAGAAGTGGCTAGAGAGAAGCCGGCCTGAGGTGTCGACCACCGGGCGGGGGGCGACCGTGTCGCGCTGACCCTGCACACAGGTGGCGGGGTCATCGCATGTCAATTACGAACCGGTATCTGACGTCGTTGGCCGCGAGTCGCGTGAACGCGTCGTTGATGGCGTCCGGCTTGATCACTTCGACGTCGGCGGTGATGCCGTGCTGCGCGCAGAAGGCAAGCATCTCCGCTGTTTCGCGGGTACCGCCCGAACCCGAGCTCGCGATCGACCGGCGCCCTTGCGCCAGCGCAATCGGAAGTACATCGAATCGGTCCGGGATCCCCACGGAGCAGAGCGTGCCGTCGAGCTTGAGGGTGTTGACGATCGGGGTCATCGGGTAGGTCGTCGAGACCGTGTCGAGAATGAAGTCGTAGGTGTTCACTCGGGCGGCGACCTGTGCCTCGTCGCGCGAGACCACGACGTCGTGAGCGCCGAGCGCGAGCGCTCCCTCGACCTTGTCCGGCGACGTTGTGAACGCGGTGACCTCCGCACCGAGCGTCCGAGCGAGCTTGATCGCCACGTGCCCGAGCCCTCCCACGCCAACGACACCCACGCGCGAGCCCGGGCCGACGTTCCACCGGCGCAGCGGCGAGTAGCTCGTGATGCCCGCGCACAGCAGCGGCGCTGTGCCGGCGAGGTCGACGCCGTCTGGCACATGGAAAAGGAACCGCTCGTCGCAGATACCGGAACGGGCAAACCCGCCCCGCGTCACGCTCCCATCGATCCGGTCCAGCCCGTCGTAGGTGTAGGTCGCGCCGTTCTCGCAGTAGGATTCCATCCCTGCCGTGCACGGACCGCACCTGCGGCACGAGTCGACCATCGTCCCGACCGCGACGATGTCGCCCACCGCGAAGCCGGTGACCGCCTCGCCCACCTCCGTGACCCGGCCGATGATCTCGTGACCCGGGACGACCGGGAAGTGCTGACCCCATGGGCCGATCATGTGCACGTCGGTGTGGCAGATCCCGCAGAGCAACACGTCGTAGACGACATCGTGGGGCCGGGCCTCACGCTGCCGGAACGACCATTCCTCGATCGACCCGTTGCGGGTCAGCGTGGCGTAGGCGGTGATCTGCCGCGGCGTGACGTTCGGGTCGGAGTGCGTGGACATGTAAGCACCTTCCTTGATCGCGTGACATCCATGCCGTTGACGTTGGGAACGCGCGTCGATCAGGAAGGCCGCTCCCGGCGGGGTGAGTTAGGGACGCGCGATAGCCCGCGACGACGGCGGCTGGGCGATGCCGATGCACCACGTCGTAGCGACGGCCTTTCAGTGCCTTGCCGACGCATTTCATGTCTTCAACACAACTCCGGTGGCGTCGCATGTGACAGGACCTGTCAGTACCCCGCACAACCACGGGAACCGACTTAGCCTGGAAAAATGAACACCGAACTCCGGGAGTTCCTGCACTCGCGCCGTGCCAAGGTCACGCCCGAGGAAATGGGCCTGCCCACCCTGCCAGGCACACGCCGGGTGCCCGGCCTGCGCCGGGAAGAGGTCGCGCAGCTCGCCGGGGTGAGCGTGGCCTACTACGTGCGGCTGGAACGCGGCAAGAATGTCAACGTCTCGGAGTCTGTGTTGGACGCGCTGGCGCGGGCGTTGCGGCTCGACGAGACCGAGCGCGCCCATCTGTACACAGTGGCCAAACCGACGCGCAAGACCCGGCCGATGCCGCCGCAACGGGTCCGGCGGGGACTGCGGATGGCGTTGGACGCGATGTCGGACATCCCGGCGATGCTGCTGGGTCGCCGGACGGATGTGCTGGCCACGAACTTGCTGGCCCGTGCCTTGTACAAGGACTTCGACGCCGCACCGGCGCACGAACGCAACATGGTCCGGTACATATTCCTCGACCCGGCGGCGCGCGAGCTTTACGTCGACTGGCCGACAAGCGCCCGCCACGCCGTGGCGGCTCTGCACCTCTACGGCGGGCGGCACCCGAACGATCCACAACTCGCCGCGCTGGTTGGCGAGTTGTCGGTCCGGGACACGGATTTCCGGCGCTGGTGGGCCGACAACGACGTGTTCCGGCACGCGCATGGCTCGAAACGCTTGCACCACCCGGTCGTCGGCGGGATCACGGTGTTCTACGAATCCCTGATCCTGCACGATGACCCGGACATGTCGATCGCGATGCACACGGTCGAACCAGGCTCGCCGTCCGAGCAGAACATGCGCCTGCTGGCGAGCTGGGCAGCGTCAAACGTCGATACCGAGCAAAGCATCGACGGCGTCTCGGAACTGCGCGGGAGCTGACTCGGCGGCGCGGAGATGTGCTAGGCGGCCCCCTCCAATCCGGGAGTGGCCGCACAGCGGGTGTTAGGCGTCCAGTTCCTGGCGGGTGGCACGCTCGACCAGGATCGGCAGAAACGACCGGATCCGGGCATCGGCGAAGCGGTCGCGCACCGACGCGATGACCTGCGTGACCTGGTCGGCCGTGACCCCAGCGCGGCCGTCATATTGATCCAGCAGGCGCGCCTCGGTATCGCGGAGTTGCTCAGCGACCTGGCGGTCCTCGGCGTCGTCGAAGGCGGACTGGTGCGTGGTCTGGGTCATGCGGAACTCCCGGTCGGTGCAGCGCCAGGGTGCCCCGTTGAACCCGTGAGTGGTGAGCACAGCCAGCCTATGTCCGACGGCGCCACACCGCGAATGCCCGAGCGACCATCGTCGACGAACTCGTGTGCACCGGCGAGAAACTCATCAGGGGCGGGTTCGAGGCACCCAGAACAGCGCGAGAACGCCGAGTGCGCAATGGAGGATGCACGCGGCGACGGTCACCGCGTGCAGACCGGTGACGAAGGCGGCCTTCGCGTCGCCGAGCACCGTGGGTGCGATGTCGGGAATCAGGAGAGTCTCGGTGAGCGTGCCGGCAAGTTGTGGGCCCTGGAGCCGGAAGAGGAGGGCGGCGAGGGAGCCGAAGAGCGCGATGCCGAGAGCGTTTCCGATCTCGTTGCTGGTTTCGGCGATCGCGGCTGCCGCCCCGGCGCGTGCTGGCGGAACCGCGGCGACGGCTGTGTCCGCGACCAGGCTGAAGGAGATGCCGTACCCGATTCCGGCGACGACCGTCGAGGAGATGTACCAACCGATTCCGCCGGTGCCGTTGGTCGGTAGCAGCAGAAGCAAGCCTGTTGCGATGGAGAAGTGGCAGGTGATGAGCGCTGCGCGTTTGTCGATTCGCTCCACCAGCGCTGGCGTGACGATGCAGGTGATGGTGAGCACGGCGGCACCCGGGAGAGCGAGTAGTGCGGTGTGCAGGACTGCTAGGCCGAGGACGGACTGTAGGTAGATGCCGGTGAGGTAGGCGGTTGCCGACCACGCGGCCAGGGGCAGCAGACCGGTGATGATCGCGATCGTGAAGACCCGCTCGCGGAACAGGCTGAGGTCGATCAGCGGGTGATCGAGTCGCCGTTGCCGTCGAGCGAACCAGACCAGGGCGGAGATTCCAGCGATCCCGGACATGAGAGGGGCCGCGGCCAGCCCCTCCGCGGCAGCGTGCTTGATCGCGTAGACGGTCAGCAGGAGCCCGACGGCGGAGAGCAGAACGCTCAAGGCGTCGACGCGGCCGGGCCGCGTGGCGGGAACCTCGCGGAGCAGGATCGGGGCCAGCAGCAGGAACAGGGCGATGACGGGGAGATTGATCAGGAAGACCGACCCCCACCAGAATCGGCTCAGCAACTGCCCGCCGACTATCGGGCCGACTGCGAAACCGGCGGCGAAGGTGGCGGCAAAGATACCGATCGCCCGCGCACGCCGGCGGGGAGCGGTGAACAGTTCGCCGAGCACTGCCAGCGCCGACGGGAGCAGGGTGGCGCCCGCCAGGCCCATCAGCGCTCGGAATGTGATGAGCAGTTCCGGAGTGGGTGCAAACGCCGCTCCGGTCGAGCCGGCGCCGAACACCGCGGCGCCGATCATCAGCAGCCTGAGTCGGCCGTACCGGTCTCCGATGTTGCCGAATGCGATGAGTAAGGAGCCGACGACGAATCCGTATATGTCCAGCACCCACAAGGCCTGTTCGGCGGTGGGGGACAACGCATCGGTGACCTTGGGCATCGCCAGGAACAGGACCGAACCGTCCATCGCCACCAGCAGTACCGGGCCGAGTACCACCAGTAGGCCGAGCCATGCTCGCAGGTCGGGCGAGTTGGCAACGCGCTGTTCATTCACGCCGCGACAGTGCGGCTCCGATCGCTCGGCAGCCAGACCTGTCCCAGGGGTACATCTCGCAGGGATACCCAGGGGCCGGACGGCGTGTCTACGCTCTTCGGTCATGAAGCGGGAGAGTCTCGGGGTATTTCTCAAGATCCGCCGTGATCGGGTCACCCCGGCCGATGTGGGACTGCGCAGCTACGGCAACACCCGCCGCGTTCCCGGCCTGCGCCGAGAGGAACTCGCCCAGCTCGCCGGCATGAGCGCCGGTTACTACACCCGGCTGGAGCAAGATCAGGCCGGTACGGCCTCCGGTCAGGTCCTCGATGCGCTTGCCCGCGTGCTCCACCTCGATGCGACCGAGACGATCCACCTGCACAACCTGGCCCGCCGAACCACCACGCCGACCCTGAGTCGACCCCAGCCTGAACACCCACATGGGCGAGTACTTGCGCTCCTGGCGTCCCTGGCCGATACAACGCCGGCCATAGTGCTGGGCCGCCGAGGCGACGTCCTGGCCTGGAACCGCACCGGGCATGTGCTCTTCGCCGAGCACCTCGACGTCGGCACGCCCCACGACCGGGCGCGGCGGCCCTCGATCCCGCGAATGTTCTTCCTCGACCCGCTCACCCGCGACCTGTATCGAAACTGGGAGGAGCTCGCCCGTACCCATGTCGCCTACCTCAGGCTTACCGCGGGCCGGTATCCGACCGACGCCCGTTTGGCCGAGCTGATCGGCGAACTCACGATGCGTAGCAGCGTCTTCGCCACACTGTGGGCCACAGGTGACGTCGCGGACTGCACGGTGGGCACCATGCGCCTGCAACACCCGACCGTCGGAGGAATCACCGTCAATTACCAGGTCTGGCTACAACCGGACAGCCCCGACCACCGGCTCGAGGTTTACACGCCCAACGACATCGCCTCAGCCGACGCGCTGCGACTGCTGTCCGACCACGTTGCCGGTGATGGATGATCAATCGACTCCAGCGTCGTGGAGTCGTATCCCTGATAGTGCTGTGACAGGCGCCGTTCGGTGACATCGATGTAGTGACGGAGGGCCTGGCGGGAGCGGATGAGCGTGTCGATCTGTTCGTCCAGCCCGTGCAGGCGTGCTCGTAGGGTGTCCAGGAGCTCGGGGCAGGGCTCGAGGTCGGGGGCCGCGCCAGTGGCGCAGGGCAGCATGATCGCGATTTCCTGGGTCGACAGGCCGGCTTCGAGCAGCCTCCTGATCTGGGTCACGGTGAGGACGGCAACGTCGGTGTACTCGCGGTAACCGCTGGCCGCGCGGCCGGGCTCGAGCAATCCCTGGGCCTCGTAATAACGCAGCTGATGTGCGTGAACTCCGGTCCGCCGGCTCAGCTCCCCGATCAGCACGCGCACTCCTCCTTGACCTTCATACCGGTGTGAACGTTGATGATTCTGCCATGACCACCAACCCACCCCGGGAGACGAGAATGCCGTTGCAAGGGGAGTACGAACCGAGCAGTGAGCAGTGGGTGAGCGATCAGGTCTCCGAGTACGAGAGCTCGGGCGGGACCAGTGGGCTCACCTACGGTGGCGTGCCCGTGGTGGTTGTGACCAGTATGGGATTCAAATCGGGCAAGCTGCGAAAGAACCCGGTGATGCGAGTCGAGCATGACGGTGTGTACCTGGCGGTCGCCTCACAGGGCGGTGCTCCGACACACCCGCTCTCGTACCACAACTTCAAAGCCCAGCCTTTGGTTAAGCTCCAGGACGGCGCGGTCAAGCGCGCCTACATTGCCCGCGAGCTTTCCGGCGATGAGCGCGCCAGGTGGTGGGACCGTGCGGTCGAGGTCTGGCCGGAATACGCGGAGTACCAGGCCTTGACCGACCGCCAGATCCCCCTGTTCGTGCTCGAACCGGCCGCCTGAGGGTGTGATTCAACGTACCTGCTTACGCGCTTGGCGGCGGCGTAACTGCGTGCCCGACCAGCTGCTCGGTCGCATCCTGCAGATCCTGCAATCGGCCACAGCGCACGACTGAGCGACCCGCGAATGGAACCCGCTACCCCTCGACTGTGTGACGACCAGGCCGGGTCAACCGAGCGCGGTGCGCAATGTGGTGAGCGCGGCCTTCTCGCTGTTCGGGTTCGGACTGGTTGACCGGAGCTCGCGCAGCACCTTGTCGATCTTGCCGTCGATGTCGGTCCACGAGGCGTTGTCCCTCGGCTTCAGGCGGGCTTCGCCGTTGTCCCACGCGGTTTCGAGATCAGTGATGCGCGCCGTAGCGCCAGACTGGTCGCCGGAGTTCAGCAGATCCAGCGTGTCCTGGGTGATCTTGCTGAAGGACGATAGGTCTCCAAGGGGGGAGACGTGCGTGACCTGGGTTCCGCCAGGAGATGGCTGGCTTCCGGGGGCCGGCTGGCTTCCGCCGGGGATCACGGCGGCGACTGAGTCTGACGTGTCCTGTTGCAGCGAGGACTTGCGCAAGGAGTAACCCGCCCCGCCGAGGACGATGACGAGCGCCAGGACGACGGCTGTCTGCCACAGGCCGCCGCGTTCCGTCCCCGTGTGCGTGCCGGCGGAGGCACTCCGGATGACATCGGCTTTCGTCACCGAGAGGTAGGTGACGATGCCGAGAATGCCGACCACGAAGACCAAGCTTGTCACCGTCGCGCCCAGGCCCAATCCGCCCTGGCTCGATGGCTGGGAGAGGTAATCACCGATCGAGGCTCCGAGCGGGCGGGTCAGAATGTAGATGACCCAGAAGGAGAGAACCGGGTTGAGTCCGAATCGCCACGCGACC
Source organism: Pseudonocardia sp. (assembly GCA_035489915.1). GTDB lineage: Bacteria > Actinomycetota > Actinomycetes > Mycobacteriales > Pseudonocardiaceae > Pseudonocardia. Next base: position 19,442 of record DATHIT010000956.1, on the reverse strand, counting down.
GCGGTGATGGCGATCAGCGCCCCCACGATTGCACCGGTCACCAGGTAGCCGAGCCCGAGCACCTCGGCCATGAGATCGCCGGTTGCTGTGCCGAGCGCAAAGGTGAAGAGAATGGCGAGCCAGTAGAACGACTCCCGCCGGGTGGTGACGATGGAATGGATCGAGAGCGTCTTCTCGTTCCGGTACCACAGCAGGAAGGTAACAGCGAGAAGAACCCCGAATATCAGGGTGCTCGCTTCGAGTGGCACGCCGACGCTGTCCGTGAGGTTGTCGGTCACCAAGGTGCCGAAGACGCTCACCAGTGCCACGTTCAGCCAGTACCTGCTGGGTATGTACCGGTCCGCGCGGAACTGGAAGATCAGGGTGACGACGAGCAGGGCGCCGGTGACAACGGATGTGCCGGTCAGGCCGAAGTTCAGGTTGACATTAAGGAAGTCAGCGGCCGATTCGCCGACTGTCGTGCAGAGCACTTTGACTATCCAGAAGTAGAGGGTGACTTCTGGGACTTTGTTGAGGAGTTGGCGGCTCGGGGTGAGGGTGCGTTCGGAAGTCATAGGTTCTCTCTCGGTCCGTTTCGCCACGGTGGCAAGGTGGACGGGGGATCCACCTGTGATTACTTCTCGGACGCTAGCGAACGACGAGTTATCGACCGGTCATACAAGGGCAAGCGAACCGCAAACTTTGTTCACGAGCACGGCGCTAACGGGAGCTGACCAGCGGGTCGCTGTCCGGCGCGGGCTGGGCGCTGTCGGCGGGTAGAAGCAGGGTGAAGGTCGGTGGTGCGGGCCTGCTGAGGCTGAGCCGGCCGCCCTCGGCTTCGGCGAGGCTGCGGGCCAAGGCGAGTCCGATCCCGTGGTCCGTGCCGCCGTTGGCTCGGCGGGTGAACAGTTGGCTGGGCGGATTGCTGATGCCCTTGCCCTGGTCGGACACGTCAATGGCGATGGCATCGCCGGCGTCGCGGACGGCCACGGTGACTGTTCCCGAGCCGTGGCAGGCAGCGTTGTCCAGGAGTACCGACAGCACTTGGCGCACCGCCGCCGCCGAGGCGCGCGCGGTGGGGAGCTGAGCGGAGTTGACGACGCTCAGTGCACGCCCCTGCCCGGCGAGCCGCCGGAACCAGGTGTCTTCGATCTCGTCGAGCAGTGGGGCGAGGTCGAGCGGGTCGGTGACCCGGGTGGAGTCCCGGGCCAGTCTCAGCAGATCCTCGATTGTGCGTTGTAGGCGGTCGGTGTCCTCGAGCGCGGTCACAACCGCGCCGCGGAGGTCTTGGCCCGGGTCGTCGAGGGCTATTTCCAACCCGAGCCGAAGGCTGGTCAGCGGAGTGCGCAGCTGGTGCGACGCATCGGCGGAGAACGCTCGCTCCCGGGTAATCAGCTCGTCCAGCCGCGCGGCGGTGCTGTTCAGGTCACTGGCGAAGGAATCGATCTCGGCGATGCCGGAGGTGTCGGCACGCACGCTGAAGTCGCCCTGCCCGAGAGTTCGGGCGGCGGCGGAGAGCCGTTCGAGTGGGCGGATCAATCGAGCGGCCAGCGCTCGAGCCACCAACCGCACGAGCAGCAGAGCGATCAAGCCGAGGCTGGCCATGACCAGCCAGGCTTCGGCGATGCGCTGGTAGGCCTCGTCGAAGGGCGTGGCAGCGCGGACGACGCCGAGGACGGATCCGCGCGAGGAGATCGGCAGGGCGAGCATGATCTCATCTGGGCTGTCGTCGGTGACCTCGTTTCCTGCCATCGCCCGCTGTACCAGCTGGTCAGCGGCGAGTGGGCCGTCTCCGGACACCCGGCGGCCCGTTGCGTCGTAGAGCCCCAGCACGGTGTCGTTCTCGGTCTCGGGCATCGCGCCGGGCGGTTCGCCTCTGGCGAGGGCGATCGAGGACGCGACCGCGGCAACGTCGGCGATTCGCTCAAGCTCGGCTCGCTCGTCTGCAAGGAGGTACTTCGAGACGAGAGTCGCCAGCGGCACGCCGAACAATACGATCGCCATTAACGCCACCAAGGTAGCCAAACCGACTATGCGTTTGCGCACCCCGCAATTTTGCCCGGTCCGGTGATCTCAGGCGCACCAGGGTAGCGAGCATCACTCCGGCCGCCGTAGTTTGCGTGGCGCTTGCACAGCGATTGCCGTCCGTTAGCAATTGGACCAAGAGAACTCGCACGAATGGCGTCAGCACTTCGTTAGACTGACCGCATGGCACGATTGCTGGTGGTAGAAGACGACGAGACCATCGGCGGCTATCTCGAGTCGAGTCTGCGCGTTCATGGCCACGAAGTGGTGTGGCAGCGAACCGGGAGTGGCGCCCTGCGGGTGGCCGAGACCGGCGAGTTCGACCTGGTACTGCTCGACCTCGGTCTTCCCGACCTGGACGGCGTGGAGGTCTGCCGGCAGCTGCGCGGACGCCTGCCATGGTCGGTCTTGGTCATGTTGACCGCGCGGGCCGAGGAGATGGATATAGTCGTCGGCCTGGAAGCGGGGGCCGACGACTATCTGACGAAGCCGATCCGGCTGGCCGAGCTGCATGCGCGGATCCGCGCGCACCTGCGCCGCGGCGCGTTACTCCCCGAAGGTGCTCCCACCACCTACGTCTTGGGCGAGTTGCGGGTTGACACAGCGGCCAGGCGGGTCAGCCTGGCCGGCCACGAGGTGGAGCTGCGAGCCAGGGAGTTTGACCTGCTCGCGCGGCTGGCCGTTGATGCGGGCGTGGTCGTCAGCCGGGAAACCCTGATGGCCGAGGTGTGGGACCAACACTGGGCCGGCTCTACCAAGACCCTGGACGTGCACGTGGCGGCGCTGCGGCGCAAACTCACCGAGGCCTCCAGCACGCGGGCGGTGCCGCGGATCGTGACGCTGCGCGGGCGCGGGTTCAGGTTCGAGCCACCCGCGGAGTAGCCGGGCAGTTCCGTACCACCGGCTATCGCAGGGTCACCGAGACGAAGTCGCGTTGGTCGGGCTGCAGGTAGCGGTCCAGGGGCCCTTGCATGGTCGGCAGGAGCGGGTTGGCCAAAGGCTGGGGCTGGCCGTTGACGTGCTGGTAGGCGTACAGGTGGACCATCCGGGGATGAATATCCAGCTCCATCCCCCGGACCGCTCCCGTGTCGGCCAGCGCTCGGGCCAGGCTGGCCAGGGTTAGCTGGTTGCCTCCGACGTAGAAGAGGTTGCCACGAGCGTCGACACCGAGCGCGGACCGCCAGGTGTACTGCAGCTGGTTCTTGGCGCTGCCCCACCGGTTGTCGCTGTTGACGTCCAAGCCGGGCACCGGTGCCCCGTTGTCGACGATCAAAGCCAGGTTCTGCCGCACCGCTGCCACGTCCGGACTCATCCGCACATCGCGACCCCACGCGCCCACCGACACCCGCCCGGCACGATCGATCACCAGGGACGCGGCTCCGTCCCTGAGTGGCTGAGCACCGCGCGAGTCGGCGTAGAAACCGCCACGGGCCTCGGCCAACTTGAACCCCGAGTTGAACGTCGCGACGAGGCTGCCGCGTTGGTCGAGGGGAACCTGGCCCCCCTCCGGCCACTGTCGCTTGTCGGGTTCCCGCGTGCCGGCGATCAGCTGCGCCTTGACCAGGTTCTGATCGAACCGGGCGACGCCGGCCACCACGCCGGGGTGGACCGGGTCGGGGCGGACGAACGTGGCCAACAGGGGCGGAGTTCCGTTCTTGCTGCTGGGGCCGGCAACCCAGGTGCCTTCGCCGGGCGCGGCGCGAGGCCCGATCGCCGGGAGCGGAGCCGGCGTGCCGGGTGCCGCCGGCACGGGGCCTGCCGACCCGAGGGTGGGATCCGGCGCGGAGGTGGGTGGCGCTTGACGCGTGTACCACCAGTTCTCCACCGCGTTGACCAGCGGTGCCCCGCCGTTCTCCCGTATCCAGTCCACCGTCCGGACGTCGAGCGGCGCCTCTCCAGGGTAGGTCAGCGCCCGCCCGTAGGACACCGCCAGCGTCAGCATCACCGCCGCGAGAATCGCGGCCAACAGCCGCCGAAGAATGGTCAAAGAAGGAATACGGATGCGCCGTGGATGCCTGCGATAATCCGCCGGTGACCTGGGGGTGTCGGATTGCATCAACATGCTTGTGACGCTAATCGGGCAAGGAGTAGGAGCGGACTAGCTCAGGGCAAGGGGACGGCAAAAGCGATTCTGTATTTCGGGGAGTCTTCGCACGTGGAGTGGGCGGAAGCCCGTCGAGGACAGAGAGATCATATGACGGGGCATCGCCGCGCGCGGAAAGGCAGCCACGCTGTCACTACTTTCGCCGTGGTGAGACAAATGATCAACCAGAATGCGCCGATGAGCCAGCCGGCGATGACGTCGCTGGCCCAGTGCACACCAAGGTACAGGCGGCTCAGACCGATCGCGGCGGTAACTGCCGTCGCCGCGACGGTGAGCAGCAGCCGTGGCCCTCGGCCAGGTAGTCGGCGGATCAGTACAACCGTGAGCACGCCCAGCACGGCGGCCGCGGCGAGCGCGTGCCCGGACGGATAGGACTGGTTGGTCTCGATCACGAGTTGGTCGACCACCGGCGGACGTGACCGGCCGACCAGCGGCTTGAGTACCCCGATGAGAAGACCGGCGCCGACTGTCGTGCCGGCCACGAGCAGGGAGTCGTGCCAGCGGTGGCGCCAGGCCAGCCACCCGGCCACGGCGGTGGCCACCGCGGATACCACGCCGATGCCGCCGACATCGGTGACTATGACCATGGCGCTGGTCAGGTCGGCGGTGCGGTGGCCCAGCATCCAGTTCAGCACCGGCCCGTCGATGGCGGTGATGCCCGTGCCGTCGGTGACGTTATCCGAGAGCTCACCGATGACCAGCGCGAACACCGCCATGACCATCGATCTGATGACGATCTCCAGGTGCGGCCTCGGTGCCGGCCCGACGTCGGCCTCGACGTCCTGGCTGGCGGGCTCTGTCGTATCACGGTTGCGTGACCGGGTAAAACCCAGTGCCACCACCGCAGCGACGGCCCCGCCCACCCCTACCAGCAGCGCCGCCGCCCCGAGCCAGTGCTGGACACGCTGCCACGACGAACCTGCCAGGTAGCCGAGGACGATGACCGTGCTCGCCCACGGCACGCCGCCGATGGCGTTCCACACCATGAACTTCCTGGCCGGCATGTTGACAGCGCCGGCGGCGGCGGGAACGACCGCCCTGAGCACCCCGACCCAGCGCCCGACGAAAACGGCGGGACCACCTCGTCGCTCCAACAGCCGCTCCGCGCGATCCCAGCGGTCGGTTCCCACCCACCGGCCCATCCGGCCCGACCGAACCGAGGGCCCGGCGAGGCGCCCCAACCCGTAGCCCGCGAGGTCGCCGAGCACAGCACCGATCACCCCGCCGGCGATCATGCCGAACAGGCTCACCTGGCTGGTCGCCGCGAGCACACCGCCGAGCAGCATGGCGGTCTCGCCGGGAATCACCAGGCCCACGAACGCCGCTGACTCGAGGAACGCGCAGAACGCCATGGCGGGATAGGCCCAGCCACCTCCGACACTGGTGAGGAGCGCGATCAGCTCCCTCACCGCGGGTTTCCCTGGACAGGTCGGGCGGTGGTGCTCGAGACGTTGTTCACGGTGTGATCGTGTCGAAGATGCGATGTGAGGTTGATGAATGCCGAATGTGAGCGGGCACATCCACGAGCGTCACAACTCACGCAGCACTGTGATCGAGGATCGTCGGGCATTACCCGCGGTCAGCGCTGTTGCCACAGCCAGTGAGGCCAGCGTGAGCGCCCCGGCGCCGCCGAGGTAGACCCACGGCACGGACAGCGCCGAGGGCGGCGGGTCGAACACGCCGGTGAGGACTGCCACCAGCATCTCGGAGAGCACCCAGCCGAGCGTGGCGCCGGTGAGGAGCCCGCCCGCCGCGAGCACCGCGGCCTCGCTGGCGATCAGCCTGCGCAGCTGGCCACCACTTGCCCCGATTGCGGTGGCGATCGCGAAGCCCCGGCGGCGCTCGGCCAGCCCGAGAGGCAGCACCAGACCCGCCGCCGCGGCCGCCAGCGCTAGCGCAAAGCCCAGCTCGATGCGGGTCAGGCCGGCGAGGTCGACGGCGGTGAGGCTGGACCCGATGACCGCGCGGGTGGAGGTGATGTCGGTGACCGTGGCCGAGCCGGCGACCTGCTGGCGGATGTGCCCGGACACGACGTTGACGTTTTGGCCGCCGGTGTCGATGAGGAACGCCGCGACGGCGTCGCTGCCGGTGTGCGCGGCGATGTAGGAGGCGTTGGCCACCAGGAAGCTGTCCTTGGGCGCGGTCGGGAATTCGTTGACAACGCCGACGTAGTGGAACGGCACGGTGTTCAGCGCCCCGGTGTGGGCGTCCCGGAGCCGCAGGTTGATCAGGTCTCCCGGTTGAAGCTGGAAGTCGGCGACCGTCTCCGAGCTGACCAGCACCGAGTCGGGCGCGGAGGCGAGCCGATCCAGCAGTTGCCGCGCGGTGCCGCCCTGGAAGTACTGGTCGCGCAGCGCGGTGGCATTGGTGATGGTCGCCGGGTTGACGCCGTAGAGCTCCTGCAGGTCAGCTCCGACGTAGGCGAACCGGTGCTGCAGCGGCTCCACCGAGCGCGCGCCCGGCCCGGCGAACTGGGCCGAGGCCGACGGACCTACCGAGGCGCCCGGCGGTTCAGCCACCGTGACGTCGGCCCCGTTGGTCAGCTGGGCGTCCACCTCGGCCTGGGCGCGATATGTGGAGTTGAACGTCGCGGTGGAGGCGGCGAAGGCGAGCGCCAGACCGAGCACGACCGTGGCACCGGCCAGTGAATGGCGCCGTCGGCTCATCATGGCCGACGCGGTGGCAGCCAGGTTGCCGGCGACCGGGCGAAGTCCACGGCCGACCAGGTCCCGCCCCCGGCTGAGGCCCAGATCGACCAGGCGCCAGGCGAACAACCCGGCCCCGATCCAGAGCAACGCCGGCCCGGCGAACGCCCAGTAGGACACCGAGATGCCCGGCACCCCTTCCGGCGCGAGCACCAGCTGGTAGCCGTTGCGACCGGTCAGCCAGAAGATCACGCCAGCTCCGGCGAGCAACACAAGGTCGAGCCCCCAGCGGGTCCACCTCGGCGCTGTGGTCGGGGCGACCGCCATCCGACCGGCCGCGACGCTCACCTGGCGGAGATCGCGGTAAGCCGGCGCGAGCACGGTCGCCAGGGCTATCAGCAGACCTCCCGCGACGGACAGGATCGCCGCTGGGCCGCCGATCCCGGCGATACCGAATGCCGTCCGGCTGATCACCGCGACCACCGCCACCCCGGCCAGCGTGCCGATTGACCCGACCACGCCTGCCTCGATCGCGGCGAGCCCGACCAACCGCGTGCTGCCCATGCCTCGGGCGCGCAGCAGCGCGAACTCCCGGCGCCGGCGGTCGGAGCCGGTGGCGGTGACCATCGCGGTGAGCAGCGCCGCCAGCACCGCGCCGGGCGCCCCCAGGAACAGGAACAGCACCTGGGCGTAGGCGGCGTCCGCACGGGCCCGATCCAGCGCGGCCGCCAGGTTGTCTCCCACGATGCCCGCGCCCGCCGTGCGTGCCTCCAGGTTGTGCGCCGCGGCCGTCGCGGCGGTGTAGGCGGCGGCCGGGTCGGTCGGAAGCTGGTGCGAGCGCGCGGCGTGGATCTGCACGGTGGGTGCGTCCGTGCCGCGCCCGGCCAGCGGGTCGAACACGGCGTGCCACTGCTGGTCGGGCAGCAACAGGACGTTGTCCGGTGGCGCGCTCGGCTGTGCTCCGATCGGTGCGCCCACTCGCTGGAACAACGAATCGGCCTGCGGCAACGCGACGATTCCATCCACCCGCACCACGGCGGGTGGCATGCCCGCCCTGCCGATCGTCACCGAGTCGCCGGGGCGCGCGTGCAGGTTGGCGGCGGTCTGCTGGGCCACCAACACCCCGGTCGAGGACCCCTCGAGGCCGCGGATCGCGTCGGGGAACACCGTGCGGTAGTCCGGCGGTAGGCCCAGCACCTCAGCGGGGCCGGTGGTTTGAGTACTGGTGGCCCCGTCGGCGGCGCTGGTTACCGCGAGACCGGTGCTGTGGGCGAACCCGACGGGCAGCGCGGCGAGGGTGCCCGCCGCCGCCCGGGTCCCCTCGAGCAGCGCCGAGGGGGAGCCGCCGGGCTGCTGCTGTACCTGCCAGTCCACCGCCACCGTCCGGGCGGCCCGTTCGGTCATCGTCGAGCGGGATGCCGCGAGGAAGGATCCGAGGCTGCCCAACAGCGCGACGGCGACCGAGATGCCGATGGCGTTGAGAAGCAGCCGAGTGCCCCGGCGGCGAAGTAGACCGCACAGCCAACTCAAGGTCATGACCGCTCCTCTGACTGATCCGGGCCGCGAGACGTGACCGCGAGCCGACCGTCGGTCATCTGCCAGGACCCGGTGAGCCGCACGGCCACCGCCGGGTCGTGGGTGGCCACCACCAAACCGGCGTCGATCTCGTCGGCGACGTCGAGCAGCGCGGTGATCACCTGCGCTCCGGTGGCGGCGTCGAGCCGTCCGGTGGGTTCGTCGGCCAGGATGAGGCGAGGCCGGCTGGCCAGCGCCCGGGCGATGGCCACCCGCTGGGCTTGGCCACTGGACAGCTGGTCGGGCAGGGCGTCGCTCAGGTCTTCGATGCCGAGCCGACGCAGCGCCTCGGCCGCGCTGAGCGCCGCATGTCCGGGGCTGTGCCCGCCGAACAGCCGCGGCAGCGCGATGTTCCGCAACGCGGTGAGATCGGGCAGCAGGCTCGGTCCCTGGAAGATGAACCCGACCGAGCCTGGCTGTCCGTTCGGAGCGCCGCCGAGCCCGGGCCAGCTGATCGTCCCGGCGCTAGGGGTGTCCAGGCCGGCCATCAGATGCAGCAAGGTGGACTTGCCCGACCCGGAGCGCCCGGTCAGCGCGATCCGCGTGGCCGAGCCGACCGCGCAGCTCACCTCCCGCACCGCGGCCACCCGAGCGGTGCCCGCGCCGTATTCGCGGCTCACCGCCTCGCACACCACGAGCGGGTTCGGCCGGCTCGCATCCTGTCCGGTGGGGCGGCGGGCCGGCGCACTCATGAGAGCACCTCCCCGTCGGCGAGCCTGATGACCTGATCCGCCGCCGATGCCACCGCGGGGCTGTGGCTGGCGACCAGCACGCCCGTCCCGTCCGCCGCCACGTCGTGGAGCATGTCGAGCACCAGTGCCTCGGTGGCCGCGTCGAGCTCGCCGGTCGGTTCGTCGCCGAGCAACACGACGGGCTGGTTGGCCAGCGCGACGGCGAGCCCGGCGCGGGCGAGTTCGCCTCCGGACAGCTGACTCGGGTAAGCCCGCGCGCGGCCCGCCACACCCAGCGAGTGCAGCAGCTCCCCTCGGTCGCGGCGCCGAGCCCGATCGACCAGGCGCTGCACCAAGGCCACGTTCTGTTCGACGGTGAGGTGTTCGACCAAGTTGCCGGACTGGAACAGCAGGCCGATCCGGCTGGCCCGCAGTCCCGCCCGGGCCTGCTCGGATTCCTGTGTCATCCGGCGCCCCGCGATGTGCACGCTGCCAGCGTCGGGCTCGTCGATCCCGGCCAGACACGCCAACAGCGTCGACTTGCCCGATCCCGAAGGCCCGACAACCGCGGCCAGCTCGCCCCGGCGGACAACCACGGACACCCCGCGCAGCGCGAGCGTCTCCCGGTCGCCGTTCCGGAAGATGCGGTGCAGCGACCGGGCCTCGACCGCCGGTTCGTTGTAGCGGAGGTGCGCGGAGCGGTCAGGCTGGGGGTTGTTCACCGCAGCCACCGCAGCGAGTCGGTCACCAGTCGCCAGGGGTCGACGTTGTCCGCGCCCGTCGGACCGGACAGGGTCAGGGTGACCTGTTGGCCGGATTTCCAGAATTCGTAGCGCTGCACGGCGTCGGTGATGGACCTCCCGGTCACCGGGTCCGGAGGAGCGACCGCCTGGTAGCTGACCAGCACGGCGGTACCGGCCTTGCGCTGGACCATGCTGACCTGACCGCCCTGGAAACCCGATACCGAAGACCGCAGTGCTGGTACCTCGCTCGCCGTGACCGAGGCGGCGTCAGGTGCGGTGGGTCTGGGCTGGGAGTCGATCCGCACGCTGTTCAGCTTGTCGGTGAAGATCGTCGCCTGGCCCTGATTGGTGCGGGCCCAGCCTTCGGGCACGGACACACTGAAGGTCGCGTCCGGCGCCGCAAAGGGAACGAAGGCCTGGTTGTCCGGAATGTCCCCGGCCGGGTTGGTCTCCGCTGCCGGTGGCTGGCCAGCTGGCTGGGGCGCGGACTGTGTCGACGGCGGCGGCCCCGCGGGGGCCGCGGGGGCCGTGGGGGTCGCGCCACCGCCGGAGGCACAGCCCGCTAGGGCGAGGGCCGCGACAACCGCCGTCATACCCACTAGCGCGGCGGCCCTGGCGCGGTGGCTCATGCACGAGAGAGGGCTCATGCCGCTCACCGTGCTCACCGCACGTGTACTGAAGATGAGAGCGCCACGTCACCGCACAGCCCTAGTGCTCACACGGTGCTCACATCATGCGCGGCTTACGCTCCGAAGCGTGCGGGTGCTAATTGTCGAGGACGAGCCGAGGATGGCCGCGCTGTTGCGCCGCGGCCTGGCCGAAGACGGTTACGCCGTCGATATCGCGAACACCGGGACGGACGCCCTCTGGCAGGCCACCGAGTTCGGCTACGACGCCGTGGTGCTCGACGTGATGCTGCCCGGGCTGGACGGGATGGAGGTCTGCCGCCAACTCCGGGACCGGGGCCGCTGGATGCCGGTGCTGATGCTCACCGCCCGGGATGCGGTGGACGACCGCATCCGCGGCCTGGACGCCGGCGCCGATGACTACCTGACCAAGCCCTTCAGCTTCGGCGAGCTGGCCGCCCGGCTGCGCGCGCTGATCCGGCGAGGAACCGGCGACCGCCCCACCATGCTGTCGGTCGGCGAGCTGCGCCTGGACCCAGCCACCCACCGGGCCTGGCGCGGCGGCACCGAACTCGTGCTCTCCGCCAAGGAGTTCGCCCTGCTGGAGCTGTTCATGCGGCACCCGGGGCAGGTGCTCAGCCGTACCCGGATCCTCGAACACGTCTGGGACTTCTCCTACGACGGGGTGTCCAACATCGTCGATCAATACGTGGCCTACCTGAGGCGTAAGGTCGATCGACCGTTCGGGGACGAGCGGCTGGAGACTGTCCGCGGCGTCGGCTACCGGATGCGCGCACCCGACAAGGTGGCCGACCCGGTAGCCGGTCGCTAGTCAGGAGCCCCGCCGATGCCCCTGCGGCTGCGCCTCGCGCTGCTGTTCGCGCTGGCAACCGCCCTGGCGATCGCCGTCGCCGGGTTCGGTTTCCTGCTCCAACTGCGGATCAGCCTGGACGCCTCCCTGGACAGCTCCCTGGTCAGCCGCGCGTCCGCGCTGGTCGACGAGGTGAGCGCCGCCGGCATGGGCAGCCTGCGGCTCGGGCAGGACGAGGAACCGGCCCAGTTCCTCACCGTCGACGGCCAGGTACTGGCCTCCTCGCCCGAACTGGCCGGCCGCCCGGCGCTCGACCCCGAGCAGCGCCGAGAGGTCGCAGCGGGGCGCACGCTGACCTTCACCACCGAGCTGGCCGAGGAACGAACCCGGGTGCTGGCCAGGACCACCAATGCCCCGGGCACGCTCGTCGTGGTAGGCACGGGTACCGACATCTCCGATGCGGCGGCCGACCACGTCGAGTACGCGATCCTGCTCGGTGGCCCGCCCGCGGTGGTGGTAGCCGGATTCGCCGCCTGGCTGCTGGCCGGCGCCGCGCTGCGCCCGGTGGAGCGGATGCGCCGGGAAACGGCCGAGATCAGCGAACACGACACGACCGGGGAACTGGCGGTGCCGCCCACCCGGGACGAGATCGCCGCCCTGGCCACCACGATGAACGCCCTGCTGGACCGGTTGCGGGCCGCGGTGGTCAGAGAGCGGGGCTTCGTCGCCGACGCCGGCCACGAGCTGCGCACCCCGCTGGCCATGCTGCGAGCCGAGCTGGAGCTTGCCGCCCGGCCCGGACGCAGCCGCGCGGAGTTGGCCGAGGCGGTCGATGCCGCCGGGCAGGAAACCGAGCGCCTGATCCGGCTGTCGGAGAACCTCCTGTTGCTCGCCCGTGCCGAGGGCGGCCCGTCATTTGTGCGTGCTGTGCCGACCCCGCTGCACGAACTGCTCACCGCCGCCGCCCGCGGCGCGAACGCGTACGGGGCCGATCGATCGGTGACAGTCGAGGTCGACTGTCCGCTCGACCTGACGGTGACCGCTGATCCGGACCGGCTCCGTCAAGCCCTGGACAACCTGCTCGAGAACGCCATTCGGCACAGTCCCGTCGGGGAGGTCGTGCAGCTCGCGGCGCACCAGCCGTACTCGCCGACCTCCCTGCGGATCACCGTGCGCGATCACGGCGCCGGCTTTCCCCCGGAGTTCATTCCACACGCGTTCGAGCGGTTCCGCCGGGCCGATACCGCCCGCGCCCGTACCGACGGTGGCGCCGGCCTTGGCCTCGCGATCGTGCGGGCGATCATCCGGGCCCACGGCGGGGAGGCTCTGGCCCGCAACCACCCCACCGGCGGCGCTGTCGTCGCGCTGCACCTGCCGTATCACCAGCTCGATCAACCGCGAACCCCATCCGCTCTCAAGGTATGACAACTACGGTCTTGTCCGCACGGGCAATGAGCGGCGCCCGGTCATTGCCCTCGGACTGACGGGCAATGACCGGGCGGCCAGGGCGGGCTGGTCAGGCCATGTATTCGGCGGGCTCGGTAGGGATTTCCCGTGTCTGCCTGCGATGTGTCGCGGTCTGGTAGATGACCAGTGCAACGAGCATTGCGAACAGAAGCCCAGACGCCCCGAATGTGCCCAGGCCAACTCCGCCTTCGTCGTGGGTCTTCGTCAGCGTATTGCCGAAATTGGCGCCGAACGGACGCGTGAGCACATACGCAACCCAGAACAGGAGAGTTCCTGATATGGGGGTGAGGTAGTGCGCGGCAACGACCAGTGCCAGCGCCGAAGTGAGGAGCACCGTGCTGAGGACGAAGCCGATCCCGGTGTTATGGGCCAGCAGGTCGCCGCTCGAGGTGCCCAAGGTGTTCGACACCAGCGTGGCGATCCAGTAAAGCACCTCTCCTCGAAAGGTATTGATCCGCTCGACGTTCATGGTCTGACCACTGACTTTCCAGACGATGAACACGATAATGAGGCAGGCGGTCAGGACCAGTGCACCGCCCAGGTAGCCAAGACCGGCGGTCCGGTTCATGAAGTCGGACATCGTCGTGCCGGCCGTGCTAGTGGTGAGGATCACTGCCCAGAAAACCGCGGGGTGATATCTCTTCGCGCGCAGCTGCGCTATCAGGCTGACCGCGAACAGCGCGAGGAACAGGAAACTGCTGCTCAGATAGCCGAGATTGAGGGTCTGCGACACCATGTCGGCGCCAGTTTCACCCAGTGTGGTGGCGATGATCTTCATGACCCAGAAGAGCACTGTGACAATTGGAAGCTTAGACATATTTGCCCTTCGCAAGAGGAGGCGGGGCCGCCCAAGCGGACGAAGTCGCTCAGGGACGTCACTCTCTAGCATCCAGGTGATGATTAAACCGCCGGCAATCCGTTGGTTAGCGGAGTTCGAGGAGGGTTACAGTTCACCCTGACAGGTGATGGGCCCCCGATTCCGAGGAGCCTTTGCCAAATGCTTACCTCCGAATGGCGGAGTGATTGCCTCCACTTGCCTAGGGTCGGGCTCATGCTGCTCAGGTCTCCCGGGGCTCGGGGCATGTCTCTGGCCCCACATCAGAAGGCCGGCCGTTGCGGCGCATCGCGCTGATCACCCTCGGCGCGCTGTTGCTCGCCCCGGCGGTCTCGTACGCCAGTTCGGTAGCCGCCGCGCTACCCACAACGATCTCCGAGCCGGCGGGATGCCTGGAGGTCTCACCAGGACCGGCGAACCTACTGGGCGCCATGGAGGGCCAACCGACGATCCCCGACCAGGGTGTCTGGATCGCCCAGACGCCGCGACCAGGAGGCATGGCCGCGGGTGGGCGCGGGGGATGCGGCGGCAGCGGGGGTGAGCTGCGTTTGGGTGCTGGCTTGCTGGGCATCGCAGGCGACTAACGCGTTCCTTCGTCGGCGTTGCTCCGGGGCTCGGCCAGCGCGCGCAGGGTGTCCAGGTAACGCCGCCAGGTGTCCTCGGACTCGGCGGGTTGGACGGCTGCCCGCAGCGATTCCAATCGCCCGGGCTGGTAGAGCTCGCCGAGGGCGCGCGCCAGGTCGGCCACGTCGCCCGGCGTACAAATCAACCCGTCCACACCGTCGCGCACGGTCTCGGGGAAGTTGCCTACCCGGGTCACCACGGTGGGCAGGCCGTGCCAGTGGGCGAGAGCGACAAGCTGGGAGGCCGTCGCCGTCCGGTAGGGCAGCACCAGTGCGTCCACCTCGGCGAACATCTCGGGGATCTGCTCCGCCGGTAGGTATTCGGGACGGACTCGCACACGGTCGGTGAGACCCAATCGGTCCACCAGGGCGTGCAGTTCTGACAGTTCCTCGTAGAACTCGCCGACGATGCTGAGTTCGACATCCGGGACGTGGGTGAGGGCCTGGAGCAGGATGTCGACACCCTTGTAGTGGCGGACCTTGCCGAAGAACAGCAGGCGGCGGGTCGGCGGTCTATCAGGTCGACGGATGAGCGGTACCCCGGCGGGAAGGTGTGGCGGGAGAGCCGCGACTGCGACCGGTCGATCGGTGAGTTGCATCAGAGCGTCCCGCTCCGCGGCCGTGTGTACGAGAATCGCGCCGGCCGAGCGCATCAGTAGGGACATCAGTAGTCGGTCGCCTGGCCGTGACTCGTGTGGGACGGCGTTGGCGCAGATCACCACAACCCTCGCTCGCCGTCGGGCCAGGCGGGCGATCGTCCACAGCGCTGGCGCTTGGAGGGTTGTGTAGAAGATCAGGATTACCACATCCGATGCTGCCGCCGACCGGCGGCCGGCCCGCCACCACTGCACTGGGTTCCGCCACGACAGCGGCTCCTGGACAGTGGGATACACCCCGGCTTCGGGAGATGAGAGCGGGTGTCGCTGCGCGGGCAGTAGTCGAGGAGGACCCTGGCGGGTCCAGGTGCGCAGCTGGACCGCGTGGCCGGCGGCCGTGAGGCGATGTGCCAAGTCGGTGGTGAGCAGCGGGATTCCCCCGCGCCATGGGAACGCTGGTCCGATCAGTGTGAATCGCATTTGGGCTCGCTAGGCATGGAGTTGGTCGCAGTAAGCAGCGGTGGCGTCGTCGGACACCTTGTTGCGAGGCCACCGAGTCGTGTCTTCATCATCGAGCTCGATACTCCGCACGCGCGCGATCAGTTCGAGAGGGCCGCTCGTCTCCAGTAGATCGAGGACTCCGGCCCAATCGGTGACCTTGAACAAGTCGACAGCGCGGGCGGCGCCGTCCGAGAGTAATGCGATCCTGCTCAGTTCCGATAGAGGCACTGAGTCGGTGATTGCATGGTCGACCGCCGCCGGGTCGGCGCCCGCGATCCAGTATCCGCCAGGCTTATTTCGGGCGGCAATCTCTGCTTGTTTCATGCTGACCATGGCGGCCGATTTCGCATCGGATCCGTAGGGGAGACGGTCAGCCTCCGCTCGTTGAGCAAGCGCGGTCGTGTTGATTCTCTGGTCGCTCACAACACGCTTAATCTCATCGCCAACTAGCACGACAGACACGTCACCAAGTAAGAGGTAGCGCAGGTGGTCATCGTCGCCAACATGGACGATAGCCACTGCCGCGCAGGGGGTAGCCGGGTCGGTTAGATCGCATGTGTCCGCGTGCAGCGATGCGGTGTGCCGGATGGCCGACCGGAGTGCGTCTTCTGGTCCAAGGTGGCCAAATCTGAGAACACTTTGCGCGAGCTGCCCAGCGAACCAAGCCCCACACCGTGGATGCACCCGCTCTCTGTGCGCGCGGTGAGCCCGTCGACTACGACGGCGAGGCTGTGACCCGCGGCGGCGTGGTCCTCGTTCGGCGTGCTTGCCGAGCCGGGCTCGCTGGCGATCTGGACGCGCACGCTACACGCCTTCGCTGGCCGGCTTTTCCCTGGTCAGTGCCATGTTTTTGCTGGTCAAGCGGCCGACCCGGATGGTGCCCCCGGCAGGATTCGAACCTGCGCTCCCGCCTCCGGAGGGCGGTGCTCAGCTCGATTTGCCCTGCCCCTTGACCTGCGGAAACAGGCATCCGGGTCGTTGCGGAGGGTCGACTTGGGCACGCATTGGGCACAGAGCCACTGTTGAGCCACTCTCGGCGTGCTCCGCGAAGGGCCACAACCGGCTGAAACAGTCGGGTGAGTCCCCATGGTCGAGACCCCTCTACCCCATGCTGTTTCAGCCGCTCGTGACGCTGTGACAGGGAATTAGAGAGAGATCAAAAAAATCTACCTCGGCAACACGCTGTCACACTTGTTTCTGCAGGTCAGACGAGCCGGCGTG
The DNA here is from genome assembly GCA_035489915.1 of Pseudonocardia sp. Lineage (GTDB taxonomy): Bacteria > Actinomycetota > Actinomycetes > Mycobacteriales > Pseudonocardiaceae > Pseudonocardia. The sequence goes on along the minus strand of DATHIT010000956.1, from coordinate 3,020 downwards.
ACAGCCTCCCGAGGGCGTCACACCCCCTGTCACACCTGTTAGCGCTGGTCTGAGCCGGTGCCGTGACAACGTGACCGGGTGACACCTTCATCTGGCGGTGGGGCCGACAGCCTGTGTCACGGGGTGTCACAGCGGGTGTCACGCCTGTTTCCGCTGGTCAGGTCTGGTGGCGTGACGACGCGACGGGTGTGACAGTGACACCTGCACTGAGGTTTAGGGCCGCCGCTGGGCCGCCAGGGGTGTGGGCACGTTCGCTGGGTGAGCAGCTTCGCCAGTTCCGCGCGGGCCTCTGGCTGGAGCGGGAACGTCCGTCCGATGACCCGCAACCGGCCGCGCTGGTCATGGCGGCCCAGGATGAGGGAGGTTGGTGCGTGGGGCGGGTCGCCGATCCCGCCCACGACGGCCTCGGCAGTGCTCTTGGCGCGGCATTTTGCCCTTGTCTGCACTAAGCCAGCTGACACGCCACGACCCTGGCGGGAGCAAGGCCATCCGCAAGACCACGCAGGGTTCAGCGCTGGGGTGGTTGTTGGAGGGTGTGCGAGGGGGATTGGCCGTATTTCGTTCGGTAGGTGGTGGCGAAGCGGCCGAGGTGGGTGAAGCCCCAGTGGCTGGCGATGTCGGTCACCGTGGTGTGGGTCGGGTCGCCGTTGGCCAGATCGTGGTGGGCATGTTCGAGGCGGACCTGGCGCAGGTACTGCATCGGGGTGAGGCCGATGTGGCGGCGGAAGCCCAGCTGCAGGGAGCGCACGCTGCTGCCCGCGATGTGGGCGAGGGCGGTGGGGGTGTACGGGTGGTCGGGGTGGGCGTGCATGGCGTCGATCGCGCGATGTACGGGCGCGGCGCCCCAGGCGTGGACGGGGTGTTCGAGGGCTTCGCGGTCGGGGTGATCGGCGGCTTGGAGCAGGCCGGCGAGGACCGCGTCGTGCAGTGGCGCGGCGATCAGCGGGTTGGTCAGGGCGGTTCGGTGCGTGCGCTGGTAGGCGGTGGCCTCGGCGGCCAGCAACCGCACGAGCCGGGCCCAGCTCGCTGCGGCTGGCTGGGTGAGGTCGAGACTGGCGCCGAGTGCCAGCGGGCCGGTGACCGGTCGTTCGAGGCGGGCGGTGAGTGCGTTCTCCAGGGCGGCGCGCTCGATGCGGACGGCGTAGGAGGTGTAGTCGCCGCTGGTGCGCATGTGCACGTCGCCGATTGGCTGGTAGACGGCGGCGCGGCCGGGGGCGATTTCGACGCCGCGGCAGCGGTGCTCGGCCTGCATGCTGCCGGTCCGCGGGAAGTTGATGTAGTAGCAGGTCTGCAGGTCGGTCATGGTGACGTAAATGCCGGCGTTGTACCAGGCCATGCCCACGGTCAGCGCGCCCAGGGTGAGTCCGTTGACGCGGAACTCGTAGGGCGCGTTGCGGTCGAGCAGGCCCATCGAGGTGATCATGTAGTAGTTCTGTCCGACCGCGGCCTGTGCTTGGTCGATGCCGGTTTCGTGGTGGGAGAAGAACTCCGCGGTCATCGCCTCCGGCCCGGAAGCCGACGGGCCCGTGGTCTGGTCGTGGGCTGGCCGTGGGCCTGCGCCGGGCCCATTGCGGCCGTTGCGCGACATTTGGCCACCTCGTATCCGGTGTGTGCTGCTTGCCCTCGCCTGTGCCAGGGGCGTGCCTGGCCGTGATACCTAGGTAGGAAGGACGAGTGTGGAACCGCGCTCGGGAGAGAGTCAACCGCCGGGCGGGGTGTAGGCCGGGTGGGGCAGGTCCGACTGGACGCGGTCAGCCCGCCGAGTCGTGGCGGGGGCCGGCCGGCGGTGGGTGGTTCAGGGCGTAGCGGACGGCACCGACCCGGCCCCTGACACCGATCTTGGGATAGATCGAGCGGAGGTGGGCGTGCACGGTGCGGGGGCTGATCCCCAGGTGGTCGGCGACCTGTTGGTCGCTCAGCGCGGCGGCGATCAGGGCGAGGATCTCCGATTCGCGGCGGGTGAGGGCCGGGGCGGGCCGGGTCGGGACCGGCGGGGCGGGAGGTATCTGGACCGCGCGGGGGTCGGCGAGCAGGTAGCCCGGGTCCGGACAGTGTTCAAGGATCCCCCGAGCCTCTTCAAGACGATCTGTTGCGGAGTCGATCCGGCCCAGCTGCCGGTCGGTCAGGGCCAGGGCGGTGAGCACCTCGACGGTTTCCAGCCGCATCGGGCCGCGCCGTAACAGCTCAAGCGCCCGCTGTAAGTGGCCATGTGCCCGTTCCGGTGCTGCTAGCCCACGCGCGGCCCATCCGCGGGCGAAGTGGAAACACCACGCGTTGAAGTGCTCGCCCGCCGAGTGGCGCCGACTCGCGCCCTCGGCCCGGGCCGCGAAGGCCTCGGCGTCGTGTCGATGACCCTCGGCGGCGGCAATGATGGCCTGGATGCCGCAGGTGACCATGATCGTCAGGTCATCGCCGCGATCCTGGCTGAGCAGCATCGCCTGGCCGAAGGGCGCCTGCGCTTCGCGGAACTGGCCCTTGCGGTAGAGGCTCCAGCCGAGTGCGGCGTAGGCCTGCCTGAGCGTCCGATTATCGGCCGGCAGTCGGATCGCCGCGCGAGCATGCCGGACCGAGACTGTGACATCTCCCGAGAAGTAGGCGGACCCCCATCTGGTCACGGCGACCCCGGCATGCACCGACGTGACAAGGTCGGCCGGAAGCCCGGGGCCGACCGCGGCTTGCTCGGCGAGGTCGGCCCACCGGACCATCTCGACGGGATGGCCTCCGGCGCCGGCCACCATCGCCCGCGCCATGCCCAGGCGCGGATCAGCGCGGCAGACGTCCTCACCGAGCGCCCCGAACCAACCAAGCACGGTGTCCACCTGTCCTTGCAGGCACACCGGCATGCTGTGCACGGCGATGAGCTCGGCCGCCTGCGCGGTGTCGCCGCCGGCCAGAGCGTGACCCACCGCCTCCAGCGGAGAGTCGTGCGCGGCGAACCAGTCCGCGGCGCGGCGGTGCAGCACCGCGGCGAGGGCGGGCTCGGTCTGCTCCAGGTCGCGGCGCAGGACGTCGGCGAACAG
>DATHIT010000955.1:0-4003 GCA_035489915.1 Pseudonocardia sp. | reverse complement strand
AACCTTCAGGTCCGGCTTGGTCAGGTCGGCGAAGCTGTGCACACCCTTGGGGTTGCCCGGCGACACGGCGATCTGCAGCACGTTCGTGACGAAGGTCGTCGGCTGGCCGTTGACCAGCCCAGCCACGACGACCGTGTTCATTGTCGAGGTGTTCGCGGCGGCGAAGACGTCGGCCGGCGCGCCGTTGACGATCTGTTGGGCCAGGTCGGAGGAACCGCCGTAGTTGAACCGGACCGTGGTGCCCGGGTTCTGTTCCTCGAAGGTCTTGCCCAGCTTGTTGAACACGTCGGTCAGCGAGGCGGCGGCGGACACCGTGAGGGTCGCTCCACCGGCCGGGGCCGACCCGGAGGGGCCGGCCGGTTGCGGCGCCCCCCCGCCGCCACAACCGGCCGCCAGCCCGGTCACCAACGCGGCGGCCAGCAGCCAACGCGCCACTCCGATCGGGCCTTTCCTCATCGGGCTCCCCCCGGGGTCTCCACCACCACATGCGTGGACTTGATCACGGCCACGGCCAGCGACCCCGGCTGCAGGCCGAGTTCCTTGACCGCCTCGGTGCTCATCAGCGAGACCACGCGGTGCGGCCCGCACTGCAGCTCCACCTGGGACATCACCCGGTCCGAGATGATCTCGGTGACCAGCCCGACCAGGTGGTTTCGCGCCGAGCGGCCGACCGACGACGGGTCCGGAGCGGCCTGCGCCTGGGACCGGGCGAACTCGGCCAGCCGGGCGCCGTCGATCACCTTGCGGTTCGACGCGTCGACCTGTACGGGCAGGGTGCCCGCGTCGACCCAGCGACGCACGGTGTCGTCACTGACCCCGAGAAGCCGTGCGGCCTCGGCGATCCGGAATTGCGGCACGGCGGGAACCCTACATCCGAGGCCGCGGAACTGCCCATTGCCGGCTCGCCAACTGGCAAGCAGCCGGGACGCGCCGGCGCCCTTATTCTGCCGGGGTGGACTTCCAGCCGAGCGACACCGCCGTCGACTACAGCCAGCGCATGCGCGCCTTCCTGGACGAGGCGGTGCTTCCCGCCGAGCCGGTCTACGAGGCCTGGCGCGCGGACCGCCGAGGCACCCCTCAGGAATGGGATACCCCGCCGGTCCTGGAGGACCTGAAGAAGGAGGCCAGGTCCCGGGGGCTGTGGAACCTGTTCCTGCCGGACGTCTCCGGGCTGTCCAACCTGGAGTACGCCTCGGTGGCCGAGGTCTCCGGCTGGTCCCCGGTGATCGCCCCGGAGGCGATCAACTGCCAGGCCCCGGACACCGGGAACATGGAGACCCTGCACCTGTTCGGCACCCCGGAGCAGAAGGAGCAGTGGCTCAACCCGCTGCTGGACGGCGAGATCCGGTCGGCCTTCGCGATGACCGAACCGGACGTGGCCTCCTCGGACGCCACGAACGTGCAAACCTCGATCCGCCGGGACGGCGACGAGTACGTGATCAACGGCAAGAAGTGGTGGATCTCCGGCACCGCCGACCCGCGCTGCGCGATCTTCATCGTGATGGGCAAGACCGACCCGGAGGCGCAGACGCACCGCCAGCAGTCCATGGTGCTGGTGCCCAGGGACACCCCTGGTCTGGAGATCAAGCGGCACCTGCCGGTGTTCGGCTACCAGGACCAGCACGGCCACTCCGAGATCCATTTCAACGACGTGCGGGTGCCGGTGTCCAACCTGCTCGGCGAGGAGGGCGGCGGGTTCGCCATCGCCCAGGCCCGGCTCGGTCCAGGGCGGATCCACCACTGCATGAGGCTGATCGGCATGGCCGAGCGGTCCGTCGAGGCGATGGTCGCCAGAGCCACCACCCGGATCGCGTTCGGCCGTCCACTGGCCGAGCAGGGTGTGGTGCGCGAGCAGATCGCGAACAGCCGGCTGGAGATCGAGCAGGCCCGGCTGCTGGTACTCAAGACGGCGTGGCTGATCGACAACCATGGGGCGAAGGGCGCCCGTACCGAGATCGCCGCGATCAAGGTGGTGGTGCCCCGGATCGCCTGCACGATCATCGACCGGGCGATCCAGATCCACGGTGCCGGTGGCATGAGCGACGACTTCCCGCTGGCCTACTTCTACGCCTGGGCCCGCGCCCTGCGGATGGCCGACGGCCCGGACGAGGTGCACCTGCGCAGCGTCGCGCGCGAAGAGCTCAAGCGTCACGCCTGACCCTGTGAGTGGTATTGGTCGCTATAGCGACCAATACCACTCACAGGTGCTGAGCCGCGTTACTCGACGGGCGGCTGGATCCAGACAGACGTGTCCGGGGTCCCCAGGTACGCGCCTTTTTAGGTGAGTTTCTTTGCGCAACTCCGCGTTCGCGGTTCCACTCGAGAGATCGGCCAGCAGATGAGGAGACAGGGCGTCGCCGCAGGTCAACTGGCCTGTTTCGGGCCGAGGTCGCTCAGAATCCACCGGTAGGCTCGGGAGGGTGACTACCACCGACCTCGGTCTGCCTGGGTTGCCAACCGCGCCGGGCAACCGCCCGACGCGGCCCGACGACCCACGATTGATCGACCGGTTCGGCCGCGTCGCCACCGATCTGCGGGTGTCCCTGACCGACCGCTGCAACCTGCGCTGCACCTACTGCATGCCCGCCGAAGGCCTCGACTGGACGCCCTCTGAGCAGCTGCTCAGCGATGACGAGATCGTCCGGCTGGTCAGCATCGGGGTGCGCCGCCTCGGCATCCGTGAGGTGCGGTTCACCGGCGGCGAGCCGATGCTGCGCAAGGGCCTCGAGTCGATCTTGAGTCAGGTCTCCGGGCTGACTCCCCGCCCGGAGATATCCCTCACCACCAACGGCATCGGGCTGTCCCGCCGGGCTCAGTCGTTCGCCGCCGCCGGGGTGGACAGGCTGAACGTGTCGCTGGACACCCTGCGCCCCGAGACGTTCTTGAAGATCACCCGGCGGGACCGGATCACCGACGTGCTGGACGGAATGGCCGCCGCGCGCGCCGCCGGCCTGGACCCGGTCAAGGTCAACACGGTGCTGCTGCGCGGGGTCAACGACGACGAGGCGGTGCCGCTGCTGCGCTACTGCCTGGATGCCGGGTACGAGCTGCGGTTCATCGAGCAGATGCCGTTGGACGCCCAGCACAGCTGGCAGCGCGAGGAAATGATCACCGCCGAGGAGATCCTGGCTCGGCTGCGGGAGGCGTTCACCCTCACCCCTGACCCGACCGAGCGCGGCGGCGCCCCGGCCGAACGGTGGCTGGTGGACGGCGGCCCGGCGGTGGTCGGCGTGATCGCCTCGGTCACCCGGCCGTTCTGCGGCGACTGCGACCGCACCCGGCTCACCGGCGACGGCCAGCTACGCTCCTGCCTGTTCGCCCGGGGCGAGACCGACCTGCGCGCACTGCTGCGCGGCGGTTCCTCGGATGACGAGATCGCGGACGCCTGGCGCGGCGCGATGTGGGCGAAGGCCGCCGGACACGGGATCGACGACCCCGGGTTCCTGCAGCCAGATCGGCCGATGAGCGCAATCGGAGGGTAAGGGTGTCGATCACCGTTCGGTACTTCGCCGGGGCCCGCGCGGCCGCCGGCGTTCCCGATGAGCGGGTGGCGCTGCCGGACGGCGGCACGGTGGACGACGTGCTCGCACTGGTGACCGCACGCCACGGCGCCGCGCTGTCCCGGGTACTCGACGCATCCAGTCTGCTGCTCGACGAGGTAGCCGTGCGGGACCGCTCGCTGCGCCCGCACGCCAACGCCACCCTCGACGTCCTCCCCCCCTTCGCCGGCGGCTAACCCTTTACGGGTCCGCGAGTCGGGGCCCGCCGGTTCTACTGCCCGCGAGTCGGGGCTCCCAGCACACTGAGTCGGGCGTCTCAGCACACTTCTGGCCGGCTCGCCTGGTTTTCGGTGCCCGGGCAGGCTAGTGGTGTGTCTCCAAAATGAGAGCCTCATTGTGGGGTAGGTTCTGTGGGTGAACAGGCCTGCTGCCGCGTTGGTGATGTCGGATGGTCAACGAGACGCGCTGGAGGCGCTGGCGCGGTCTCAGACGGCGCCGCATCG
>DATHIT010000954.1:0-17752 GCA_035489915.1 Pseudonocardia sp. | reverse complement strand
ACGCCGATGAGCCGGCTGCGCCGTCGGGCCAGCAGGCTGGCCGCGCGATCGGGCCGATAGCCCAGGCGCGATGCGGCCCGCAGCACGCGCTCCCGGGTAGCCGCACTCGGGCCGGGCACGCCGCGCAGTACTAGCGACACCGACGCGGTGGACACCCCAACCTCGGCCGCGACGTCCTCCAGCCGAGGGCGGCGCGGCAACTCTGGCTTGCTCAGACCGCCCACCCGCTCTCTTGACAGCAACCCGACCAGGCCTGCATGGTATCCAGAGCTGCCTTAAAGCGCTTTAAGTACGGTAACAGGCTTCGAGGAGGACGGCTACGTGTCGTTCGCCGCTGGACTTGCGTCCGGCCGTTGTTTGTGACGTCGCGGCTGGGCGGGCCACGGCGGCTACCGATCGGGCGAGCACGCGCTGATCCCGGCCGACGAGGCTTTTCGTCGCCCAGATCCCGTGCACAAGCCGCCGACATCGCTTAATCGACCTAAGTCCCCCGCCCCGCGACCTCCACCACATCGGCCAGTTCAACCAAGACCACGAAAGGAAGGCGCCACGATGTCCACCCAACCCATCTCCGTCGCCGTGATCGGCGCCGGCATGGCCGGGCGTGCCCACGCCGCCGGGTACCGCAACGTCAACACAGTCTTCGGCGCGGGACTGCCGCCCGTGCGGCTGGCCGCGATCGCCGATACCAACACCGAGCTGGGCCAGGACGCCGCCCGTCGATACGGCTTCGAGAAGGCCCTTCCCAGCTGGGAGGCTGTCGCCGAGGACCCCACGATCGACGCGGTCAGCATCGTTGTGGGCAACGCCCTGCACCGCCCGATCGCCGAGGCCCTCCTGGCCGCGGGTAAGCACGTGCTGTGCGAGAAGCCGCTGGCCGGCTCGCTCGAGGACGCCCGCGCCATGGTCGAGCTCGAGCGCTCCACCCAGGCCGTGACAGCGGTCGGCTACACCTTTCGCCGCTCGCCGGCCATCGCCGCGATCCGGGACCACGTTCGCGCGGGCGATCTGGGTGACCTCACTCTGTTCAGCGGACGCTACTGGTGCGACTACGCCGTCGACCCCAACGGTGCGCTGAGCTGGCGGTTCAAGGGCGGGGCCGGCACCGGCGCGCTCGGAGACATCGGCGCCCACGTGATCGACGCCGCCGAGTATGTCTGCGGCCCAATCGTGGCGGTGTCGGGGGGATCGGTGTCCAACCAGATCACCAAGCGGCCGGTCCCCCTCGGTCCGGTCGTCGGCCACAACGCCGCCCCGGTCTCAGCCGAGGTCGGGGAGGTGGAAAACGAGGACACCGCCAGCTTCACCGCACGCTTCGAATCCGGCCTCGTGGGCACGTTCTCGGTCTCGCGCACCGCCTTCGGTATGCCGAATGGCCTGGCGTTCGACGTCGTCGGCCTCGGTGGCCGCGCGTCGTTCGACTGGCACCGCCCCGCCGAGTACCTCTTCGACGACGCCCAGCCCCAGGCCCGCACCCGCGGGGCCCGACAGGTCATCGCCGGCCCACAGATGCCCTACTTCGCCGGCGGCTACCCCATGGAGGCCCCAGGTGTTGGCGGCGGCAACGCCGAGATGTTCACCTACCAGGCCCGCGCATTCCTCGACCAGGTCGCCGGCGCTCCCGACCCGCTCCCGGCCTGCGTCAACTTCGCCGAAGCCCTGCACACCATGGAAATCATCCAGGCAGTCGTGCGGTCCTCCCGCTCCGACGGGGCCGCCATCACCGTCTAGATCCCTCCGACCGCCGCGGCAGAGCGCCGCCCTGATCGAAAGCAGCCCCCATGGCCCTCAAGCTCGGCGCCTACACCGCCTGCCTGCATGACCGCACCCTCAACGATGCCCTCGAGATCCTCAACAGCAACGGACTGACCTCGGTCGAGGTCAACACCGGCGGCTTTATCCCGGCCCCACACTGCCCGGTTGACCTGCTGCTGTCCTCGCCGAAGGCGCGAGAGGAGTACCTGCGGGTCTTCGCCGACCGCGGCATGGAACTCACCGGCCTCAACTGCAACGGCAACCCGCTCAACCCATTGCCCGGCGTCGGCCCCAAACACGCGGACGACCTGCGCCGCACGATCAAGCTTGCCGGCCTGCTGGGGGTCAAACATGTGGTGACCATGTCCGGAACCCCCGGGTCGGACCCCGACGCCAAATACCCCTCCTGGGTCGTCAATCCCTGGGACGGCGTCTATATGGACGTCCTGGACTACCAGTGGGGCCTGGCCGTGCCGTTCTGGACCGAGATCGACGCGCTAGCCCACGAGAACAACGTGCGGGTCGCCATCGAGATGCACCCACACAACCTCGTCTTCTCCCCGGTCACCCTCAAACGCCTCGTCGACGAGACCAGCGCCACGAACCTCGGCGCCGAAATGGACCCCTCCCACCTGATGTGGCAGGGAATGGACATCGTCGCCTCGATCAAATGGCTCGGGCCGCTGGTGTTCCACGCAGCCGCCAAAGACGCCATGATCTGCCCCGGCGCCGACATCCGCGGTGTGCTCGACACCAGCTTCACCCGCGTCCCCGCCGACGCTCCGGACAAGGTCCCCACCGGCTACGGCTTCTGGTGCAACGCCTGGCCGCAAAATCCGGCGTGGAAGTTCGTCGCCGTCGGCGTCGGCCACGACGTGGCGTACTGGACCCAGTTCCTCCGCGCCCTGGCCGAGGTGAACCCGGACATCGCCGTCAACATCGAACACGAGGACGCCGCGTATGCCCAGACCGAGGGCCTCGCCCTGGCAGCCAAGAACCTGCACAGCGCCGCAGCCGATCTCTAACCCCGCCCCGCAAAGTGGCACGTGGATCGTACCCGTTCATCTGCCCGGCGCGATCCACAGCCGCGCTCGCATCGCACCACCCCACGGAGGACAGCAATGAAGCTCGCCCTGGACCCCCAGATGTTCTACGCGACGCACTCAGTGCTGGAGCTGCCCGACGTCGTCGCGCGCATGGGCTACGCCTGGATGGAGCTCTCCCCGAAAGCCGACTTCATCCCCTTCTTCCAGTACCCCCGCGTCGACGACGCCACCGTAGCCAAGCTGCGCAAACGCGCCGCCGACGCCGGCGTCGGCATCGCCTCGGTCCTACCGGTACTGCGCTGGTCCGGGCCCGGTGAGCAGGAACGGCAGGCCGCCGTACGGGCCTGGAAGCGCGCCATCCAAATCACCGTCGACCTCGGCGTGGACCTGATGAACTCGGAGTTCAACGGCCGCCCCGAGGGGGCAGAGTTCGCCGAGAGCCAATTCCTGCGCTCGATAGACGAGCTGCTGCCGGTGTTCCAACGCGAGGGCGTGAAGCTCGTCCTCGAGCCGCACCCAGACGACTTCATCGAGGACGGCCACGCGGCCGTCAACATGATCCGCGGCCTCAACCGGGACTGGATCTCCTTCCTTTACTGCACCCCGCATACCTTCCACCAGGGCAACGACGCAACCGGCATCATCGCCCACGCCGCAGACAAGGTCACCTACGTCCATCTGGCCGACACGCTCGATCACACCGCGTCGAACGGCCTGCGATACATCGTGAACCCGCCCGGCTCGACCGCGCGGGTGCACCAGCACGCCGAGATCGGCCGCGGCGAGGTCGACTTCGATGAAGTCTTCGCCGCGCTCGCCACCGTCGGATTCGACGGCGTCATCTCCAGCTGCGTCTTCGGCTGGGACGAACACGCGGCCCAGATCAGCATCCGCCAACGAGAGAAGGCCACCTCCCTCATCGACAAGCACCTCGGTGAATGAGCACCAAGGATGCGGATTCCACAGACGGCACCGGCCTAGCGACATCGCCGGCCCTGAACGCCGGGTTTACCGGCCTACATAACCCGGGTTCCTAGCCCTGACGTCAAGCATCACCCGAGACCAAACGGGCGGCAGCAGGTCGGACGAGACAGGCTAACGGCCCTGTTCCCGCTGCTCGACACCGGCAGCGCGATCGCCTTCGCCGCCGGGCAGACGATCACCCTGGTCGTCCTCGCCGTGTCCTACGGCCCTGCCGGTTCGTTCCTGCCCGAGCTGTTCGTGCCTCGCCACTGCTACACCGGGGCGGGCCTGGGCTACAACATCGCCGGTGTACTCGGCGGCGCCATCCCGCCGCTGCTCGCCCCCGGGCTGGCCGCCTCCTTCGGCAGCATCGCTATCGGCGTCATGCTCTCGATCTGCGGTGTGCTGTCCCTGGCGTTCACCTGGGCTCTCTCCGAAACCCGCGGGCGCGCCATGGCCCACGAGCAGATCGTCACTCCCCCGCAGGCCGACCCGATCGGCTGACCAGGCACCGGAGTGGCCGGAGCGACCGCTCCACCTCGACCCAACTACACCAACCCGAACCGAGGAATGAGTATGAGCTGGACGATCGAGCAGCGTGGTCGCGTCGCCGTCGTGACGATGACGACCAACCCTGTAGACGCGCAGAACCGCGCCTTTTTCGCCGACCTGCACGAGGCATTCGACCGGCTCGAGCGCGACTACGCGGACTGCCCCGTCGTGCTGACCGGCAACGGCAAGCGGTTCTCGGCTGGGCTCGACCTGCGCGAGCACTTCCCGCTCTTCGCCGGTGACCGCGAGGCCGTGGCGTCCTCGTTCAGCGACTACCGAGCGACCAACATCTCGATCGCCTCAACGACTCCACGCACCGAAGACGCCAACTGGTCCACGCGCACCTCGCCTGTCGGGCTGCGATGACCAACCCAGGTCGCTAGTTTACCGGATAACACGATCATCGAATCAACTAGGGTGGGAGTCCACGGCAACCTGATCAACATGCGACGGCAGTCGAGACCAAGCCGGTAGTTCCGTTCTTCCCCGAGCCCCATGACGGGCGCCGGGACTCGAACGACCTCGACTGGCCAGGCGACCACATACGCGCCGAGGTTCACCCCGTCGCTGATCACCGCAGACGAGGATGCCCCGCCGCCTGACCAGTTCGGCCGACCCGAGGGCGGACAAACCGGGCGGTGGTGAACACGGCCAGGATGGTGAACGCTGAGGTTATGGCGAACACCGTTGACCAGCTAGCCGAGTACGTGTGCGTCGACCCGGGCGACGTGCTGGCCCTGGCCAGCAGGTACCAGCCCGAGGAGGACGGCCCAGTCATCTGGGAATCCGACAGCATGCTGAGCAACATCGCCGCAGATGATGTGTGGCTCACGCTGAACAGGCAGTGCCAGCGCACTATCCCGCAGCTGTACCCGTCGCAGTGACCGAGTTCGAGCGTCGCGTGCTGCGCGCAGCCGACGAAGCCAGCAAAGCGAACAACGGTAACTGGCCAGCCAACGACCTGATCGCTGAGCACCTCGGAGGCGTTGATGCGATAGTGGTCGCGGACGCGCTGCGCTCGCTCCAGAGCAACGGCTACCTGCGCCTGGAGGGGGCCTTCGGCGGGCGTGCGTTCGTCAGACTGATCACACCTAAGGGGTACCGAGCGCTGCGAGCGGACGACTAGCTGCCGGGCTCCAGCGTGATTGTCTGGCCAGTCGGTGTGACTGTGACCAGCCAGTTCCCAATCCCGGGCTCGCCGGCCTGCCGGCGCTTGAGGACGCTGCGTATTGTCGAGGCTCCGACGCGGTAGCCAAGTTTGAGCAGTTCGCCCCGGATCCGCTCATTGTCGCGCTCCTCGCGCTGCGGTGTGGGGCCTTCGCCAGCGCGGGGACAGTTCAGGACGCGCTCCCCTACCTTTCTGGCCCGCGTGTTGGCACGCCGATGCCCTCGCTCGAGTCCGGGAGGGCCGGGCGCGGCGCTAGCCGGGGTGGGCCCGCCGGAATCAGCCGGGGCTCGCTGCGGTGCTGCGGCCAGCGGCGCCCTCTCCTGACTGCTCGCTCGGGGCCGCGCTGACGCCGCCGGCCGCCGGCGAGGATGGCGGGGCCGGGGCGTCGGTGGCCTGCGCGGCGAGCTGTTGCCCCTTTGTGGCGGCGGCGAGCATCTGCTTGGCGAAGATGCGCTGTTGAGCGATCAGGTGCTCGGCGAAGTCGAAAACCGCGTCGAGGACCTCCTCCGGGTTACCCCCGGCGGGGGGCGGCGTGTGGGTTCGACTGGTCATCCCCTTCATCATCTCGCTGCTCTTCTCACTCCACTGCTGCCACAAACCCTTGAAGCTCTCTTGGGTGCGGTGGGTCAGGTCTCTGGGCTGCTCCTGCGGACTGCTCATCGCAATCCTCCTCCGACGTTGGAATCGGTAGGAGTCATCATGGACCTCTCCGGCGCTGCCGGTACGCGTCGAACGGGATATTTCGGCGTCCAGCGGGAAAGCAGCAGAGAGTCGGGGTTGGTGTCACATTTGTTGACACTCGGATCGGGTCGCGTGGTGCCAGAGTTCGGTATCGGTCCCCGCAGCGCGCCGGGCGTGGCGAGGGTGCTCCGCAGGTGTGCGCGTCTCAGGGGCGACGGCGCCGGATCTCCTCGTTGATCGCGGGCACGACCTCGTGCATGGCACCGTGAACGGGTGCAACCTGACGATTGCTGTCGAGGTTGAGGCCCTACCCAAGCTGCACGCCCTGTCCCACCGCGAATGGAATTGATAAGTCGGAAGTGTCGACCCTGGCGCTCTTGATGTGATCTGTGTCACAGTGTGGCACGCTCTGAAACGACCTCGTCAACGCCTGTTTGGCGGGTGGGCGAGGGTGCGCCAAAGGAGGCGCCCGGTGGCACTGTTTCGGTCGCGTCCGCGTTTCGCGGGCCGCTCCCGGGTTCTCGCCCTCGGGGTCGCCATCACCTGCACCCTGTTGCTAGCCGGTTGCGGCGGTGCCGCCAGCGGGCCGCCGACGCTGATCTGGTATCAGAACCCCGACAACGGCGGCCAGGCCGAGATCGCGGAGCAGTGCGCCAAGGCCTCGGGCGGCGCCTACCGGGTGACCATGCAGGTGCTACCGAAGGACGCGACCCAGCAGCGTGAGCAGCTCGTCCGCCGGCTCGCGGCAAAGGACTCCTCGATCGACATCATGAGCCTCGACGTCGTCTACACCGCCGAGTTCGCCAACGCCGGGTTCCTGCGGCCGTTCACCCCGGAAGAGACCGCCCGGCTCCGCGAGGGCAAGCTCGATGCACCGATGAAGACCGGCTACTGGCGCGACGTCCTCTACGCCGCGCCGCTGAAGTCCAACGCGCAACTGCTGTGGTACCGCAAGGCGGCTGCCCGCGCCGCCGGCGTGGACCCGACGGCGCCCGACTTCACCTGGGACAAGATGCTGGCGGCGGCCGAGTCGCAGGGGAAGAAGATCTCCGAGCAGGGCGCCCGTTACGAGGGCTACATGGTGTGGGTGAACGCGCTGGTCCAGTCCGGCGGCGGGCAGATCGTCACGAACCTCGAGGCCGGCGCCGACGCCATACCCGCCCTGAACTCACCAGCGGGGCTCAAGGCCGCGCAGATCATCGGTGACCTCGCCCGATCACCCTCGGCGCCCGCCGACCTGGCGACCGCACAGGAAGAGCAGGCCCGTGCCACGTTCCAGACGGATGCGGGCATGTTCATGCTGAACTGGCCGTACGTGCTGGCCGCGGCGCGGGAGGCCGTCACGGAGGGCTCGCTCGACGCGGCCGTGGTCGACGACATCGGCTGGGCCCGTTACCCGAGGGTGGACGCGGGCCTGCCCAGCGCGCCGCCGCTGGGTGGCTCCAACCTGGCGATCGGCGCGTTCAGTCGCTACCCCGTCCAGGCCGCCGCGCTGGTGGAGTGCGCCACCGCGCTGGACAAGGTCACCCAGTACATGATCGACGAGGGTGAGCCGTCCTCCTACGCGGCCTCCTACGACGACCCTCGGGTGCTCGCGAAGTACCCGAACGCGGGGCTGATCCGTGAGTCGATCAACGAGGGCGGCCCCCGGCCGATTACGCCCTACTATGTCGACGTGTCCGGGTCAGTGATCAACACCTGGCACTCGCCGGAGTCGGTGACCGCCCCGCAGACCCCCGCGCACACCGACGTCTTCATGGCCGAGGTGCTGAGCGGAAGGCGGCTGCTGTGAGCGTTCCGGACACCGACGCCGGGCCCGACCGGGACAGGAGCGCCCGTTGACCATCATCGAGACCCGCCCCGAGGCGCCCGAGACCCCGCCGGCCAAGCGCTCCGACCGAGCGAGCGGCGAGCGCCGCCTCGGGCTCTGGCTGTCCGCGCCGTCGTTCCTGTTGATGATCCTGGTCACGGCGTACCCGCTGATCTACGCGCTGGTTCTGTCGCTGTACAACTACCGGCTAACCGACCCGGGCGACCGCCGCTTCGTCGGCCTGGGCAACTACGCCACGATCCTGACCGACTCGTTGTGGTGGAGCGACTTCGTCACGACATTCGTCATCACGGTGGTCACCGTGGCCGTGGAGCTGGTGCTCGGCTTCATGTTCGCGTTCGTGATGTACCGCGTCCTGCAGGGCAGGGCTCTGGTGCGCACGGCCATCCTCATCCCCTACGGCATCGTCACGGTGGTCTCGGCGTTCGTCTGGCGCTACGGCTTCGCGATCGAGTCGGGGTTCGTCAACCAGTGGCTCGGCCTCGGGGACTTCAACTGGTTCGGCGACCGCTGGTCGTCGCTGTTCGTGATCATGGTCTCGGAGATCTGGAAGACGACACCGTTCATCTCCCTGCTGCTGCTGGCCGGTCTGGTCCAGGTGCCGGAGGAACTGCAGGAGGCGGCGAAGGTCGACGGCGCCACCGCGTGGCAGCGGCTCCGGCGGGTCACCCTGCCGAACATGAAGGCCGCCATCATGGTCGCCCTGCTGTTCCGGACCCTCGACGCATGGCGGATCTTCGACAACCCGTTCGTCATGACCGGCGGCGCGAACGACACCGAAACCATCTCGTTCCTGGCCTACCGACAGAACGTCACACTGGTCAACCTCGGTATGGGATCGGCCGTCTCGGTGCTGTTGTTCCTGAGCGTCGCGTTGATCGCGGTCCTCTTCGTCAAGGGCTTCCGGACCGACCTGTCGCAGGTGCGGGGTGATCGGTGATGACCGAGCGTGGCTGGTGGACGACCGCCGGCATCGCGGTCGCCCTGATCAGCTTCTTCCCGCTGGCCTGGATGATCAGCCTCGCGTTCAAGCCGCCCTCGGACATCGTGTCGGGCAAGCCGGCGTTCTTCCCCTCGGCGTGGACGTGGGACAACTTCGTCACCGTGTTCAGCGACTCTCTGTTCACCAGCGCGCTGGTCAACTCGGTCGGCATCGCCCTCATCGCGACGGTGCTGGCGGTGGTCGTGGCGATGTTCGCGGCGTACGCGATCGCCCGGCTGGACTTCCCGTTCAAGAAGCTGTTGTTGTCGATGGCGCTGGCCATCGCGATGTTCCCGCAGGCTTCCCTGGTCGGACCGCTGTTCGACATGTGGCGAGGGCTCGGGATCTACGACACCTGGATCGGCTTGATCATCCCGTATCTCACGTTCGCGCTGCCGTTGTCCATCTGGACGATGTCGGCGTTCTTCCGCCAGATCCCGTGGGAGATGGAGCAGGCCGCGCAGGTGGACGGGGCGACGAACTGGCAGGCCTTCCGCAAGGTCATCGTGCCGCTGGCCGCGCCGGGGGTGTTCACCACCGCCATCCTGACCTTCTTCTTCTGCTGGAACGACTTCCTCTTCGCCATCTCGCTCACCTCGACCGACGCCGCCCGTACGGTTCCGGCCGCGCTGGCGTTCTTCCAGGGCGCATCGCAGTTCGAATCCGCGGTGCCGTATGTGATGGCCGCGTCGATCGTCGTCACCGTCCCGGTCGTGATCCTGGTGCTGTTCTTCCAGCGCCGGATCGTCGCCGGGCTCACCGCAGGCGCCGTGAAGGGCTGACCCATGGCAGAGATCACAATCAAGAATGTAGTCAAGCGTTACCGCGACGGCTACCCCGCCGTGAACGACGTGACCCTGGACATCGCGGACAGCGAATTCGTGATCCTCGTCGGGCCGTCGGGCTGCGGGAAGTCCACGCTGCTGCGCATGATCGTGGGCCTCGAGGACATCACCTCGGGTGACCTGCTGATCGGCGGCACCCGGGTGAACGACAAGGCGCCCCGGGACCGGAACCTCTCGATGGTATTCCAGAACTACGCGCTCTACCCGCACCTGAGTGTGTTCGAGAACATCGCGTTCCCGCTGCGCCTGCGCGGCGGGCGGTCAGACGAGCAGATCCGCAAGCTGGTCGAGGACGCAGCCGACACCCTCGAGCTGCGCGAGCACCTGTCCCGCAAGCCGTCGCAGCTCTCCGGCGGGCAGCGCCAGCGGGTGGCGATGGGCCGGGCCATCGTTCGCCAGGCCGACGCGTTCCTGTTCGACGAGCCGCTGTCGAACCTCGACGCCAAGCTCCGGGGGCAGATGCGCACCGAGATCCTCCGCTTGCAGCGACGGCTCGGCATCACCACCGTCTACGTCACCCACGACCAGACCGAGGCAATGACGCTCGGCGACCGGGTGGCCGTCATGCGCAAGGGCGTCCTGGAGCAAGTGGCGAGCCCGCGCGAACTCTACGAACAGCCGGTCAACCTGTTCGTCGCCGGCTTCATCGGGTCTCCGCCGATGAACTTCGTGCCCGCGGCCGTCCGCGGCGGCACCCTGGAACTGCCGTTCCTGTCCGTCCCGATCCGACCGGAGTGGAAAGACCGCATCGGCGACCGTACCGTCTTCATCGCCGGGATCCGCCCCGGGCACTTCGAGGACGCCGACCTCGTCGACGCCGCGAAGCGTGAGCGCGGGGTCAGCTTCAAGGTTCAGGTGGACGTCACAGAGTGGCTCGGCAACGAGCAGTACGCGTTCGTCCCCTACGAGGCGCCGGCCGATATCGCTCAACAGCTCGCCGAGCTGGAACAGGAGCTCGACAGCGAACAGGTCCGTACCCAGCTCTGCGTATCGGTCGACCCCTCGAGTCGTATCAAGGACGGCGAGCAGGCCCAACTCTGGCTGGACCCGTCTCGGATGCACCTGTTCGACCCGATGACAGGGCAGAACCTCACGCGCGGACAAGGGCAGGCCGCTACCGCGGTGAGTCAGAGCCGCGCCAGCGAGCTGGGTTCGGTGCCGACCGGCTGATGCGCGCGCGGCCTCCGGACCTACGGCGGCGTGTCACCTCACCGGGACTGCTCGCGCTGCCGTGCGAGCGGCCGCTGGAGCGGCGGGACGCCACGGACGTGCCGCTACGGGACATCCCGGTCGGCCGAGCCGCCATCTGGTTCGCTTCGCGGTGCTGCGCAAAGCTGGAGGCGAAGTGCCTGCCCTGGGTCCGGCCGGCCTGGTCATCCAGCCCGGGAGTCGTGGCACCTGCACGCCCCTCACCGGCCTCGACGTGGGCGAGGACCAGGCGAAGATCCTGCTCGGCGATCTGCACTCCGACCACGGTTGGCTGCGGCAACAGGGCGGTGACGAGGTGTCCAAGGGCGAGCGCCGTCGAGGAGGCGTGGTGACCGGTCAACGAACCGGGCTAACGGCCCGGGAGCCAACCTGGTGGCGCAGCGCGGTGATCTACCAGGTCTAGCTGCGTAGCTTCGCGGACGGCAACGGCGACGGGCTGGGTGACATCAGCGGCCTGCGGTCACGGTTGTGGTACCTCGCCGACCTGGGCGTCGACGCGATCTGGATCAACCCTTGGTACCCGTCACCGATGGCCGATGCCGGCTACGACGTCTCGGACTACCGCGCCATCGACCCCCGCTTCGGCGCGCTCGCCGAGGCGGAGACATTCCTGCGCGAAGCGCACCAGCTCGGGCTTCGGGTGGTGCTCGACATCGTCCCCAACCACACGTCGGAGCAGCACCCCTGGTTTCTGGAAGCAGTCGCCGAGGGACCGGGATCGGCAGCACGCGCGCGCTACCTGTTCCGGCCGGGCCGAGGCACCGGCGAGCTGCCGCCCAACGACTGGACGAGCGAGTTCGGCGGCCCGGCCTGGACCCGCGCCGCCGACGACGGCGAGTGGTACCTGCATCTCTTCGCCCCCGAACAGCCCGACCTCGACTGGACCAACCCTGCGGTCCGCGCCGACTTCGAGAAGACGCTGCGATTCTGGTTCGATCGCGGCGTCGATGGGTTCCGGGTCGACGTGGCGCACTCGCTGGTGAAGCAGGAGGGGCTGCCGGACGTCGGCGGCCCCGGTGAGGCGATCGCCGCGCATCCGCACTGGGATCGCGACGAGGTGCACGACGTGTACCGGGAGTGGCGGGCAGTGGCGGACTCGTACCCGGATCCGCGGATCTTCGTCGCGGAGGCCTGGGTCGACCGCCCGGAGCGGCTGGCCCGTTACGTACGCTCCGACGAGCTGCACACCGCCTTCAACTTCGACTTCCTGTGCGCGCCCTGGCTGGCGTCGGCGCTGCGCGAGGTGATCACCACGACGGTGGCCGAGCACGCGCCGTCGGTGCTCCGCCCACCTGGGTGCTGTCCAACCACGACGTGGCTCGCCACCTCTCGCGCTACGCGAGGCCGCAGACCCACCGGCAGTTGCGATACCTCGACGACCTCCTGGGCGAACCGGCAGACCTGGAGGTGGGGCTGCGGCGGGCCCGGGCGGCCACCCTGCTCCTGCTCGCGCTCCCCGGAGGCGCCTACATCTACCAGGGCGAGGAGCTGGAGCTGCCCGAGGTAGAGGATCTGGCCCCAGATGTCCTGGCCGACCCGATATGGGAGCGGTCCGGGCACCGCAGCCGCGGCCGCGACGGCTGCCGGGTGCCGCTGCCGTGGGCGGGCGACACGCCCCCGTTCGGCTTCAGCCCGGCGGAAACGTCTGCGCGCACCTGGCTACCTCAGCCGGCTTCCTGGGGCCGGCACAGCGTCGCGGCGCTCACCGCGCAACCGGACTCGATCCTGCGGCTCTACCGGGGCGCCCTGCGACTCCGGCGCGAGCACCCCGCCCTGGGGGATGGGCCGGGTAACCAAGTTTGCGCAGTTCGCCCTGGATCCGCTGGTAGCCCCACATCGTGTTCTCGTTCGCCATCCGCTCGATCAGCGCAGCGAGGCCCTCATCGATGGGCGGGCGCCCCGATCGGCGCGGGTAGGTCCACTTCCTGGCGACCAAGCGGCGTTGCCAGCGCAAGACCGTGCCTGTGGTGACCAGCCGGTGGCTGCGCACGGCCGCCGGCAGCAACCGAATCAGCGCGACGAAGATCGCACGGTCCGCCCAATCCAAGCGAGGCTTCGGCGCGGTTCTTCGCAGCACGGCAACCTCGTGGCGCAACACCAGCAGGCGGTGTGCGACCGCCTCGGCATCCCACGCTCTCACTGCGAAT
Organism: Pseudonocardia sp.; assembly: GCA_035489915.1. Taxonomy (GTDB): domain Bacteria; phylum Actinomycetota; class Actinomycetes; order Mycobacteriales; family Pseudonocardiaceae; genus Pseudonocardia. The sequence continues at coordinate 4,573 of DATHIT010000954.1, read as the reverse complement.
CTGAACCAGGCGAATAACGTTCCCCGCACGCCCCGGCCGATCAATCTGTGTCGAAGTCCTCCGGCGAGGTGGTGTCAAGGAACCGCCGGAACCTCTCAAGCTCCTCAGCCTGACTGCCCGCGTCGATCCCTTCCTCGGGCTGATCGACGCTCACCACCTGCGCGTTGGATAGCCCCGCTTCATCGAGCACGGAGTCCTCGACGCGGATCGGTGCCCGCTGATGCAGCGCGACGGCGACCGCATCGCTGGCCCTAGACGACACGCGCACGCCCGAATCAAAGATCAGCTCGGCGTGAAACAGCCCCGCACGCAGCGAGGTGATGCACACCTGCTCCAAGCGCCGATCGAAGGACTCCACAATCTGGCCAACGAGTTGGTGGGTCATCGGCCGTGGCAGCTGGGCATGGTGGCGTTCGAGCTCGATCGCATTGGCCTCGGGAACACCGACCCATATCGGCAGCAGACGGCGTAACCCGGCAACCTCGCGCAGTAGCAGCAGAGGCTGTCGTTCGTGCACGTCAAGCCCCACGGCGAAAAGGTCCACGTCTCGCATGGCCACCTCCACCGCCAAGGCTACGCCGGGCGCCCGTCGCGTTGCGTGGACTGGGGGCCGGGTGCCGCGCCGGTCGCTGCTAACCCCGGACGACGTGGTGACCGGAAACGGGCCCTCCGAGGTCACCGAAGGGACCGCGTCCAGATGCTCAGCGCCATTACGCCAGGCGACGAGGGCCGGCACCGGGGCGCCAGCATTCGGGCGCCGGGCGGAGGTGACCCGCCAACGTGTGGGGCTCGATTAACCGATTCCAGCGTTAACCTGCGCGTCCATAGCTTGCGTAGCCGGTCACGCGGCACGTTTCATACTCCCTCGTGAGGCCGTCCAGGATCAGCCTGCGGCGAATCCGATAGTCAGCCAAGTCGATCGGTTCCGGTGGCCTGGTCTCGACCTGGGCGGGAGCGAGCGGAGTAATCAACGAGTACCGACGAGCGGCCTGAACCGATCCAAAACCACAGCTCACAGGCCGAGGAGCAGATTTTGGCACGGTACAGGCTTCGGCCACTTCGCCGACCTCACCTGAACCGTCGACGTTGTGAGCCGGTCCGCTCGCGCTCAGCCGCGAGCGGACTGTCCGCACTCTCTCAGGCCAGCTCGGGTACCCGCAGGTGGGCGAGCGCCAAATCGAACTCGCAAACGTCCATGACCTCGGCACCGGCGCCCCGGGTTGCCGACTCCCGCACCGAGGCTGCCTGCTTCCGGCTCCGCTGCATGGCCTTAAGGCTGTCGAAGGTCACCGAGGACACCGCGTGTCCCGAGTCGCGGTCGACCATCAGGCTGGCACTACAGAACCCGTCGACGCCTTCCATGGCCTGCAACGTGATCATCCGGTAGACATCGATGGCGCGATCGACTTGAGCAGGTCGGACACGCACCCAGGTGGCACGAACACAGGCACCCTGGCCAGAGGTGTGATCGCGGTGGAGAACGGCAAACTCCCACTGTTCGACCTGAGGCTGGCCACCGAGGACCTCCGCTACCCGGTCACGCATCGGCCGCAGCTGATCCTCGCTTGCCAGCATGGCTTCCGGGACTGCCAAGCGCTCGTCGCGATACAGCGGCCGGCCTGCCGATCAACCCGCATGGACAAGCCGACGCACCCTTCAATGCCCAGCAGCGCGGGCATCACCTCGTCGCGGACGTGGGTCACACCCGCGCCGACTGACTCCAAACGTGTCTGAACAGTTGTGGAACGCGCGTACACGATCCACCCCCTTCCGACTGACGGCGGGCGCCTCCGCACCACCGGTCGCACCACACCGTTCTCCAGGCGGCACATCCTGCCAACGACCGAATCCACTCACCTGCCGGACCCATCTCCCCCGCCGCCGTGACTCCCCGATGGCGGGCTACAAACCGGTGTGGGCACGAGCTAGGCGTGGGCGGCTAGACCGCGGCCGACTGGCGCGTCGAGTCCGGGCGGGCCCAGCCACTCAGTTAGTCGGGTGACCGGGTAGCCGGGTATACCGTTACCGCTATGACTGATCACGCAACGCTCGCCGCCCTCCGCTCCATGCACCCCGGAGTGGAGCGCATCCGCGCCATCGGGGACTACATTAAGCAGGGTGAAGAGCAGCTCCGAGAAGCCCGCAAGCTACGCAACGCCGACGTGCGGGCGCTCGTTGGCGACCTCGGCCCCGCCCAGGTCGCCAAGGCGTCCGGGCTGAGCCTCTCCAGCATAAAGTCGATCACGCGCTCACGCGGCCCGTGATGCTGGGTCGGTACAGGATCGTTTCCGGGTTGCCGCCGCAGACGAACACGCACAGCAAGTCGGGTCGACACCCACCGAGGCGCTCGAGCGCCTGCCCCACCGCGGACCCGGCCGCCGCCACCAAATCGGTTCCGGTAGCCAGGCCGTCCTCCGACATCGGTCATTCGGGTCACCTCCCCCGACGTCGACTTCCATTGTGCGACCTGCCGCGTGCGGGCCACTCATCCGAACGGCGGTCCGCCGGTCACGAGCCAACGACCGTGGGGCTCACCGGCGCCGGCGACGACCAGCGGGGCGCCCGGGCCGAGCACGGCGACGAGGCCGGCGCCGTCAGGTCACTCTCGCCGCGTCCGCAGAGATCACCACTCCCCCGCCCTTCCCTGACACTGACGAAGCGGTGCCGGGTTCGGAGAGAGCCCGGCCGCCGGAGGCTGGATGAGTCCGTTAGATCAGCTTGTCCAGAAGCGGGCGAAGTGACTCGGCAAACGCTGTCGGCTGGCTGAGGTAGGCCATGTGCGAACCCGGCAGTTCGGCGAGAGGGGTGTCGAGCTGGGAGGCAAGATATGCGGCTGCTTCGTATCTCCAGTACCCGGGCGCCGTCTTCCCGCGGTTGTCGGCGCCGGCCGTGACAAGGCGCGGCAGCCGGACCGACGCGAGCTCAGCTGGCGTCGGTTCGTACTCGAGGTAGGGCGCCATCTCGGTGTTGAAAAGGACCTCACCGTTGAGCAGCAGGCGTTCACGCAGCCCGGGTTCGAGCGACTGGCACGTCTCCTTGCCCGCGACACTGAGCAGGAAGAGCTCGGTTGCGGCGCGGATGCCTCCCTTAGCCATGCCCTCCTCGATGAGCGCCTTGCGACGGGTCCAGATGGCGGCAGCATTCGTGACACCTGACTGGAAGACCGGCTCGTGGAACACCACCGCTCGAAGCACCTCGGGATGGCGAATCGCCAGGTTGGCGGCGATGCTCGCACCGGCGCTCATGCCGAACACAATCGCGGCCGACAACTCCAGACCCCGAAGCAAAGCGGCGGCATCGTCGGCCTGCTCGTCGACCGTTGTCGATGTCCAGCCCGCTGGACGGGGACTACGGGAATTGCCTCGTCGGTCATAGGTGATCACTGCGTACTCGTCGGCGACGGTGTCCGCGACGCCCGTCCAGTGCCCGGCATCGCCGGTGGCCCCCGAGATGAGCAACAGGCCGGGGCCGTCTCCGCGCAGCTCGTAGTACAGCGTTGTGTCATTCGCGCTGATCGAAGTCATCGCGCCTCCCTCAGCAGGGCCCGACTTCGGTGGAGTGGGAACGTCGACCACGATCGACCGGGCTGAACGCGCCGGCAATAGTCCCCTGGGGAGGCGAGGCGTCACCAGGGGTGTTACCGGCCGCGCCCGGTAGAGGGCACGAGCCGAGCGGGGCAGCTGGCGGCGCCTTGATCGATTGAAGAGGTCAAGTCGGCAATGAATCCCCCGGGGTGTCCGGAGACGTCAACCCGGACAACGCATCACCAAAGTCTCTACCGCGCCCAAATGGGGACCGCCCCAGGAGGTTGGTGCTTCTGGCCCGACACACCGGGCCGGGCGGGATGGGCACTGTGAGAGATGAATCTGAATGATCGTGTCAAGCCCCCGCGGTAGCGCTGGTCCAAACCCGTCGACGGCCTCCATCAAGGTCACGGGCCCGGCTTAGTCGGGACCGCTCGGGCCCCAAGCCGTTCCGCAGCGGTTGAGTCGCTCATGCTGGCGGGTATAACGTCGCCTGTCACTCCAGAGGGGGTGACCCCAGTGTCACAGCCACCTATGCGCGGAACGTGTTGTCCTGACCGCTCATGCAACGTTCGTTGGATGATGGCCTGCCAACCACAAGGGGACCCGCGTGAGTCAGCGGTGATCGACGTCCCACGCCGTGACATCCCTCGCCGCAACAACGTGGGTCGCCCATCCCGCGCCCGTCGAGCGCGCTGGACGCTGGCGGCGCCGGCCAGCCTGATCCTGCTCTGGGGCGCCGCCACCACGCCCTCTCCGGCTGGCGATCCGGTTCACACCACCGCAGTGACTCACGTGGCATATGTGGCGGATGTGAGCGTCCAAGGCAGTCCCTGGGGCGGCGGTTCCGACGGTTCAGGCGGCCCCGGTGATGGAGGCTTGGGCGGAGCCGGCGATCCGAGTCTCGAGTGGCCTTGGTCCTGGCTGGGCGGCGGGCATGGCTCCAGTTCAAGCGGTTCCAGTTCCGTTTCAGCTGGGCAGGGTTCGAGAGGTACCAGTTCGTCCAGCTCGGGCACTAGTACCGCGAGTACCGGATCGGGCAGCTCGAG
>DATHIT010000953.1:0-7987 GCA_035489915.1 Pseudonocardia sp. | reverse complement strand
CACCCGGGGCGTGCCGGCGGCGCTGGTGGTGGAGCTGGACGGGCCGGCCGAGGAGTGCGACGAGCAGTTCGAACGGGTCCGGGCGATCTGCGACAAGCACGGCTGCACCCGGCTGCACGTCGCCGCGGACGCCGAGGAGCGCGCCGCGATCTGGCGTGGGCGCAAGTCCGCGTTCGCCGCCGTCGGACGGATCAGCCCGGACTACTTCGTGCAGGACGGGGTCGTGCCGCGCACCCGATTGGCCGAGGTGCTGGGCCGGATCGCGGACATGGGCGCCGCGGCGGGCCTTCGGGTGGCCAATGTGTTCCATGCCGGCGACGGCAACCTGCACCCGCTGGTGCTCTACGACGCCGCCGCCGGGGAGACCGAGCGCGCCGAGGAGCTGTCCGGGAAGATCGCCGAGCTGTGCGTGGAGCTGGGCGGATCGCTGTCCGGTGAGCACGGCATCGGCACCGACAAGGCCTGTTCGATGCCCAAGATGTTCGGCGAGGTCGACCTGGCGGTAATGGCCAGGGTGCGCTCCGCCTTCGACCCGGCCGGGCTGTGCAACCCGGGCAAACTGTTGCCCACCCCCCGGCTGTGCGGCGAGCGGCCCGGCAAGTTCCGGCCGCACCCGCTCGAGGAGGCGGGAGTGATCGAACGGCTATGACCTCAACTGACGCGCCGACCACCACGCTGCGCCCCACCGACCTGGCCGAGGCGTCCGCCGCGCTGGCCGACAACGCCGGACGGGTGCTGATCCGCGGCGCCGGCACCGCCGCGGACTGGGCCGGCCAGCCGGAACCCGCCGACCTGGTGCTGGACACCACCGCCCTGTCCGGGGTGCGCGCGCACAACCCGGGGGACATGACCGTCGAGGTAGGCGCCGGCACCCCGCTGCGCGAGCTGAACGCTCTGCTGGCCGAGCACGGTCAACAGGTCGCGCTGGACCCGGCCAGGGTCGGGCTGGGCGCCACGGTGGGCGGGCTGATCGCCACCGCCGACTCCGGGCCCGGTGCGCTGGTCTACGGCACACCGCGGGACCTGGTGATCGGGGCGACCGTGGTGCTCGCCGACGGCACGGTGGCCCGCACCGGTGGGCACGTGATCAAGAACGTGGCCGGCTACGACCTGGCCAAGCTGGTACACGGCTGCTACGGCACGCTCGCGCTGCTCGCCGAGGTGGTGCTGCGGCTGCACCCGCTGCCGGAGGCGAGCGCCACCATCCGACTGGCCGGTTCGCTGGCCGACGCGGCCCGGGCGGCCGGCCAGGTGTTGGCCAGCCCGCTGGAGCCGGTGGCGCTGGAGTGGAACGACGGCGGGCTGCTGGTGCGGTTGGCGGGTGGCGCGGCGGCGCTGGACGCCCGGGCGGAGCGGCTGGTCAGCCTGCTCGGGCTGAGCGCGGTGCGGCTGCGTCCGGACGAGCAGTCGGACGCCTGGGCCGAGCACGCCGCGCGGGTCACCGGCCGGGCGAGCGTCGGCGGTCCCGCCGGGCGGCCGCCCGAGGGCACCGCGGTGCTGCGGGTGGGCGCGCGGCCGTCCCGGCTGGCCGGGCTGTTGGGTGAGCTCACCGCGACGTTGGGGGCCAGCGCGGTCACCGCCGGGCTGGCCACCGGCATCGGCACCCTCACCCTGCCCGCCGAACCGGACATCGTCGCCCGCGCCCACCAGCTGGTACATCGGGTCGGCGGCACGTCGGTACTGCGCGCCCGCCCGGCCGGTGCCAGCGCGCCGGGCTGGGGGCCCGCGCCGTCGTCGGTGGGGCTGCTGCGGTCCGTCCGGGACGAACTCGATCCCAAGGGGCGGCTCGGCGCCGGCCGCTTCGCCCCCTGGCTGTGACCGGCCGGCCGACCCCGAGGAGAAGCACCCGTGACCACCCCAGCCGGATCCGCGGACAGCAAGCTGCCACAGACCGGGCCGTCCGCGTTCGACCCGCACCGCCCGCCGTCGCCGGAGCTGCTTGGCGACTGCGTGCACTGCGGCTTCTGCCTGCCGACCTGCCCCACCTACCAGCTGTGGGGCGAGGAGATGGACTCCCCGCGCGGCCGGATCTACCTGATGGACATGGCGTCCAAGGGAGAGATCGGGCTGGACGGCGCGCTGCACCAGCACATCGACGCCTGCCTGGGTTGTATGGCCTGCGTGACCTCCTGCCCGTCCGGTGTCCAGTACGACCGGCTGCTCGAGTCGGTCCGCCCGCAACTGGAGCGCAACGTGCCTCGCACGCGGTCCGACCGGCTGTTCCGGGGCGCGATCTTCGCGCTGTTCCCCTACCGGCGCCGGCTGCGGGCGGCCGCTGTGCCGGGTGCGCTGTACCAGCGGCTGCGCCGGGTGCCAGCGGTGGCCCGACTGGCCGGCAAGCTGCCCGGTCGGCTCGGCGCGATGGAGTCGCTGCTGCCGCCGGTGCGGCTGCGCGAGGCGTTCGCCCGGCTGCCTGAGCGGATCCCGGCGGTGGGCGCGAGGCGGCGGCGGGTCGCGCTGCTCACCGGGTGCGTGCAGGACGTGTTCTTCCACTCGGTGAACGAGGCCACCGCCCGGGTGCTCGCCGCCGAGGGCTGCGAGGTGCTGGTCCCCCGCGGCCAACGCTGCTGCGGCGCGCTCGAGCTGCATGCCGGTCGGGAGCCGGACGCACTGGGCCGGGCCCGCCGGACCATCGCCCTGTTCGGTGAGTTGGACGTGGACGCGGTGGTCACCAACGTGGCCGGCTGCGGCTCGTCGATGAAGGAGTACGGCCACCTGCTCTCCGACGACCCGGAGTGGGCCGAGCGGGCGGCGGCGTTCAGCGCGAAGGTCCGGGATGTGAGCGAGGTGCTGGCAGAGCTGGAGCCGGCGGCCCCTCGGCACCCGATCCGGGCCCGGGTGGTCTACCACGACGCCTGTCACCTCGGGCACGCCCAGGGTGTGCGGGTGCAGCCGCGCGCGGTGTTGCGCACCATCCCGGAGCTGGAGTTGCTCGAGGTGGCGGAGCCCGAGCTGTGCTGCGGCTCCGCCGGCATCTACAACCTGGTGGCGCCGGAAGCGGCGGCCGAGCTGGGCGCGCGGAAGGCGGCGAACATCCGCGCGGCCCGGCCCGACCTGGTGGTCACCGCGAACCCGGGTTGTCTGCTGCAGATCCGCCGCCACCTCGGTTCCCCCGAAGCCGGCACCGCGGGCGGCACAGCGCTGCCGCTGATGCACCCGGTGCAGCTGCTGGACGCGTCGATTCGGGGCGTGCCGGCCAGCTTGGGCTAGACCCTGTCTTGACCTGCGGTTTTGGTGCCGGCTGCGGGTTGTCCCCCACATGGGATGGGGGGTTTCCGCGGGTCAGGTCTAGGGCCAGCGCCATCGTTCTCGATCTTCAGACCCGGCAACCTCTGTCAAGTCGACGTTCCGGCAACTCCGGAGCACCCGAGGCGCGGGAGCGCTGACAGAGGAGAAATGAGATGTCGAAGTTCAACGTGCTGGGGATCATCCCCGCGGTGCTGCTCTCGGCGGTGGTCGTGCTGCCGATCGGGCTGGTTACCGTTCTGCTGACCGCGGTACCGGCGGCGGCAACCCGACTCCGGCGACCGGCGCCCGGGCGACCCGGACCCCGACTCCGGCCGGTCAGCGGCGGCGCGCGGAACCTGGGTCAACTCGGCGCGAAGTGGTCCCAGCCGGCGGTTCCGTCGTAGGGCCGGCCGTCCACGGTCACCCCGCTGCCCTCGGCCACCGAGCCGATCACCAACCAGCCCTCGGGCAGCGCCGCGTCGGGCGGAAACGCGGCGGCCAGCGCGTGGTCCTCGCCGCCGGTGAGCAGCCAGCGCATGGCGTCGGCACCCAGTGCGGTGGCTACCTCGGCCAGCCGGGGCGCCAGCGGCACCGCCTTGGATCGCACGTCCAGCGACACGCCGGAGGCCTTGGCCACGTGTCCCAGGTCGGCGAGCAGCCCATCCGATACGTCGATCATCGCGGTGGCGCCCGCCGCGGCGGCGGCCGGCCCGGCGGCGTACGGCGGGGTCGGCACCCGGTGCGCGCCCACCACCTCCACCGGGGAGCGGAACCCCCGGCGCAGCACGGCAAGCCCCGCCGCCGACCAGCCGAGCCGGCCGGCGATCGCCAGCACGTCCCCTGGCCGGGCGCCGCTCCTGGTCACCGGCTCCCGCCCGCGCAGATCACCGAGCACCGTCACGGACAGCACCACCTGGGGCGCGGACACCACGTCGCCGCCGACCACTCCCGCGCCGGCCGCCTTCGCCTCCGCCCACAGCCCCGCGGCCAGCTCCTCAGCCAGCGCGGAGGAGGTGCTGGGCGGGCAGCCCAGGCCCACCAGCAGCGCAGTGGGCGCGGCACCCATCGCCGCGATGTCGGCCATGTTCACCGCCGCCGCCTTGCGCCCGATCTGCTCCGGCGTGGACCAGTCAAACCGGAAATGCACGCCTTCCACCAGCACATCCGTGCTCGCCAGCACCCGGCCGTCCGGCGCGGCCACCATCGCCGCATCGTCACCCGGCCCGAGCAGCGTGCTGCCCGGCTGCACCCGGCCCTCGGTCACCCGACTGATCAATCCGAACTCGCCGAGGTCGGCCACCGTCGGCAGCTCCGCCGCGACCGGTGGAGCCTGGTTGCCAGCCCGCCCTGGCAGCTGGTCGGCCACAGCCCACGCTCCCTTCGTCCGATCATGTGTCGGACATATGCCTGCGCCGCGGTACGTTGCTCTCGCTGTCGTTCCTACCCGAGAGGCGACATGGCATAGCGAAGGGGCGCGCCGTGGTCCAGGCATACATCCTCATCCAGACCGAGGTCGGCAAGGCCTCCGCCGTCGCGGCGGAGATTTCCGGGCTGCCCGGAGTACTGGCCGCGGAGGATGTGACCGGCCCCTACGACGTGATCGTGCGCGCGGAGGCGGACACCATGGACAACCTCGGGCGGCTGGTCGTCGCGCAGGTGCAGAACGTCCCCGGCATCACCCGCACGCTGACCTGCCCGGTGGTGCATCTGTCCTGAGCGGCACGGACCCCAGCCCAGGACCCGCCCCTGGCCGACGATCACCCACCGGCGGAGCATCGCCGGTCGGGCGCCGGCACCCCGCCACCGTGGCGATCTACGTGCTTCCGCTGCTCCTGCTGGCGGTGGCCGCGGTGCTGGGGCTGGTCGTCAGCCGAGGGACCGCCACCGACGGCAACGGCAACGCCCGACCGGACACCCGGCCGCTGGCGCTGCCACCGGTCGAGGCACCGGACGCCGGCACACCACCGTGCACCCAGCTGCTGGCCGCGCTGCCACCCACCCTGCCGGCCAGCCCCGCGCCGCTTCCCCGGCTGGCCCTGCGCCCGCCCGCGCCAACCGGTGCGGCGGCCTGGGCCGGGCCGGGCGGCGGGGACCCGGTGGTGCTGCGCTGTGGGCTGCCCCGGCCGGCCGAGCTGACTCCCACCTCGGCGCTGATCGTGATCAACGGGGTGAGCTGGCTGGATCTGTCCCAGCCGGATCGGGACACGTTCATCGCGGTGGACCGGCCGGTGTACCTGGCGGTCACGGTGCCCAGGGGCCTCGGCACCGGGCCGGTGCAGACCGTGTCGGACATCGTGCGCGCCACGCTGCCCGCCAACGCGAAGTAACCCGGACTCAGCGCAGCCCGGTGCCCCTGGCCAACGCGGTTTCCACCAGCGTGCTGAGCAGGGCCGGGTAGTCGATCCCGGTCACCGCCCACATCCTCGGGTACATCGAGATCGGGGTGAATCCAGGCATGGTGTTCAACTCGTTGATCACCACCCGGCCGTCCTCGGAGACGAAGAAGTCCACCCGGGCCAGCCCCTGACAGTCCAGCGCCCGGAACGCGGCGACGGCCAGCTCCCGGACCCGCTCGGCGGTGGCGTCGTCCAGCTTGGCCGGGATGTCGAACTCGCACACATCGTCGAGGTACTTGGCCTGGAAGTCGTAGAACTCCGGCACCGCGCCGCCCTGGCCAGCCCCGACCAGCCGGATCTCGGCCGGCACGCTGGCCCGCACCGAGCCGTCCGGGAACTCCAGCACGCCGCACTCGATCTCCCGCCCCGGGATGGCGGCCTCGACCAGCACCTTGGGGTCGTGCGAGCGCGCCAGGTCGACCGCGTCCGCCAGGTCCGCCCAGCTGGTCACCTTGGTGATGCCCACCGAGGAACCCGCCCTGGCCGGCTTGACGAACACCGGCAGGCCCAGTCGGGCGCGCTGCGCCTCGGTCAAGGTTGCGGTGCCCGGACGCAGCACCACCATCTCCCCCACCGGCAGCCCCTCGGCGGCGAGCAGCTTCTTGGTGAACTCCTTGTCCATCCCCGCCGCGCTGGCCAGCACGCCCGGGCCCACGTATGCCGTGCCGGCCATCTCCAGCAGCCCCTGGATAGTGCCGTCCTCGCCGTACGGCCCGTGCAGCACGGGGAACACCACGTCCACCCCGCTGAGCAGCTCGCCGGCCCTGCCTTCGTCCAGGCGCACCAGGCCACTCCGCGTCGGGTCCGCCGAGAGGGCCAGCGCGGTGCCGGTCGTGTCCACCTCGGGCAGTTCCCGGTTCTGGATGGTCAGCGCCCTCGGGTCGTCCTGGCCGAGCACCCAGCCGCCGTCCCTGGTGATCCCGACCGGCAGCACCTCGAACCGCTCCCGGTCCAGATAGGCGAGCACACTGCCAGCCGAGATGCAGGAGATGGCATGTTCGCTACTGCGCCCGCCGAACACCACCGCGACCCGGATGCGCTGCTGTCCGTGTGGTCCACCCTGGCGCTGCTCCATGGCCGGCGAGCGTAGCCGCCCGCCCCGATCAGCACTCCGCCCAGGCCCGCCGGACCATCTCGGCGACCACCGCCACCGCCGGCTCCAGCTCGCCCCGGGTCGGCCCGGCATATCCCACCGACACCCCGAACACCCTGGCCGGACCCCAGTGGTACTCGCTCAGGCCGGGCACCAGCACCCCGGCCCGGGCCGCTCCGTCGATCACCGCCTGCTCCGCCCGCGCCGAGGGCAGACCGATCCGCAGGTGCCCGCCGGCCGCATCGCCGAGCACCGGGGCGCCGGTGCCGGCAATCGCCTCCACCACCCGCTGCCGCCGCTCGGTCAGCTCGGCGCGCAGCCGGCGCAGGTGCCGGGCCAGGTCGCCGTACTCGGCCAACGCGGCGAACACCAGCTGGCCGGCCGGCGAGGGACGAATCGCGGCCCGCTGCCGGGCGGCCAACAACCGGGCGTGCAGCACCGGCGGGGCCACCAGCCAGCCCACGCCCAGCGCCGGGGTGAGCAGTTTGCTGCTGGTGCCCAGGTAGGCCACTACATCCGGGTCGAGCGCGGCGAGCAGCGGCAGCGGGGCCACGTCGTAGCGCAGCTCGCCGTCGTAGTCGTCCTCCAGCACCAGGAAACCCTCCGCCCGGGCCCGCTCCACCAGCGCCACCCGGCGGCCGGCGGACAGCCGCGAGCCCAGTGGGAACTGGTGCGCCGGGGTGCAGTACACGGCGGACAGCCCGCTCGGCAGCCGGTCCACCCGCAGGCCGTCGGAGTCCACCTCGGCCGGCACCACCCGCAGCCCCCTGGCCTCCAGCGTCACCGCCGCGCGCTGGTACCCGGGCTCCTCCAGGGCGACCCGCGCGCCGGGCGGCAGCGTGGCGGCCACCTCGTCCAGCCCGGCGGTGGTACCCGAGGTGGCCAGCAGCTGGTCCGGCCGCGCGGCCAGCCCCCGGTGCCGGAGGAGGTGGTCGATCACGGCGCGGCGGAACTCGGGATGCCCGGCGTAGTCGACCACCCGGGCCGGCGGCCGGTCCGCCGCGGCTCGCCAGGCCCGCCGCCAGGCCGCCCGGTCCAGCACGTCCAGACAGGGGCGGCCGGCGGTGAGGTCAACCAGCTCGGACTCCGCCGACAGATCCACCGAGTCGGCCGGGGCCACCGTCGCCAGGTTTCCACCGGCGGGTTGCTCGTTGACGGCGGAGGCCTGTGCCCGCACCCGGTGGATCGGCGGGGCGGCGGTGATGAACGTGCCGGAGCCGCGCTTGCCGGCCAGCCACCCCTCGGCGAGCAACTGGTCGTAGGCGGCGGC
>DATHIT010000952.1:0-10882 GCA_035489915.1 Pseudonocardia sp. | reverse complement strand
TTCCTGCGGGAGTGGTACAAGGACGGCTTCAACACGCTGGAGCGCAACGGCGCGCTGGCCGAGCGGTACCCGGGCAAGCTGATCGTGAACGGGCGCTGGGACCCGCGCGAGGGCGACGCCGGCATCAAGCAGCTGGAAGAGGACCACAAGCGCTACAACTTCACCGGCGTGAAGCTCTACACGGCGGAATGGCGGGACGGCTCGCGCGGCTGGACGCTGCGTGACCCGGAGGCATTCCGGTTCCTGGAGAAGACCCAGGAGCTGGGCATCAAGAACGTCCATGTGCACAAGGGCCCGACGATCTGGCCGCTGGACAAGGACGCCTTCGACGTGCGCGACGTGGACACGGCAGCCACGTCGTTCCAGGGGTTGAACTTCATCGTGGAGCACGTGGGGTTGCCCCGGATCGAGGACTTCTGCTTCATGGCGGTGCAGGAGCCCAACGTCTACGCCGGCTTGAGCGTGGTGGTCGGCGGCTTGATGTACGCGCGGCCGAAGTTTTTCGCCAAGGTGATGGGTGAGCTGTTGTTCTGGGTCGGTGAGGACAAGATGCTCTACGGCGGGGACTACAACATCTGGACCCCGAAGTGGCAGGTCGAGGGCCTGGTCGACTGGCAGATGCCCGACGAGGACCAGTTCTCCGACTACCCCCGGCTGACCACCGACAGCAAAAAGAAGATCCTCGGGCTCAACGCCGCCCGGCTCTACGACATCCCGGTACCCGCCGAAGCCCAACTCGGCGCCGGGCGCGACACCACCGCCGGACAACCCGAACAACCCGGCGAAGAACTCGTCACCGGTCAAGCCGGAGCCCAGGCGTGAGCCTGCGCGACCGCGTGTACGCCGCGCTGGACACGGTGCGCGACCCGGAGCTGGACGAGTCGGTCCTATCCCTGGACTTCGTCTCGTCCTGTGCGGTGTCCGAAGCGGGCGCAGACGGCGGCGCGGTCGAGGTGCACCTGCGGCTGCCGACCTACTTCTGCGCGCCCAACTTCGCTTTCCTGATGGTGGCCGACGCGTACGACGCGGTGATGGCGGTGGACGGGGTGACCGAGGCGTCCATCCTGCTGGACGACCACTTCGCCTCGCAGACCATCAACGAGGGGGTGGCCGCGCGGGCCGGCTTCGTCGCGTCGTTCCAGGGCGAGGCGCAGGACGAGCTGGCCGAGTTGCGGGCCAACTTCCTGCACAAGGCGGTGCTGGCCGGCCAGGATCGGGTGGCCCGCCCGCTGCTGGCCGACGGGTGGACGCCGGAGCGGCTGTGCGCCGCCGGGCTCGGCGACGTGCCGCCCTCGCCGGACCTGGACCGGCTGCGGCACCGGCGGGGCCTGCTCGAACTGCCCGCCGGTGACGAGGCCGCGCTGCTGATCGACGCCGAGGGGCAGCGGGTGACGCTGGAGGCGATGCCACTGCACCTGCGCCGGGCCCGCACCACCCGGGTCGGCATGGAAGCGAACGGTGGCTACTGCCGAGGCCTGCTCGCCGATCGCTACAACCTCGGCGCCCCTTAGGAGCGCCCTACTAGTACGGCATCAGGCCAACCGATGGGACAGGCACCGTCACCGGCGGCAGCATCTGGTTCAAGGCGGGGAGTTGATGAAAGAGCGTCAATTTGTAGATCGCTGTTGAGCCATAGTTGTCGCTGCTGCACGGCGAGGAGTTGGTGCAGTTGGCCTGGGTGTAGGCGCCTGCCTTGAAGTACCCGCCGGTGAAGACCTTCAGAAGGGTGGCCTGCAGCACCCCGTTGTAATAGGCCCGAATCATGCCCCCGCTGACCTCGAATTTGGCCTCGAAGCGGGTGCCCAGGGTGTAGAGGTCGGTGACGAGTTTGTAGTGCGAGTTGTTGCCGTCGGTGATGTAGAGATTGCTGCCTTCCAGGCGGAACGCGGAGAGGTCGTCGTTCGCGTCACGGACCTGCAGGCCCACCAGATGCGGCTTGACCTTGGGCAAGGCAGTGAACGCCTCGGTCGCGGTGATGCGGTGCGTGCCGAGCGTGGACGACCAGCTCGCATTGTTCGCTCCGTTGTTGGCCATCTCGCGCAGTTCCGAGCGCGGGTAGGTCGAGCCGGGGGTGGTCACGCCCTTGACCGGGGCTCGGAACGTCACGGAGTCACATCGCGAGCTGGCGACGAAGTACGGCGAGTTGGAGTAGGTGCGCAGCTGGGGTTGCTTGACCTCCAGCGGACTGGTCGGATCGCCCGGCTTCGCCACCGGAAGGGTGATCTTCCAGTTGGCCAGGTCGAGAACCTGAGCCGGATACCTGCATGTCAGAGCCGCGGGGGCGGGCGGCATGGTAGGGAGCGGGGCTGACCCTAGGAGCATGCTCGGCATCGCGAGCACACCGAGAAGCGCGGTGAGGGGGAGCACAGGTCGCGAGCCTCCTGCTGGGCTGAGGCGGGCTGGCCGGTGCCTTACACAGGCTTGGAGCAGCGTCGCGACAGCCGGTGTGGGGGATATCTCAGGGATCTATCAGGCAACCCAACGAGCTGACGCGGTACCCGATGCGGCCCGGTGTGGGTCTGTCGCTCGTGAGTGGCCACTCGGCGGTTCCGCTGTAATGGGCGCATGGACGTGGGTGCGCTGATCTTCGACGTGTTCGGCACCGTGGTGGACTGGCGCGGCGGGATCATCCGGGAGGGCCAGGCCCTCGCCGACTCCCGCGACGGGCTGAGCGGCGTGGACTGGCCGGCGTTCGCCGATGCCTGGCGCGGCCGGTACCAGCCGTCGCTGCAGCGGGTACGCGGCGGCGAGCAACCCTGGACGAACCTGGACGGGTTGCACCGCGCCTCGCTGGACGAGCTGCTCGCCGAGTTCGGCGTGGCCGCCGCCGTCGACGAGGCCGACCGGGAGCACCTGGTCGGCGCGTGGCACCGACTGGATCCGTGGCCCGACTCGGTGGCCGGGCTGGAGCGGCTGAAGCGCCGGTACATCATCGCGCCGCTGTCCAACGGCAACGTCGCGCTGCTGGTGAACATGGCCAAGCGCGCCGGGCTGCCCTGGGACCTGGTGCTCTCCGCCGAGCTCGTGCGGCACTACAAGCCGGACCCGGAGACCTACCTCTCCGCCCCTGGGCTGCTCGGGCTGCGCCCGGACCAGGTCATGCTGGTGGCCGCGCATCTGGACGACCTGGCCGCCGCCAGATCCGTGGGGCTGCGCACCGGATATGTCCGCCGCCCTGACGAGTGGGGCCCCGGCGGCAGCGCCCCGGAACCCGGCCCCGATGATCAGCTGGACGTGGTGGTGAATTCCCTTCCCGAGCTCGCCGACCACCTCGGCAGCTGAGCCCTCGGAGCGCGTCGGGTAAACGCGTAAATGCGATACCGCGGCATTGGGTAATTAATCAGTATCCTGATCATTTCCGCTGGTCGATGACTCACTAGGAGTAGCCAACCGATCGCGCAATCGGCCGCGCTCGCTTGCGCTCTTCGGGCCTGTTGAGTGGGTCTCACTCGTTGGCCGCGCCTGGGCCCTTTGGGTGAAGATTCCTGAATCAATTGGAGTTACAAGGTCGAAATTCTGTTAGCGTCCGGGCAGCTTTTGACCCATCTCCCCCCAAACAGGGGTCACTAAGGCGGATATCTTTGAATCAAACGAGTGGTGCTCTCTCGGCTGGCAAAGTGATTACGCTGGCCGAACTCCTCGGACGCCCGGCGGTGCCGCCGAGCTGGTCTCGGCTTGACCTCCCGCCCACCCTGCGTACCGGCATTCCCGCCGCGGCTCTCCTGCTGCGCGAAGGCTACGACTCCCTGCTGAACTGTCCCAAGGGGCCGCGCCACTACCGCGCCGGTGTACAAGCCGCCGTCTCGCCGCGCATGCGGCTGGCCAGCGCGACGGGCGCGGTGCTCGCGGTCGGCTCGCTGGCCGCGGTCACCGCGCTGGGCGGACATGTCGCTCCCGACCCGGCCGTGGTGGCCGTGCGCGAGCTCGTCAACGGGATAACCCCGGGCGAGCCCACCCAGTCCATCCTCGCGGAGGGGTCCACCGGTCCGGTGCCGATCAGTGGCACGGTTGGCTCCCCGCCACACGCTCTGGACCTCGGTGCCCCGGGTGGCGAGTCCACGTCATCGGTGGGGGGATCGAGCCACCCCGGCACCGACCCGGCCCGCCGCGGCGGTCATCCCCTCGGCGTCGGCGGTGGGCACACCTCGGCGAAGCGCGGTGAGGCGCCCTCAGCCGCGGCCCCCGGGGACAGGGGTAGGTCAGCGCAGTCCGGTGGAACCCGCAACTCGGCCCGGGGTGCGGGCAACGGATCGGGCGCTTCGACGGGCAACTCGACCGGCCCGGCGCGGAACGCCCCTTCGGAGAACACCGGCGGGCAGTCCTCGAACGCCGGCGGGGACGCCTCCCGAAACGCGGCTGCCGGCGAAGCTTCCGGCGGTGCTTCGGCGTCCAACAGCACCGGCACGTCTTCCGGCGGTGCCTCAGCCTCCAAGAGCACCGGCACGTCCTCCGGCGGCGCGGCCTCCCAGAGCACCGGCACGTCCTCCGCCAGCCCCCAGGCCCGGTCGTCCGGCAATGCCCAGGGTCAATCGTCCGGTAGCGCCGCCGGCAAGTCGTCCAGTAGCGCCACCGGTAGCTCCTCCTCGGGGGCCACCTCCCGCGGTAGTTCGGCGGAGAAGTCGAGCGGCTCGACCAACAAGTCCGCCAAGTCCTCGAGCAAGTCGTCGAACTCGTCGAAGGAATCGAGCCGGTCCGCCAAGAAGTCGTCCGGCAAGGAGTCGAGCAGGTCCTCCAGGTCTTCCAAGTCCAAGGCCGGCAAGTCGTCGAGCAGGTCGTCCAGTAAGTCGCGGTCCTCGTCGTCTCGATCCGGTAAGTCCAGCTCCTCCGGCTCGAAGAGCAGCAGCTCCAGCGGTTCGGGCGGTTCGGGCGGTTCGGGCGGTTCGGGCGGATCGGGCGGTTCAGGCGGATCAGGCGGTTCGAGGTCGTAGCCGCCTCCGCCAGATAGCCGAAGGGAGCGGTCAGCCCCAGATCTCCTCGGCGGTCTCCACCACCAGGCGCAGCTTGGCCACCTGCTCGTCCAAGGTGAGCGCGTTGCCCTCCACCGTGGAAGAGAACCCGCACTGCGGGGACAGGCACAGCTGGTCCAGCGGGACGTACTTGCTGGCCTCGTCCACCCGCCGCTTGAGCAGATCCTTGGACTCCAGCTCCGGGCGCTTGCTGGTGACCAGCCCGAGCACCACCCGCTTGCTCGGCGGCACGAACCGCAGCGGCTCGAACCCGCCGGAGCGCTCGTCGTCGAACTCGCAGAAGAACCCGTCCACGTTCAGCTCGCCGAACAGCGCCTCGGCCACGAAGTCGTAGCCGCCCTCGGCCGCCCAGGAGGAGCGGTAGTTGCCCCGGCACATGTGCGTGGTGACCCGCATGCCCGGCGGCCGACCGGCCAACGCCGCGTTGATCAGCTGGATGTACCGCAGGTGCTGATGCTCGGCGTCCTCGCCCCGCTCGGCCATCATGGCCCGCTGGGCGGGGTCGTTCAGGTAGGCCAGGCTGGTGTCGTCGAACTGCAGGTACCGACAGCCCAGCTCGCCAACCGCCCGCACCTCGTCGGCGTACGCGGCGGACAGGTCAGCCCAGAACTCCTCGACGTCCGGGTAGACAGAACGGTCGATCGCGGCGGTACCGCTGCGGTAGTGCACCATGCTGGGCGAGGGGATGGTCAGCTTCGCCACCGCGGTGCGCACCTGGCTGGCCAGGTATTGGAAGTCCTCCCCGAAGATGGTGTGCGCCAACCGGACCGGGGAACGCACCGCCAGGCCCGCCGAGGTGAACGAGTTCTCCCCGGTCGCATTGCGCATCCGCACCCGCATCTGCTCGTCGGTCTTCTGGATCCCGCCGAGCTGGTAGATGAAGTCCATGTGCCACGAGGTGCGGCGGAACTCCCCGTCGGTGGCGGCGCGCAGCCCGATGTCCTCCTGCAGCGCCACCACCGTGGTGATCGCCTCGTCCTCCACGCCGCGCAGGTCAGCCGGGGAGAGATCACCGCGGGCGTGCGCCTCCCTGGCCGCCAGCAGCGCCGGCGGGCGGAGCAGGCTGCCGACGTGATCGGCCCGGAAGGGCGGCTCGGTCAGCCGAGAGATGGACAGGGACGCGGGCGGCTGAGTCGGCACTGACATGCCCCGAACCTAATACGGATCAGACCGGTGCGAACTCCCCAAGTAGTTCATCCAGCCGGCCGGCGGCCGCGGCGAAGTTCAGGTGGTCGGCGTAGTCCCGCGCTTCGACGATCAACCCGTGGCGCACCCGGGTGACAAAGATGTTGGTGGCGGAGAACTCCCGGCCGGTGTCGGTGAACCGGCCGACGTAGCGGAACTCACCGATGACCACCTCCGGGTCCGTGGTCTCGTGGATCACCACGTCCCTGGCGCCCATCTCCAGGGGAAGTTCGGCGGCGGCCGCGAAATGCGCCCGCACCTCCTCCCGCCCGTGCAGCACCGGGCCGCCGTAGCGCAGGAAGGGATGGCGCACCACGGTGTCCTCGGCATACAGCTCGGGCAACTCCGACCACCGCCGCTCGGTGACGCCACGCAGCAACAGTCGGAACACTTCACTCGGTGATGGGCCCATGATCCCTCCCGGTATCGGGACTGGCTGGCGTACTATCCGGAGTGTCGACTCCTCTTCGACCGAAGATACGGAGTCATGACTCCGGTTGTCAACGGACGGAGAACGGAGTGCGGGCTGACGCGCGGCGTAACCGGGAACGCCTGCTGGCCGAGGCCGAGCGGGTATTCACCGAGGACGGCCCTGGCGCGTCCACCGAGGAGGTGGCACGCCGCGCCGGTGTGGGCATCGGCACCGTGTTCCGGCACTTCCCCACCAAGGAGTCGCTGCTCGAGGCGGTGTACCTGGCACGGTTGGAGCGGGTGGTCGGCGAGGCAGACAAGTTGACCCGCGCCGAGAACCCGGGGCCGGCGTTTTTTGCCTTCCTGGACTGCGTGGTCATCGAGTCCTGCGCCAAGCGGGCGTTCCACGACGTGCTGGCCGCCTCCGGGGTGGACCTGGCCGCCGCCGCCGCGCCGGCCAAGGCCGACCTGCGCCAGGCCGGGGAGACCCTGCTGGCCAGGGCCCAGGCCGTCGGCGCGGTGCGCCCGGATATCGGCGGCGACGAGCTGATGGCCTTGATGGTCGGGCTGTCCCGCACCGCCGAGTACACCGGGGACGACCCGGCCCTGCGCGCCCGCACGCTGGGCGTGCTGATCGACGGCCTGCGCCCCCGCTAGCGCCTGCCCGCCGGCCTTCCTAGGCGGCATCGGTCGGCTCCGGCTCCGGCGCGGCGTCCAGCGGATGGGCGATCTCATCCCGGGGCAGTCGCCAGGCCAGGATCGCGGCCACCGCGAGCAATACCGGCACCGAGCCGGCCAGCACGAAGGTGACCCCGAGACCCAGCCATTCGCCGACCGGGCCGGCCACCGCCATGGAGATCGGCATCAGCGCCAGCGAGACGAAGAAGTCCAGGCTGGACACCCGGCCGAGCAGCCGGGGCGGCACCCGGCGCTGCAGCAGCGTGCCCCAGATGACCATGGCCACCGCGCCGGTGGCGCCGACCACAAATGTCGCGGCGGCCATCACCCAGATCTGGCGGGTCAGCCCGATCAACACCAGCGGCGCCGCCCCGGCACCCCAGAGCAGCAGCATCCAGGTCAGGTAGCGCCGGGGCAGCCGCCAGGACGAGACCAGCAGCGAGCCCGCCGCGCCGCCGATGCCGAACGCGGCCAGCACGGTGGCGTACTCACCCGCTCCGCCGCCGGCCTGATCGCGCACCACGAACGGCAACAGCACCTCGATCGGCCCGATGATCATCAGCACGTACAGGGTGGCGAAGGCCAGCGTGGCGAACAGCCAGCCGGTGCGGAACAGGTAGCCGAAGCCCTCGCCGAGGTCGCGCAGCAGCGAGGCACGCTCGGTCCGCTCCACCACGGGGACCGGGCGCATCAGCAGCAGCGCGCCCAGCGCGAGCAGGTAGATCACGGCGGTCAGCCCGAACGCCACGCCAGGCGCGAACGCGGCGACCACCACGCCGGCCAGCGCCGGACCGAGCGCCCAGGCCGCGATCGGGCGCAGCGTGCCCTCCACGCCGTTGGCGGCGAGCAGCTCGTCCGCCGGCAGCATGGCCGGCAGCAGCGCGGAGTAGGCCGGATAGAAGAAGGCCTCCGCCGAACCCAGCACGAAGGCGATCACCGCCAGGTGCCAGAGCTGCAATGAGCCGGTCAGCGCGAGCGCGGCGGCGGTGCCGGTGGCGAGCACCCGGACGAGTTCGACCGCGCGCAGCAGGGCACGTTGCGGCACCCGGTCCGCCGCGACCCCGCCGAACAGCACGCAGAGCACCAGTCCGAGACTCGACGCGGTGGCCACCACCGACAGTTGCGCCGGTCCGCCGCCGAGCGCGATCACCTGCCAGGCCACCGCGACCATCCACAACCCGGTGCCGAACAGCGACGCGGCGACCGAGCCGATCAACAACCGGTAGTCCCGGTGCCGGAACGGGCGCAGCGCCCTGGGTAGTTGACGCCTCGGCGCGGGGGCGGTGGGTTCGGCGGATTCGGCCTTCCGGGTGTGCTCGGCGGGGCGCTCGGTGTGCGTCACCCCTCTATTTCACGACGTCAACCGTGGTTCAGGTCAACTCAGTTTTTTTTCATCGAGCGCGCCATCGGGGTTCCCGGCGCTGTGCGGCGGCCGCCCGACCCTCGGCGGCATCCTCGGTGGCCCCGGCCACCCGGCGCATGGTCTCGCCGAACCGGATGGCGTCGGTCATCGGCAGGTCGGCGGTGCGTACCGCGAGCTCTTTGATCGCCCTGGCGGCCAGCGGCGCGGCACGCACCAGCCGGGCGGCCAGGGCGCGCGCCTCGACCATCAGCTCGTCGTGCGGCACCACCCAACCGGCCAGCCCGATCTCGTGCGCCCTGGCCGCGTCGATCCGGTCCCCGGTGAGCAGCAGCTCCATCGCGTACTGCCAGTTCAGCTTCCGGGGCAGCCGGATCGCGCCGACGATGGTGGGTACCCCGATCCGCACCTCGGGAAAGCCGAACTCGGCCCGCTCGCTGGCGATCACGAAGTCGCACCAGGTGACCAGCGTCAACCCGTAGCCGAGGCAGTAGCCGTTCACCGCCGCGATCACCGGCTTGAAGATCTCCCAGCCGCTCTCGAAGGAGTTCACCGTGGGCCGTTCCCAGAAGGTGCCGGCGAACTCCCCGGCCGAGTCACCCTCGCCGCGCAGGTCCGCGCCCGCGCAGAACGCCCGGCCGGCCCCGGTCACGATGGCGACCCACGCCTCTTCGTCCTCCCGGAACCGGGTGAACGCGGCGTTCAACCCGCGCCGCATCGCGCCGTCGATGGCGTTCAACCGCTCCGGGCGGTTGTAGGTGATGGTGGCGACATGGCCATCGCGCTCGTAGCGGACCAGCTCGGCGTAGTCAGCGGAAACCACCCCGCGGACCGTAGTACCTGTGAGTGGTATTGGTCGCTATGACGACCAATACCACTCACGGGGTCAGCCGGCCGCGGACCGTTCGGCCAGTTCGTGGGTCGCCCGCGCGGCGCCGTCCCGCACCACGCGCTCCAGGCCCGCCCGGCGCGGCGCAAAGTCCGAGCCGGTCACCGAGATGCCCAGCGCGCCGATCACCTCGCCGCGGTTGCCGCGCACCGGTGCCGCCAGGCCAGCCCGGCCGGGAAGCAGCTCACCCAGCTCGACGGCCACCCCGGCCTCCCGTACCCGCTCCAGCTCGCGGACCAACCCGGCCCCGTCCACCACGGTTTTCCCGGTGAGCGGGCGCAACGGCTCGACCAACAGCTCGGCCAGCCGGCGCCGATCCGCTCCGGCGAGTAGCACCTTGCCGGCCGCGACGGCGTGCGCCGGCACCGGCTGGCCGATCCGCAGCACGGCGGGCGCTGGGTGGGTCGGGCAGTCGTCCACGTGCGCGACCACCACCAGGTCGTCGCGGAACACCGCGTAGTACGCCGCGCCCTCGGCGCTCCGGTGCACCTCGTGCAGAATCCCCCGGACCGGCCACGGCATGGCGAGCTGGTCGGACAGCCGGCGGGCCAGCTCGCCGAGGCGGTAACCCAGCCCGTATCCGCGCGGTTCGTGCAGCCGGACCAGGTAACCCTCGTCGACCAGGGTGGCCAGCAGTCGGTATGTGGTGGGCAGGGTGAGACCGAGTCGCCGGGCGATGGACTTCGTGGTGACCCCGTCGCCGGCCTCGGCGACCACCTCGACCACCCGCAGCGCGCGCCCGACCGAAGTGTCCGCGACAGGCGGGCGAGCGACCATGGCCGCAGTGTGGCCGCCTCGGCAAGTGGCGAACGTCTTACTCTGAGACAGGTGCTGTTCGAGCAGAGGTTCTGGCCGGGCATCGCGGACGGTTCGATCACCCTGACCTTCCGCCGCTGGCGGACTCCGCGCGCGGTGGCCGGCCGCCGACACCGGGTGGCCGGCGGTGGCCTGATCGAGATCGACGCGGTGACCGTGGTGAGCCCGGATTCGATCACCGACGCCGATGCCCGCGCCGCCGGCTATCCCGGAGTGGGCGCGCTGTCGGACAACCTGCGCGGAGCCGAGGAGCTTCCGCTGTACCGGGTGGAGTTCCACCACGCCGGGGCCGATCCACGCACCGCCCTGGCCGCCGGCGAGCAGATGGACGCCGAGCAGCGGGCCGAGCTGGATCGGCGGCTGGCCCGACTGGACGCGGCGAGCACGCACGGCCCGTGGACCGCGGCCATCCTGGACGTGATCGCCGCGAAGCCCGGGGTCCGCGCCGGGGATCTGGCCGCCGCCCTCGGCCGCGAGCGGGACCCGTTCAAGGCGGACGTGCGGAAACTGAAAAATCTCGGCTTGACGCTCAGCCTCGAGGTGGGTTACCGGCTCTCGCCACGCGGCGCGGCATAT